>CAZCDO010000006.1:0-50205 GCA_964497135.1 uncultured Verrucomicrobiota bacterium
CCCGCTGTGATCCAGCACCATCACTTCATTGATCATGGTCAATTCCAGATGCGTATTCGGATCATCGAAGGGGATTCTGGAATTCTCCACCAAGAGGACAATGAAGAGGCTCGCCGCCACCAAAACCAGCGATGGCGCGGCCCCTCCGGCGCCCAGCGGGAACACGCCCCCCAGCATGGTCGACAAAGACAGCGAGTCCGATAACTTGGCCATCACCAGAAAGCAGAAAAAGAGGGCCGGCTCGGCCAGACACGAAAAAGTCACCTCCCGGGCCGCGCCCATCCCTTCGAATGCCGATCCCGTATCCAGCGCGGCCGAAGCGGTGAAAAAACGGCCCAGGCCGAAGAGATAGGCGAACAGGATCATATCGCCGGCAAAGGAGACGGGCGCCGGGTGCCCCCCGAACGGGATCAGCATTCCCGCCAATAGCGCCGTGGCCAGTCCAACGACCGGACCCGCCCGGAATACCCACGTGGTGGTCGTGCTAAAGACGGAACCCTTTTGGGCCAATCGGATCAAGTCATAATAGGGTTGTAATAAGGGCGGGCCTTTCCGTCCCCCGAACACGGCCTTGGTTTTGCCGATAACCCCCAACAACAAGGGCGGCAAGACCAACAGGATAAAAATATGCACGAACAGGTGCGTCATATTACCTCCACAACAGCAACCCGATCAAAAAGACCACAATATAGGCCAAATAGGCATGAATATTACCCGCTTGAAAAAAATGAAAGCCGGAGGCAATTCTGACCCAGACCTGATAGGCGGGTCGGAGTATCTCGTCCAATACCGCATCGCGAACATGACTCTGAAAGCGCATTCGGTCCGGAAACACGGCCAACTTCGTGGACGCAGGGACTTGCGGCCGCAACACCCAAGCCCAGAAGCCACTCAACATCTGCGCAAAGGAGGAGGCAGTGTACTGCATGTTCGGGGTCGGCGCCGCATACCCGCAATCCCAGGTTGCCGCCGTCGCCACCCGGCTACGGTGGAGCCGAATCGCCAGCACCAACCCGATTCCCAGCAATAACCCCACCAGGGCCAAACTGCCCCCACTGATCCACCCCAGGGGGGCCAGGCTTCCCAGTGCGGGAAGATCGGCGGCCAATTCCGGAACCCAAGCCGAAATGGCATGATCCAGCATCGGACTGACCACCCGGGGGAACAGGCCGATCACCAAACAACAGATCGCCAAGGCCAGCATGGGCCCGGTCATTAATCGCCCGGATTCATGAGCCTGTCGTGCGGCGTCGGATCGCGCTGACCCAAGAAAAACCGCGCCAAAGGCCTTCACAAAACAGGCGACCGCCAAAGCCCCGATTAACGCCAGCAGGGCGGCGGCAGTCGCGGCCCCCGCCCAGGAGGGTTCCGCCCCGATGCCCAAGGTCCTGAATAAGCCGAGATAAATCAATAGTTCGCTCACAAATCCATTCAAGGGCGGCAACCCGCAAATCGCCACCGCGCCCACGGCGAAAAGCAGGGCCGTCCGCGGCATGGCCGCCGCCAACCCCCCGAGTTGATCGATCACCCGGGTATGGGTCGAGTGAATCACCGAGCCGGCGCTCAGAAATAACAAGGCTTTGAATAATCCATGGTTCCAAACATGCAACAAGGCCCCCGCCAATCCCAATACGATCCACGCTGAGACATCCAGTGCCCGTCCGATCACGGCCAGTCCCAGTCCCATCACGATGATCCCAATATTCTCGATGCTATGGTACGCCAATAGCCGTTTCAGATCGTGTTGCCCCAACGCAAACACCACGCCCAATACGCCGGACACCGTTCCCAGCGCCAACAAGGTGCCTCCCCACCAAACCGGGGGGGTCGGCAACCACGACAACAGGCGAACCAATCCATAAATACCGATTTTGATCAGCACTCCCGACATCATCGCGGAGACGTGGCTCGGAGCCACGGCATGGGCACTCGGCAACCAGATATGAAACGGCATCAATCCCGCTTTGATTCCAAACGCGATGACTCCCAATATAAACAACGCCGTAACCACCGAAGGGGACACCCCGTTCGCGGGCAAAGGTCCCCAGGCAAACGAGCCCGTGACGACATACCAGATCGCAAAAACGGCAAACAGGCAGAGGGTTGAAAAATGCGTGACAATGAGATAGAGAAGGCCGGCTTCCCGCACTTCGCGCACCTGATCTTCCGTGGAAACCAGGAAAAACGCGCTGAGCGCCATGACTTCCCAGGCAAACAGAAATAAAAGGGAATTGGCCGACACCGCCACCCCCGCCATTCCCGCCGTCATCCAGCCGTAAAATAAACGCAATTTCCGGCCATTTTCGGGATGATCCGTTTGCGCCCAATACGGGAGCCCATAAATGGATCCCAAGGCCGATATCCCGAAGATGGGAATCAGAAACAATCCGGCTATTGCGTCCAGCCGGACAATGGACAATGATCGATGGGGACCCGACAGAGTGGCGGCCAGGGCCCCCGCGATGCCGAGGACTGAACCCAGTACGGCCAGTATCATTGCCAGCCGCTGGCCCGTCTGTTGATGTCGCCGTAAAAACAGTCCCGGTACTCCACTGAGGGCATGACACCCGATTCCCACTATGACCAACCCTTCATTCATAAGTCACCCATTATCGCATGACCTGCCAGACAAACGCCACCCATAACATCCGGACAAAAGGCGCCGAGTGCGGTGGCCCACCGGGGATGGCGACCCACGGACAGCGAAAGCAGCCCTCCGCACACGAGGATTGCCAAGGTTGTGAGTATTAATATCATGGGACGAGGTGAATCCAATAACCGGACGCTAGGGTTTAGTTTCTTTTTTAAAGGTGCGCACGGCGGCGAGGATTTCTTCCCGGGGCGCCTGCCGGTTTAAAACGGCCTTAAATCCGGGATCCAGCAGGAGGGACGCCAGCCGTGAAAGGAGATAAAGATGGACCCGGACCGTCGGGGTGATCAAGGTGAACAGGGTATGTACCGGCCGATTGTCAATCGCTTCAAACTCGACCGGTTTTTCGAGAAAACAAAGACAGATCGCCGGCTGTGTCACCGAAAGCACAATCGGGTTGCGAACATGCGGCATGGCCACTCCATCGCCCATTCCGGTCGACGCCATCGCTTCCCTCGCCAACAGCACCCGTAACAGAAAGTCGCGATCCATCTCCGGCGGCAGGCGCATCACTTCAACCACGGAACGCAATACCGACGCCTTGTCGTCCCCCGGCACCCGGTAAAAAATCCCGCCCGCCTCGATCGCGTCGGCCAGCCCCGGAGTCAGTTCCCCGGATCGGTCCGGTTCCTGAAAGATCTCCGCCGAGACCTGGATCTTCTGGCCTTGAGCCCACTCCAGAAGTTCCGCCCGATTAAACCGGTACTGATCGTTGACTTTGTAAGCCGGCAGTTCTCCCTGCTGAATCCATCGATAAATCGTTTTTTCTGAAACATTTAAAACTCTCGCCACATCCAGAATACCGAGTTGCATAATCCCTCACAAAAAGAAAAACCCATCGATTAAACGGAAGAATGGAATTAAAGTCAAGGCGGACCTGAATCGAACCTGAATCGATTTTTTAAAAACGTTTTTGACAAAATGTTCGTTTCTGATACTATTTATTGAGATTTACAAAGAAAATAAGACTGTCAACAGGAATAGTCGTGTTGCAGGGGAGGGTTGTGTTGTGGATATTGAACTGGTAACAGAACAAGTTCAGGTCGAGCGGAAACTCTTTTCATTCAGTCTTCGGCAGAATCCGCGCGGGCGGTTTTTAAGGATTACGGAGGATGTGGGGGGGCGCCGGGATGCGATCATTATTCCGTCAACCGGGTTGGAATCGATTCGCGCCATCGTCGAAAACATGATCAAGGTCGACGCGGAGGCGGGGCCGATCGAATCGCATTATGAAATGGATGGCGGCGACAGCACCAGCCGTTAGGGGTCGATGTTGTCCAGCGCTTGTGTGCCCCAATGGATTCGCCGGTAATAACAGTTTCGGGGAGCTCCGGTCTTATTCCGGGTGTGACAGATTCCTCCCCGTCGAGGTCGAACTAGATAGACCAGCGAATTTTGTTCGCAATTGACCCGAATTTCGATCATCTCAAAGGTTTCGCCCGAGGTTTTACCCTTCTCCCAGAGCTCGTTACGGGACGTACTCCAGAAAATTGCGGTACGGGTGGCGATGGTCTGTTCGAGCGCTTTTGAATTGGTGTAGGCAATCAGAATGATTTCCCGGGTATCGGCATTTTGTACCGCCACCGGAATCACGTCCGGACATTTCGCGGCGATTTTGGCGATTTTGCCGAAATCCAGTTGCAAGACGGTCCCTTCTTCCAATGCATTCATCGATGGTCTCCTGCTTTGATGGAGGACAGATTAGCGGTTAACGGGTGGGACGCAACTTTTTTTTCGGAGAACTTGACCCCGGTCACAACTTGGTTACAATAGAGCCCAACCTTTGATTAAGGAAAAACGATGAAACTACTTAAAGCGGTTGTTGGGTTGGGCTTGAGTGCATGGGTCATGGCCGTTCCGGTGCAGGCGCAGTTCGGTTTGCCAGTGGCCGAGTCGTTCGAGGCACGGGAAACGGGCTACCTCGATTTCACGGCGGGCGCGACCATCGGGGAGGATATCAAGTGCTATGCCATCCGGGATACCATCAGTGTTTTGGAGGATTTGCGCTTGTTTGTCGATTTGGGCATGGCGGATGTCGAACGCAACAATGAAGATTTGGCGGTTCAGGCCGGCTTGATCTATTGCTTGCCGATCGATGTCCCGGTGGACCTCGGTCTGAGGGCGGCCGGCTATTGGTTTAACGGCAATGTGAACGAATGCACGGGGGCGTCGCTGTTGTTGCTCGCCAGCGGCAACCCTGTTTTTGAGGGACTTTATGTGTATGGCGGTGTCGGCGCCGATTATCGCAAAACAGATACCGATTTGACCGAGTTAGACCTCGAATCCACGGAAGGAGTGGATGACTCCGAAAATACCACGCGGGCCGTGGCCACATTTGGCGCCCTGATGCCGATCACGGAGTCCTTCTGGTTTTTTGCCGAGCTCATCTACAATGAGGACCCCTTCCTGGCGATTGGATTTCGGACGCGTTGACCGTTCGGTTCCGGGCGTGATTCAGGGCTTGCTATGATGCGGGAAAAGGGATAAGGTCTCAACGTTTTTGCGGGCACTTAGCTTAGTGGGAGAGCGCTTGCTTCACACGCAAGAGGTCACAGGTTCAAATCCTGTAGTGCCCACCATCTCCTTTTTATTGTCGCTTCGTTTGTTCCTTTGAGATAGATCGAAGGATGTAGAAAATGGCTGATTCCACCTCCACCCTTTGGTACCCGGCGCCGGGGTTGGGTGGCCCATGTGATCACAAATCCCTGGGGATTCACATCACCCGGCGAACACGCTTCATGGGGGGCCGCGACCGGTGGCTCGGATTGGCTGTGCGAACACTTATGGGAACACTATGCCTTCACCCTTGACCGCGAATTCCTGGCCTGGGCCTATCCCATCGTGAAGGCGTCGGCGATGTTCTATCTCGACAACCTGATTGAGGAGCCGAAACACCGATGGCTCGTGACCGGTCCCTCCAATTCGCCGGAAAATCGGTTCAGCCTTCCCGACGGGCGGACGGCGACCGTCTGCCTCGGCCCGACCATCGATATGCAGCAGTTGCGCGAACTATTTGGCAACACTGCACGCGGTACTCCCGAACTGGCGGAGGCCTGTCGCAAATTCCTCGAGGGCCGGAGGGACCCGGGTACGGGCTGGGCGCTGGCCTGGCGCATCAACCTGGGGGCGAGACTTGGGGATGGCGATCGGGCGCTCAAGCTTTTTATTCGGTTGCTCCACCCGACCGACGTGACCGGCTTTAACATGTCGGATGGCGGAGGCTCATACCCCAACCGATTCTGCGCGCATCCCCCGTTCCAAATAGACGGAAATCTCGGTGGTTGCACAGGGATTGCGGAAATGCTTCTTCAGAGTCGGCTTGACTGGGATGTCACCTTGACCCCCAAACCTTGTCTGGAATTATTGCCGGCGCTTCCCGCAGACTGGAAGGACGGTTCGGTGAAAGGTCTGAAGGCGCGCGGCAATTTGACGGTCGATTTCTCCTGGAAAGACGGGAAGGTTACGACTTATCGCATGGTTTCGGCCGAACCCCGCACCGTCCCCGTGCGAATGAATGGGGAGGACCAGATTGTTTCTACCTTACAAAACATGGTTCATCAGGATTATCTCTCATGATTCATAAAGAGTTTTTTGTGGCGGAAGCAGGAAATGATCTTAATCCCGGAACCCAGTCCAGCCCGTTCGCCACGTTGGAACGGGCCCGCGATGCGATCCGCAGGCTTTCGCGGCAAGGAAATCGGCCGGCCGGAGGATTTACGGTTTCACTCCGGGGGGGAGTCTATCCGCGCCGCGGGGCCTTCGATTTGGCGGCGGTGGATGCGGGGACCCCCGAAGCCCCGGTGGTTTACCGCGCTTTCCAAGGCGAGACGGTCCGCCTCATCGGCGGTACGATTATTGGTGGGTTCCAACGGGTACAAGATGCCTCGATTCTCGCGCGCCTCGATCCCGTGGCACGGGAACAGGTTATGCAGACCGATTTACGGGCTCATGGCATCACCGATTTTGGACAGTTGCGCTCGCGGGGCTTCAGCCGGGCGTGTGTTCCTTCACATCTGGAACTGTTTTTTGACGGAAAACCGATGACGCTCGCCCGATGGCCGAACGAAAACCCCGGGGCCAAGATCGCAGCCATCCCGCCCGGAAGCGGGGGGAATGATGGGCATGGCGGAACTCAGGGAAATCTGACGGCCGGTTTTCATTACGAAGGGGACCGTCCCCTGCGATGGAAGGACCGGGATGATATCTGGGTCCATGGTTATTGGGCCTGGGATTGGGCCAACTCCTATGAGCGCATCGCCTCGGTGGACACCGCACAGCGTCTGATCAAGACCGAGCCGCCCTATGGACTTTACGGGTTCCGGGTCGGCCAGCCTTTCTATTTCATGAACGTGATCGAGGAACTCGATCAACCCGGCGAGTGGTTTCTGGATCGCAAAACCGGCCTTCTCTATTTTTGGCCCCCCGCGCCGCTCGCCGGGAAGGAAATCCTGGTATCGTTGCTGGAGGAACCCCTGGTGCGGATGAAGAACACCGCGCACATTGTCCTGCGGGGATTGATTCTTGAAAGCACCCGCGGCGATGGAATCGCGATGACCGGCGGCGCAGGCAACCGCGTGGAGGACTGCACGATCCGCCTGACCGGAAACTACGCGGTCCGGATCGAGGGCGGCACCAATCAGGGCGTGACCGGTTGCGTGATCCATGACAACGGGGACGGCGGAGTCACCCTGACGGGGGGCGACCGGATGACCCTGGCCCCGGGCGGCCACTTCGTGCACAACTGCCATCTCTTTCGGCAGGCGCGCTGGTCCAAATGCTATGCCCCATCGGTAATTCTCCACGGCGTCGGGCACCGTGTCACGCACAACCTGATCCACGATCATCCCCACTGCGCCATTCTCTTTGACGGGAATGAACATTCGATCGAATTCAACCATATCCACCATGTGTGCCTGGAAACCGGTGACGTGGGCGCCATCTACACCGGACGCGACTGGACGTTCCGGGGCAACCGGGTCCGACACAACTTCATCCATGAAACGGGTGGCGTGGGAATGGGATCCATGGGCGTTTATCTCGACGATTGTGTGAGCGGCATCGAGATCGTCGGGAATGTGTTCTACAAAGTCCAACGCGCGGCTTTTATCGGTGGGGGACGTGATACGCTGGTCGAGAACAATATTTTTGTGGAGTGCAAGCCGGCGGTGTCCATCGATGGGCGGGGATTGGATCCGAATCCGGCCTGGACCCAGAACGTCCGAACCCTGAAAGACCGCCTGACCGAAGTGCCGCAGGCGCTCTACCGCACCCGGTATTCGCGCCTGGCCGACCTCGATCCCTATCTCGACGATGACCGGGGCGTCCCTCCGGAGGGCAACGCGGTGATCCGGAATATCTGCGTCGGGGGGGCCTGGACCGAGATCTACTGGGGCGCCGATCCCCAACTCATTGAATTCAAGGATAACGTCGTGTTTGAACAGGATCCCGGCTTTATCGATGCGGACGTTATGAATTTCAACCTCAAGCCCGATTCTCCCGCCTTCCGAACGGGATTCCAAGCCATCCCGTTCGATCAGATCGGGCGGGTGAGGGATCGGGATCAAAGTGACGCCGTAAATCGATGAAAATCATTCAGCCAACATCCAACTGTTCCGATTTCGATTTCGCCGTCGATGGCGAAAACGTTCGGGCTTTCCGTCTTCTTTGGCCACTCCAGCCGACGGGGTCTGGCCGGAATGACTGACCTAGCGCGTCGTCGCCCGTTTAGCTGTCGCCTGTTTTAGCGTGCAAACGAACGCTCCGGCTGATACAATACCCGGCGTTCGGCAATACACGGTCCGATTAACTGTTCAACTTTAGGAGTTACGCACATGGCTACCATTACGTTCAAAGGCAGTCCCTTACGAACCGTCGGCACTCTCCCGGCAATCGGATCCCCGGCGCCGGATTTCAAATTGACCGGGGCTGATCTCAAGGATGTCAGTCTGTCTGATTTTGCAGGATCCCGAAAAATCATCAGCATTGTTCCCAGTCTGGATACGCCGGTTTGCGCCGTTTCCGCAGGGAAATTCAACGCTGAAGTCGCCCGGTTGTCAGGGATCGTTCTCCTGAATATTTCCGCCGACCTGCCTTTCGCCCAAAAACGTTTTTGCGACAGCCAATCCTTGAAAAACGTGGTAACGTTGTCCACTTTCCGGTCTCCGGACTTCGGGAAAGTCTATGGCGTTCAAATCGCCGAGGGCCCACTGGCGGGATTGATGAGTCGGGCGGTTCTGGTGTTGGATGCCGGCAATCGGATCATCTGGGCCGAGCAGGTGCCGGAAATCGCGCAGGAGCCGGATTATGCGCTCGTGATGGCAGCCTTGAAGAAATAGGGCTATTTGACTTTTCCAACCGGCGCCAAATAAACGGTGAATTCTTCGTCGCCATCCACGCCCAGCAGGGAATCCATTCGATCCTGGTCATAGGCGGCGAGGGTGCAGGTCCCGGCGTGAATGCCCTCGCAGGCGAGGTAGAGATTCTGTCCAACATGGCCCGCATCGAGCAGAATGACCTTGTGCGCCGCCAGGCTGTAGCGCCATTCCATCCGGCGGGGCAGGGCGGTCCAGATAAATACTGCGGCGGCATCCGCGACGAAATTCTGATCGAGCGCCGCTTCCGCACAGCGGGCTCCCAAATCAGGGATCTCCCGCTCGAGGACCAGTTGGTGGTCGACCGGCAGATAGCGATAGAGGGCGGGGGGGACCCCCTCCACTCGGGTCAGCGCCAGATACGTTTCAAAGGCATGCCGGGCGCCGGCGGAGGGCACGGTCCGAAATGCCGATCCACCCCGGAACACCCGCTGAATGCCCTGGGTCGCCCAGAGCAACCACGCCAATTCCTCCAACGACAAGGGCTGGGTCGTGAATTTACGCCGGCTTCGGCGATTGTTGATGGCCTCGAATACGGACGTGGCTGGGGCGAAGGTCAAGGTTGCGGGCTTGGGGAGATTGATCTTTAATGCGCCTTCGGGCGCCGGTTTTTGAAGGGGAGGGGGCGGCAGACCTCGGGCTTGCTCGGTTTGGGAGAAGTCGACGGACTGACGGATGCGGTCCTTGAGAAATTCCCGATGGAGGTCCAAGACTAGCCGGGGATCCATAAGCGACCTGAGGGGTTGGTGGCGAGAGTCGGAATCGAACCGACGACACACGGATTTTCAGTCCGTTGCTCTACCAACTGAGCTATCCCGCCGTGAAAAGGCAGGTATCATATCGGTTGCCGGACGAATGTCAATCGCGTTTAGTACCTATTTTAGTGGGGGCCATACGAAATGCCCGGTATTGACTCCGTCGATTTGCCGGGTATGCTGTGGACGTCATTTCAGGGAGGATTAGTGTATGGCGGGCGAATATGTGTTTAATTTGCAACGGGTGACCAAGATGTATGACAAGGTCGCCGTGCTGGAGGATATTACGCTGGCGTTTTTTGCCGGTGCCAAGATCGGGGTCATCGGGGCCAACGGGTCCGGAAAATCGACCTTGTTGAAGATCATGGCCGGGATCGACCGGGACATTCTCGGGGAAGCGCGCGTCGAACGAAATGTTCGGGTCGGGTATTTGTCACAGGAACCCCAGTTGACGCCAGGCAAGACGGTTACCGAAATCGTGGAGGAGGGGGTGGCCCCCGTTCGCGGCCTGATCACCCGCTATGACGAAATCTGCGATCTGCTCGGGCAGAATCTTCCTGCGGCCGAAACCGACCGGTTGAACGATGAAATGGGGCGCCTTCAGGACCTGATCGATGCCCAGGATTTATGGGAGTTGGATCACCACGTCGAGGTGGCGATGGAAGCCTTGCGCCTGCCCTCGGGCGATACCTGCGTGGATACCCTGTCCGGCGGCGAAAAACGCCGGGTGGCCTTGTGCCGCCTTCTCATTTCCAATCCCGATGTGCTTTTGCTGGATGAGCCAACCAACCATTTGGATGCCGAATCGGTCGCCTGGATCGAAACCTATCTGAAGAAATTCAAGGGGACGGTGGTGGTGGTGACGCATGATCGGTATTTCTTGAACAACGTCACCGAATGGATTCTGGAATTGGATGGGGGGAGAGCGTATCCCTACAAGGGAAATTACGCGGCCTGGCTGGAACAGAAACAATCCCTGATGGCCCGTGAACAAAAACAATCCCAAGCCCGTCGTAAAGTCTTGGAACAGGAATTGGCCTGGGTCCGTCTGAATCCCGCCGGCCGGCGAAGCCGCAACAAAGCGCGTTTGAGCCGTTACGAGGAATTGGCCGGGCAACAAGTCGATACCCGGGAGGAGACCATCGAAATCCAGATCCCGCCCGGCCCCCGACTGGGCGATTTGGTGGTCCGTGCCGAAAAATTGACCAAATTTTTCGGGGACCGGTTGATTATGGATGAGGTTGAATTTGACTTGCCGCGCGGAGGGATTGTCGGAGTCATCGGGGCCAATGGCGCCGGGAAGACGACCCTGTTTCGCATGATTCTCGGGATGGAACCCGTTTCGGGCGGGACCTTGACGGTCGGGCCGACGGTCAAGATTGCCTACGTCGATCAGACTCGCGACGCCCTGGACCCCGCGAAAACCGTTTATGAAGAGATTACCGGCGGACTGGATACCGTTCAACTGGGCGGGCGCAGTATGAACAGTCGGGCCTATTGCACCCGGTTCAATTTGCGGGGCGCTGACCAGCAAAAGAAAGTCGGCCAGATCTCGGGGGGCGAGCGGAACCGGGTCCATTTGGCCAAGTTATTGCGAAGTGGCGGAAATCTGTTGTTACTGGACGAGCCGACCAACGACCTGGATGTGACCACCCTGCGTTCGCTGGAGGAAGGGTTGGCCAGTTTCGGGGGGTGCGCGGTGGTCATTTCGCATGATCGTTGGTTTTTGGATCGGGTGGCGACCCATATCCTGGCCTTCGAAGGAGACAGCCAGGTGACTTGGTTTGAGGGCAATTATGAAGCCTATCACGAACAGCGTCGCAAATTGATGGGCGATGAGGCCGATACCCCGCATCGAATCCGGTTCCGTCCGATCAGCCATGCTTAACCCGGGTCAAAATTGAAGGTTGATCCCACCGTAAAATATGGCACGATATTATCGGGGTGAGGAAAAACTTGAGTTGTTGATGGTTGAAGTGCTACCCAGAAGGAGGACGTCCGTGCTCAAGCCGTTATCCAAGAATATTCTATTTATCGATGACGATCCCGTGATTTTGCAAACCGTCGGGGATCGCCTCCAGTTTGAGGGGTTTATCGTTACTCCCGCAATCAGTGGGGAATCGGCTTTAGCCCAACTCAAAAAAATGACGCCGGACCTGATTATCCTGGATATCAGTATGCCGGGCATGGGCGGGATCAAGTTCCTTCGCGCCATTTCTGATCCTCATGGACAGCCGCAATATCCCGTCCTCGTATTTACGGCTCGTTCCAACATGGAGGAATTCTTCAACACGATCAATGTGGATGGGTTTGTTGCGAAATCGGATGATCCGAAAAAGTTGTTGCATGAAATCGAACGAATCATTCAGTCGGCGGGTGAGCTGCGGTCACCGGCGAAGCAACCCGACGCAACGCCTGCCCCCATCCGAATCCTGTTGGGGATCGATGATCCGGATTTGAGACAGACCATTTCCTTTTCTCTGAAAGAGGGTGGGTTTGAAGTGATTCCAGCGGATACCGGCCCCAAAGTGGTGGAAATCGCGTTGACCGTTCATCCAGAAATCATCTTGCTGAAACTCATTTTACCCGGCATGAATGGCGGTGCCGTTGCGTTAACGTTGTCGGATATTCTGAATCACAAACTGATGCCGGTGGTGTTATTTGACAACTCTGGACTCCAACCCCGGGATCGAATATTTCGCGGAGTTTGGCGTTTTTTGACCACGAGTGAACCCGATCAATTAATGGCCGCCATCCGGGAGGCCGCGCAATTGCCGGTCCGATCTGTTTGACGGTTTTCCTTGCTTGCCTCTTGGGGTGGGGCATGGTACATAATAGCCCTTCAATTTTCCGTTATAACCCATGGGAATCCAATGAAGGAGAATGTTATGTCCAGTTTGCCTAAAACCATACGATCCATCGAAGAACTCGACGAACTTCTCAGCCGACCCCACCCCCATTTGCTCGAAATGCTGAAGACGCTTTCCGGTGATATCATGATCCTCGGCGCCGGAGGAAAAGTCGGGCCCACGCTGGCTCTGATGGCCAAGCGAGCGGTCGATGCGGCGGGCGTTAAAAAACGCGTTATCGCCGTCGATGTTCTCCCGCTGGAAGAGCTGGCCCAAAAAGGCGTCGAAACCCTCACCTGCAACATGCTCGATCTCGATGCCGTGGCGAAATTGCCGAAGGTTGAGAATATCGTGTATATGGTTGGGCGTAAATTCGGGTCGACCGGCAGTGAATCCTTGACCTGGGCCATCAATGTGATCGTTCCCTACCATGTCGCGCGGACTTTCACTGCGTCCCGAATTTCGGCTTTTTCGACCGGTTGTGTCTATCCCGTGGTAGATGTCAAAACCGGTGGGGCCACTGAAATCATGCCTGCGGATCCGGTGGGGGAATACGCGCAATCCTGTCTGGGTCGTGAACGCATGTTTGACTACTTTTCCGAAAACAAGGGGGAACGGGTGGCCCATGTCCGCCTTAATTATGCCATCGAATTGCGCTATGGCGTCATTTATGACATCGCCGCCAAAGTCTGGGCCGGGGAAACGGTTGATGTGACCACGGGATTTGCCAACGGAATCTGGCAGGGCGACGCCTGTAATCAAGCCTTGATGGCGCTGGAGATGGCCACTTCTCCGGCCACCATTTTGAATGTCACCGGTCCCGAGATTTTCTCCATTCGGGAAGTCGCCCACACCCTGGGACGCCTGATGGGGAAGGAAGTTAAATTTTCCGGTGAGGAAAACGGGCGGGGATACCTGAATAACGCCCGTAAAGCCAATGCCTTGTTTGGCAATCCCACCGTTCCCTTGGGCCGGGTGATCGAATGGGTGGCCCAATGGGTCAAAGCCGGCGGCCCCAGTCTGGGCAAAGCCACCCATTTCGAAACCCAGAACGGGAAGTATTGATCCGTCCGGGAGTTTTCGAGAGGGATCCGCCATGCGGAAAATTCGTGTAGGATTAGTGGGCGCCGGCATGGCTGGCCGTTTCCACCTGCAATGCCTGCGCCGGGTCTATGGGGCCGATGTGGAGGTCACCGCGGTGACCTCCCTGCGGGCCGAAAGTCGCGAGGTGTTCGGTCAGGAACACGGAATTCCCGTTTATTCCGATCTCTCGTCGATGGTGCCTCATGTCGATCTATTGGACATTTGCTCACCCCCGTATGCCCATGAAGAATCCATTCTACAGGCGGCATCAGCGGGAAAAGCCGTCATTTGCGAAAAACCGCTCACCGGGTATTTCGGGGATGGACGGGAGACGTTCCGGGGCAATAGGGCCTCCAAGGAAGCCATGCTGGAGGACGTTTTGAAACGGCTGGAACGCATCGCCGCCGCGGTTCGGGCGAGTGGAACCTTTTTCGGATACGCCGAAAATTTTATCTATGCGCCGGCAATTCAAAAGGAACGTGAGATCGTTGAAAAATCGGGCGCCCAGATTTTACGAATGCTCGGTGAAGAATCCCATAATGGCTCAGCCTCACCCGTTTACGGAATTTGGAAATATGCCGGAGGCGGTTCGCTGATTGGGAAGGGCTGTCATCCATTGAGCGCCCTGTTTTATCTGAAACGGGTGGAAGGGTGCGCCCGATCCGGCAAACCCATCCGCCCGGTCAAAGTCAGCGCCCGAACCCATGAATTGACCCGACTTCCCGCCTATCAGGATCGAAAATTGATCCGGACCGATTACCTCGACATTGAGGATTACGGTTGGATTCATGTTGAATTTGAGGACGGCACGATCGGCGATATCGTCACCGGCGAAGTGGTTTTGGGGGGGATCTATGACTACGTGGAGGTGTTTGCCAATAATCACCGCACGCGGTGTCAGATCAGCCCGACCGGCCTGGTGGACACCTATAACCCGCGGAGCGAACAGTACAAGGATATTTACCTGATCGAAAAGGCCAGCACCCAGGAAGGTTGGTCGCAAGCCGCCCCGGACGAAAACTTCACCATGGGCTATCAGGCCGAAGTTCAGGATTTTGCGACCAGCGCCGCCCAAGGGCGAAAACCCCAATCGGATCTGGATTTGGCATTGGATACCACTGCGGCCATCTATGCCGCTTATGTTTCACAGGAACGGCGCGGGATGGAAGTGGCCGTTCCCTGGATTTAAATCAAGGAGAGAAATGGTTATGGCGGATCAGATTTTAAAAGTTGCCATTGTGGGTCTCGGTCATCTGCACCCGCGGTCCTATATGCCGTTGTTCAACATGGTTCCCCTGACCCAGGTGGTGGCCGTGATGGAACCCGACCCCTCATTGCGCGAGCCTTTTGCCAACGAGTTCGGCCTGGCGGCGTATGCGGATCTGGAGAGTCTGTTGAGCCGCGAAAAGCCGAATATCGCGGCGATTTTTCTGCCGCATGTGGATTGCCCCGCCGCGGCCGTCCGCTGCGCCAACCAGGGCGTGCATGTCATGGTTGAAAAACCGGTCGCGGCCAGCGCCGATGGCGCCCAATCCATCCTCACCGCCGTGCGGAAGAATAAATTAAAAATGACCACCGGATATTGCTGGCGCTTGCATCCGGTCGCCCGCGAGATCAAGCACTTGATCGACAGCGGCGTGATTGGCGACGTGATCGGTGGCGAAGGCCGGTGTGCGGCGGGGCGCTTGACCCGGTATATTGACGGAAAATCTCCGTGGATGCTGGAAAAGGCGAAATCCGGTGGGGGACCCATCTATAATCTCGGGGTCCATTGGATCGATCTCTTCCGTTGGATGCTCAGTGACGAAGTGGCTGAAGTGTCCGGGCGCAATGTAAAGGTCAACACCCGCTATGATATCGAAGATAATTCTTTTGCCCATTTGCGTTTCAACAAAGGTGCCCTGATGGCCCTGGATATCAGTTACACCGTGCCAGACTGCTTCCCCTATGGTCGCGATCTCTATATCGGCATCCGAGGGACTCGAGGCGTCATTTCCTGGGCGCCGGCCTACGAAGGGCAAAAGGATATCTTGCAGGTGTGCAGCGATGACCCGGCGCTCTCCGGTTCCCCTCGGCGAAGCCAGGAATTTGAATTGGAATCGGTTAAGGGATACTCCGGTTACATGGGACGGGAATATGTTACGGCGTTCGCCCAGTCAATTCTATCCGGTGGCGAGCCGCCCATTACCGGAGAGGATGGGGTGGCCGCACTGCGGGTGGTCGAGGCGATCTATCAGGCGGCGGCTGAAAAACGTTGGGTGGAGGTCAAACGATGAAGATTGTTGTCACCGATTATATTGAAGAAAATCTCGATTGGGAAGCCGACCAATGCCGGAAAGCGGGCCTCGATTTCGCGGCCTACCAACTCAAATTCAAGCCCGAGGACGAAGTTTTGGCCAGGATTGCCGATGCCGATATCATCGTGGTCAATATGGTCAAGTTCGATGCCTCGCTGGTATCGAAGCTGACGAAGTGTAAACTCTTGATCCGGCATGGAATCGGGTATGACAATGTGGATGTCGAGGCCTGCACCCGCCAGGGCATCCAGTTCGCCTACCAACCGGATTACTGTAAGGAAGATGTGGCCGAACATGCCATCGCCCTGATGTTCGCTTGCGCCCGGAAGGTGGTTTGGAGCCGCCGGGTTCTCGATGAATCCAGCGCCAAAGGACAGTGGGATTTTAAAGGACTATTTCCCATCTACCGGATGGACGGCAAAACCCTGGGAATCGTCGGGGTGGGGCGTATCGGAAGCCGCGTGTTTCGGAAGATGAAGCAGTTCGGCATGAAAATCATCGCCTCCGATCCCTATTTAAGCGAGGCCCGCCGCGCCGAATTGGGGATTGAATTTGTCGATCGAAAAACCCTCTTTCAAACCGCTGATTTTATCACCATTCATACGCCGCTCAATCCGGAAACCCGACACCTGGTTAATTCGGAAACCTTAAAATGGATGAAGCCCACGGCCTATCTGATCAATACCGCCCGGGGCCCGATGGTGGATGCGGAAGCGTTGGCCCAGGCTCTGCGCGAGAACCGCATCGCCGGCGCGGCCATTGATGTGTTCGATGTGGAACCCCCCCCCACCTCCCATCCGTTATTCGGCTTGGACAACGTGATTTTAACGCCCCATATCGGCTGGGCGTCCGAGGAAGCCGGTTGGGAAATCCGAAAAAGCATCGTGGACGACATTTTGGCTTGCGCCCAAGGCCGGCCGGCCCGATGTGTGGTGAACAAAGACATCCTGAAAAAGTGAGGAATTGAACATGCCCATTACACAGGTCAAAGGGCCGATTCCCGGTCCCCAAAGCAAAGCGCTGTTGGAGAAATGGCATACCTTCGAAGCCGATGTCGTGGGCTACCAGGCTCAGACGGTTTGGGAAACCGGTGCCGGCGTGGTGGTGACCGATGTCGATGGGAATCGTTTCATCGATTGGACGTCCGGGGTGCTGGTCACCAACGTGGGGCATTGCCATCCTAAACTGGTTGCGGCCGTTCAAAAGGCCGCCGGCATGCTGCTGAATAACTACGAATGTGCCAACGTCCAGCGGATTCAAGCCGCGGAAGATCTGGTTCGCCATCTTCCCAAACAGTTGGATCAGTGCTTCTTTCTATCCACGGGGGCGGAATCCACCGAGGCGGCGGCGCGTTTGATGAAGCGCAAAACCGGAAAATATGAAATTCTCGCCTTTGAAGGCGCGTTCCACGGGCGGACCTTCGGATCCGCGTCCTTGAGCGGGATGCCGGGTCCCAAACGGATGTATGGCCCCAGCATGCCGGGCGTCATCCGCGCCGCCTTCCCTAATCCCTATCGGGATGTCCAGGGTTGGTGTAGTGAGGGTCCCTCGTTTGCCCGGTATTTTGATTACCTTGACCAGGTGATCATGGCCAATTCCACCGGCAGTCTCGCCGGACTGATCGTCGAACCCTACCAGGGCGCTGCCGGTTTCATCTTTCCGCCGACCGGCTGGCTAAAAAAACTGGTTGAATGGGCCCATGCCCACGACCTGCTGGTCACGCTCGACGAAGTACAATCTTCCTATGGCCGGACCGGCCGGATGTGGGCAGCCGATCATGAGTCGTTGGATGTTGATTTGATGACCATCGGCAAGGCCATCGGTTGCGGGATTCCCGTATCCGCGGTCGCCGCGCGGTCGTCGATCTTTAGTTGTTTAAAAAAAGGCGAACTCTCCAGTACCTTGGGTGGAAACCCGATGGCCAGTGCGGCGGTGACGGCGATTCTGGAAATCATGGATCGTGAAAAATTGACCGAGAATTCGGCGCAAATCGGCGCTTACATGAAACAACGTCTGACCGCCATGATGGCGACCTGCCCCTATCTGGGAGACATCCGGGGCATGGGCCTGGTGATGGGCCTCGAATTCGTCAAAGACAAGAAAAGCCGGGTTCCGGCCCCGGAATTGATCAGGATCGTCATCGACACTTGTGCCCAGCGCGGCTTGTTGGTGGGTTCGGTGGGGATGTATGGCAATGTAATCCGGGTGGCCCCGCCCTTGGTTATCAACAAAGCCGAAGCCGACGAAAGCCTGGACATCATGGCCGGGGTGTTGAAGGAACTACGATTACCATGACCTCCGATCGCATTCATGATTTGATTTATGGGCAACTCCCCGACATTGCGACGGTATTGGGCGATCTGATCCGATTCCCCTCCACATCGGGGAGGGAACACGATGCCATGTTGTTTTTAGACCGGACCCTCAAGGCCGATGGGTTCCAGGTCGAACCGGTCGCTTTGTCCAATTCCCTGCGTCAGGATCCGGATTACAGCAATCCGATTCCCGACATCGGATATGATGGCCGGTTCAACCTACGGGTGTCTCTGCCAGGGGTGGGCGGCGGCAAAACCGTTCTGCTCAATAGCCATACGGATGTGGTCCCACCTTCGGTGGACCAGCCGGATCCCTGGAATCCGCGTCTTGAAAACGGAATCCTGTTCGGGCGCGGCGCCTGCGATGCCAAGGGGCAGGTGGCAACCATTCTCCTCGTCCTGCGTACCCTCAAAGCATTGAAGGTCAAGTTACGCGGATCCGTTATTGCCCACTTGGTGAATGAGGAGGAAAACGGGGGGAATGGAACCCTGGCCATGGCACGCCGAGGTGAAAAGGCGGATGCTTGCGTGGTGCTCGAACCGACGGACGGGCGCGTTTTTACCTCGATTCGAGGCGCTGTCTGGTTCCGACTCGTATTCAGTGGTCGGGCCGGTCACAGCGGACAGGCGGGGGTAACCCGCAGTGCCCTTCTAATGGCTCGGGATGCGATGGCCATTCTTGAAGCTTACCATGCCGATTTGTTGAAACGGTCCCGAGGCTTGCCACTTTTTGATGTTTATCCCAACCCGATGCCCCTTACGTTTGGGCATCTCGAAGCCGGTAATTGGCCCGCCTCCGCTCCCAGTCGGGCGGTGATGGAGGGCGTTTTGGGTCTGTTGCCGAATGTGACCAAGGAACAGGTTTGCGCGGAAATAAAAGCCGCGCTGGCCAAGGGGGGGGATGAGTTCTTTTCCGCCAATACCTCCCTGTCTTTCCTCTATCGGCACGATAGCAGCGTCATCGATCCGCAATCTGAATTGCCGCAAATTTTGCTCCAATCTGCGAAAGTAACCGGCGTCCCGGCTGAAATCTCGGCCATGACCGCTTCGTGTGATGCCTGGTTTTACAACAACCTGTTGGGGATTCCCACCGTTGTGTATGGACCGGGATCGTTGAAGGTGGCGCACTCCAAGGACGAGCAAATTGCCCTGGACCACATTGCTCAAGCGGCGGAAACCCTCGTTCGATTCATCCTCGATTATTGTGGAAAAACATCATGAAAGCACTGGTTAAAACCCAAAAAGGGGTCGGTTTCATCGAGGTCCGGGAGATGCCGGAACCTCAGCCTGGTCCCGGTGAAGTCAAAATCAAAGTCGCCGCTTGTGGCATTTGCGGGTCGGACATCCATGTCCGACACGACTCGTTTCCCTATTGGCCGCCGGTCATTCTGGGACATGAGTTTACGGGCACGATTGTCGCACGGGGGCCGGATTGCACCCTGTACCAGGAAGGCGAACGGGTGGTTGCCGAGCCCCATACGAAGGCCTGTGGCGTCTGTTATCTCTGCCGGACCGGCAATATCCAGATTTGCCCCCATAAACGTTCGCCGGGGTGGGGGATCCATGGGGGCATGGCTGAGTTTATCTGTTATCCCGAAAAATTATTGCATCGCATCCCTGCCGATATGACTTGGGATCAGGCGGCCGTGGTTGAGCCGGTGGCCAACTGTGTAACCGATTTGATCGAACACACGGGGGTTACCCCCGGGGATTTCGTGGTCGTTCTCGGCCCGGGCCCGATCGGATTGATGGCGGCCCTCGTGGCGCGCGCGGCCGGCGCCCGCGAAGTGGCCATCATTGGGACACCTGGCGATGAAGCGTTGCGCATGAAGAAGGCGCGTGAATTGGGTTTCACAAAGCTGATCAATCTCGCGCAAACCGATCCTCTGGAGGCCATTCTCGCCCTGACGGACGGACGGGGCGCAGACATTGTCGCCGAATGCAGCGGTTCGCCCAAAGCCATCGCCTCGACCGTCGACTTGGTTCGTAAAAAAGGAAAAATCTGTGCAATCGGCCTGACCGGCAACAAGATGGTGGAGATTCCGTGGGATAAGTTCAATTTCAAGGTCGTGGATTTACAGTTCAACTTATCCACCAGCTATACCTCCTGGGATCGGACCATCAGTCTGATTCACAGTGGGGCGGTTCCCGCCGAAAAGATCATCAGCCACCGTGCCCCCCTGGATAAATGGGAGGACGTTTTCAATGCCATCGAAAATCTACAGGCGTTGAAAGGGCTGATGATTCCGGGCTGAAAAAATGACCTTACACGAGGAATAATCATGGCTAAAATAATCGGATTTGGAATATTGGGTTCAGGACTGGTCGCGCCGTTTCATGCCAAAGGGGTACGGGATTCCTTGGGCGGGCAATTGATTGCCGTCTGCGACATGAATCGCGAGCGGGCCGATAAAATGGCGGCCGAGTTCAAGGTCAAGGCCTATTACTCACTGGCCGATATATTGAAAGATCCGGCGATCACGGTTGTGAATGTCGCCCTGCCGAATCATCTACACCGGGATGCCGTGCTGGAATGCGCCCGGGCGGGCCGGCATGTGCTCACCGAGAAACCCCCGGCGATGAGTCTCAAGGATACCGACGAGATGATCGCCGCCTGCAAAAAAGCCCAGGTAAAATTTGGGTGTACGGTTCAATGTCGGGTGCGCAAGGCCATTCAGGCGATCAAGAAAGCCATTGATGGCGGACGGTTTGGCACGCTCCTGCAGGCCGATGCCTACATGAAGTGGTTTCGCTCCACCGATTATTACAAATCCGACGCCTGGCGCATGTCCCGCAAGTCCGGAGCGGGTGTCACCATTCAGCATGCCTTTCACTACATCGATCTGTTGCAGTATCTGGTCGGTCCCGCCCGCCGGGTTCAGGCTCGGATGACCAATCTGGCCCACCCGGATGTCCAGTTGGAGGATACGGTTTTGTCCTTCGTTGACTTCGCCTGCGGGGCTCAAGGGGTCGTTGAAGCATCCACGGCCTTATGGCCCGGAACCGATATTCGGATTGAAATCAATGGAACCGATGGAACGGCCATCATGATGGGCGAAAAGATGACCACCTGGAAATTCCGTGAAGAGCGACCGGAAGATGCTGAAATCCGGACCTATGGAAGTGCGGCCCAGGCGACGGGCGCCGGTGGCGCCGCCGATTTCGGGCATGCGGATCATAAAGTCGTCATCCAGGATATGATCGATGCGATCAACGAAAATCGCGAAGTTGTCATCCCGGTTTCCTCC
Organism: uncultured Verrucomicrobiota bacterium; assembly: GCA_964497135.1. Lineage (GTDB taxonomy): Bacteria > Verrucomicrobiota > Kiritimatiellia > CAIKKV01 > CAIJXV01 > CAIJXV01. The sequence goes on from CAZCDO010000006.1 coordinate 21,569, forward strand.
GTGCGGCCCACCCTCGAAATCTGCCTGGCGATGTATCAATCGTCGGCTCGCAAGCAAGCCGTTGACTTGCCCGTGCAAGATGATGAAACGGCCTGGGAGTGGAAGTCTTGAAAGGATTGCTGTGAACCTGCTGGTCGCCTTAAAACATCACCAGGATCTGCTATGGATCCTGGTGATGCGGAACATCAAAATCCGTTACAAGAATTCTTCGCTGGGTTTTTTGTGGACGTTGTTGAGTCCCATTCTACTGATCGCCATTTACTCGATTTTTTTATCGATCTTGCGATGTGCGATCGACTTGCAGGTCCTGGTCGTCGGCATTATGTGCTGGAATTTTCTGAGTATGTGCACGGGAGATTCGCTCTATGCCGTCCTCGGAAATGCGAACATGGTCAAGAAAAGCGCGTTTCCCCGGGTCGTCCTGCCCCTTTCCATGGTCCTGGCCAATCTGGTCAATTTTCTCCTCTTTCTTTTCGTTGTGTGCGTCTATCTGCTCATTATGCACTTCGTTTCCGGACTGATCGTACCCGGGGTGGCCCTGTTCGCACTCCCGTTGGTCATCGTGACGCAATTTGCGCTGTGCCTCGGTGTGAGTTTAATATCGTCGGCATTGAATGTTTATTTTCGGGATGTTGAACATATTCAGGGAATTGTGATGATGGCGTGGTTCTTCATGACGCCGGTGATTTACCCCATTTCCCTGGTGACCGAGAATCACCAATTATTCGGGCCTACCCTTCAAACCTTGTTTTTCGCCAATCCCATGACCGGCCTGGTGTCTGCGTATCGGGCCATCTTATTGAATTCTCCCTGGCCATCCGCCGGGTTGCTGGCCCTCTCGGCCTTATCCGCCTGGATTGTTCTGTTTATCGGGCTTCGTTTGTTTGATAAGCTTCAGGTCCGTTTTGCTGATGTTATGTAAAGGATCCGATTCATGGACGATGTGGTCATCAAAGTCAGCAATTTAAGCAAAAGCTTCAACCTGAGCCGTCGGGGGAATCTCACGCTCAAGGCGATGGCCATGGATTGCGTCAATAAACTCCAGGGCAAAACGGATCCCACGCGGCTGTTGTGGGCCTTGAAAAATGTCTCTTTCGAAGTCAAACAAGGGGAAGTCTTGGGCCTGATCGGCGCCAATGGCGCGGGTAAGAGCACCCTGCTGGGCCTGTTGGCCGGCACCATGGCTCCTTCAAGCGGTTCGATTTCCACCTGCGGATCGATGTCCTCCCTGCTCGAGTTGGGCGCCGGATTTCATCCCGACCTGACGGGTAAAGAAAATATTTTTCTGGCGGGTGCAACCATGGGCTTGAGTCGCCGCCAAATGAGCGACCGATTGGATGCGATTGTCGATTTCGCGGGGTTGGCCGCCTTCATCGATCAGCCCGTCAAACACTATTCGTCCGGTATGTATGTCCGCTTGGGCTTCGCGGTTGCGGTCGAGGTGAATCCGGACATTCTGTTGATTGATGAGGTTCTGGCGGTGGGGGACGCCGCGTTCCAGCGCAAGTGCATGAGGCGCATGGAGGAGTTTCGCCGCCTTAAAAAAACCATGTTGATCATCTCCCATGATCTAAACGCCATCCAAACCGTCAGCACCCGCATCCTCTTTCTCGATGGAGGAGAAATCAAGGGCGACGGCGCCCCCGCTGAAATCGTCAATGCCTATGAATCCTTCTGGCGCCGCAAAAATAGCACCGAATTTCTGAGGGAATGGGGCACCCGTGAGGTGATTTTGGAATCGGTCGAATTTCGGGATGCCGCGGATCAGGAGACCGATCAATTTGAATGGGGCCAACCCCTCTGCGCCCGAATCCATTACCGGGCCGCCCACCGCATCGAGAAGCCGGTTTTTGGCTTTGCCATTAGTGACTCCGCGGGACGGATTGTGTATGGCAATAACACCCAGATTGAAAATCACCTCATCCCCTCCATCGAAGGGGTGGGGGAGATCCGATTGACTTTTCCCCGGCTCAATCTGGCCAAGGGAACCTATCTCTTCTCTTTTTCGGTCCATTCCGACGATCACCAGATCAACTATCATCGGCTGGATCATGCCTTTCCCATTGCGGTGGAATCCGCCCGCCGATTCGAGGGACTCTGTCATATTCCCTGTGTTTGGTCATCGACACCGGAGGTTTCGTGAATCATACCGTTGTCGTTTTTGACCATCACATTGAAGAGACGCCCCCGGTTCAGGATATCATCCGCCGCGCTTTGGCCGAAGATATCGGAACCGGCGATGCGACCACATTGGCCCTGGTTCCTGAAAACCGTGAAGGACAGGCCCGCTTGGTGACCCGACAGGCTTGTTGTACCGCCGGATTGTCGATCGCCGCCCGCGTTTTTAAAGCCGTCGATTCCCGGTGCCACACTGTCTCGCATTGCCGCGATGGGCAAACCGCTCAGGCAGGCGAGGCCCTGATGACCGTTTCCGGGCCGGCCCGGGCCTTGCTGACGGCCGAGCGGACGGCCCTCAATATGGCCCAACGTCTGACGGGAATCGCCACCCTGACTCAGGCCTTTGTCCAAGCGGTCAGGCCCCATTCGACGGCCATTCTGGATACCCGCAAAACGACGCCGACCCTGAGGCTTCTCGAGAAATATGCGGTTTTTTGCGGGGGCGGGACCAACCATCGGTTGGGCTTATATGACATGATTCTCATCAAGGACAATCATCGATTTCTATGGTCGGGAGCCTCCGGCGGATCCCTGGCCGCCGCTCTTCAGAAAGCCCGTTCGAGCTACCCCTCGTTACCGTTGGAAATTGAAGTTGAATCCCTGGCTGAATTACGCGATGCGCTCGAAGGCCGGCCGGATTGGGTGTTGCTCGACAATATGGCCCCGGCGCTCATGCGAAATTGCGTCGAGCTGTGCCGGGGCCGTTGCCGAACGGAAGCCTCGGGGGGGATTACGCTGGCGCGAGTGGCGGAAGTTGCAGCCACCGGAGTGGATGCGATTTCGATCGGAGCCCTGACCCATTCCGCGCCAGCCGCCGATCTTTCGCTGGAAATGACTCTGTGAAAGCGAAGCGTATAGACGCCACCCTGATTCTGGTCGATGTCGGCAATACCAGTTGCACCTTGGGACTGGCCGTCAACGGACAGATCCGCCGCACCGGCCGGGTGCCCACGCATGTCCCCCATCCTTTGCTCGCTTACCGGAAAGCCGTCGAAACGCTGCTGCGGAATCGACCCGCGCAAGATGCCGTCCTCTGCTCGGTCGTGCCGGCTAAAGATCGATCTTGGTTCCGCGTTCTCCAAAGCCTCACGGACCGGCGCCCTCTGTGTGTTTCCACCCAAATCGACTTGGGTATTAAGATTCGGTATCCCCATCCTGAATCCATCGGGGCGGACCGACTCGCCAATGCCACAGCCGCTGTGGAATTATTGGGAGCCCCCGCCATAGTGGCCGATTTTGGGACCGCCTTGACGTTCGACGTCATTGCCCCGGATGGCGCGTATGTGGGGGGCGTCATCGCTCCCGGGTTACCCCTGATGACCCATTATCTGGCCGAGCGGACGGCGCTGCTACCGCATATCACACTGGACGGTCGCTTCGGGCCGTGGGGCCGGAGTACCGTTGAAGCCATGCGGATCGGCGCCCTGGTCGGGTATCGGGGCATGGTCCGTGAAATTCTCGCCCACCTGATGTCTGCATTCCCCGGTTCGCATCCCCGTCTGGCCGCCACAGGCGGATATGCGAGGCGGGCCTTGAAAGGATTAACCCTCTCCATTCTCATCGATCCCCATCTAACCTTGAAAGGCCTGGTGCGAATCCACCGCCTGAACCGGTGCGCACCCCGATGACCATGACCCCTCACCCGTACTATGCGATCATTATGGCCGGAGGCCGAGGCGAACGTTTTTGGCCCGCCAGTACCCGGACCCTTCCCAAGCAACTACTGGACTTGTTTGACGGGAAACCGTTGCTGGTTTCGGCGATTGAAAGGATCGAACCCCTGATCCCCCGGGATCGAATTTTGATCATTACCAGTGTCGATTTGGTCGGACCGATTCGACAAGCAATGCCCGGGTTCCCCGAAAATAATATTATCGGTGAACCCGTTGGCCGGGATACCGCCGCTGCCATTGCCCTAGGATTATCCATCATTCGGGATCGGAGCCCCGATGCCGTCTTCACGGTTTTGACGGCCGATCATGTCATTCGTAAAGACGAGGTATTTCGGCAAACGCTGGCCCAAGGTTTGGATTATGCCTCGCGCCATCCGGTTCTGCTGACCATCGGGATTCCGCCGCGATATCCCAGTACCGGATTTGGATACATTGAAACCGGTTCGGCTATCGATTCGGAAGGTCCCATTTCATTTCGCAAAGCCCTCCGGTTTGTCGAAAAACCGGATGCGACCACAGCCGAACAATATTTTCAAAACGGCGCCTATTTCTGGAACTCCGGCATGTTCATTTGGTCGACGGGCGCTATCGATGCCGCGTTCCGCAAGCATCAGCCGCCACTGGCCGATATGGCGGACCGCCTGCGAGGGCATACCGCTGAGGCGGACTTTGCGGTTCGCCTTGCCCGTGAATATTCCGCGTTGGAAAAAATCTCCATCGATTACGCGGTCATGGAAAAGGCTCAAAATATCCTGATGGCCGAATGCGCTTTTGAATGGGATGATGTGGGGACCTGGACATCCCTGGCGAATCATTTTCCCGCCGATGAACAGGGCAATGTTACCATCGGAACGGTTGCGGCCCTGGATAGCTCAGATTCCATTGTCGTCTCTAAAAATCATATCACCGCCCTGCTGGGCATCAATCACTTGGTGGTCGTTCAGGTGCCCGGTGTGACCTTGATCTGTGACCGAGATAAGGCCCAGGACCTCAAGCGACTCATCGGCCTTTTGCGTGAACAAGGCCTGGATCATTGCCTGTGACCGGCATTCCGCTGGCGGGGTCGGTACGGAGATTAAAAAACCATGTCTAAAATTATCGGTGTCGATTATGGAGAAAAACGCATCGGATTGGCGGTTTCCGATCCCCTGGGCATTTTTGCCATGCCGCTGACCACCTTGACGATTCCCGAAGCTTCCGCCGCGCCCAACGCCGTGGCCCAGGCGCTCGCGAAAATCACACCGCGGCCGGACTTGATCGTCGTCGGTCTGCCGATTAGTCTCAATGGAACGCAAGGACCGATGTGTCAGAAGATCGTCAACTTTATCGATCGCCTTAAAATCCGCATCTCAATCCCCATCGAAACCCAGGACGAGCGATTTACCACCTCGGGAGTGGAACGAATGCTGGTCGCAGCCGATGTCCGTCGGGATCGTCGACGGGATGTCCGGGATAAATTGGCGGCACAATCTATTTTACAAGCCTACCTGGATACCCGGGCCATGCGGGCCGCAGCGCCGCCTCCGCAACCGACGCAACCACTGGATGTGAGCGATGAAATCGACCCCTCCTAATGCCGGGGGTGGGGGAGCTTTCCGGTATCGAATGATCCTCCAATATGACGGATTTGCCTATCACGGCTGGCAAATTCAACCCGGGGATCTGACCGTCCAGGAGGTCATCGAAAAAGTATTGAGCCGGATTTGCGATCAGCCAGTCAAAATTAACGGCAGTGGTCGCACGGATCAAGGGGTTCATGGGCATGGGCAAGTGGCGCATTTCACCCTCTCCCATCCCATTCAAGTCGTCGCAATCCTGCGCGCCCTGAATGCCTTGTTGCCGGCCGATATCCGCATCCTCTCCCTTCGGAAGGCCCGCCCGGATTTTCATGCGCGCCGAAGTGCGGTGTGCAAAGAGTACCGTTATTTCATCTGGAATGGGCACTGTTTGCCGCCTTTTCTTGCGAGATACCGTGCCCATGTGCGAAAGCCTCTTGACTTGGCCGCCATGCAAGATGCAGCCCGCCGTCTGGTGGGTGAACATGATTTCGCCGCCTTCGCCGCCAATCCCAGCCGGGTGGTTGAAAGCACGGTTCGCAATCTATCCCTGCTCACGGTGACTCGACGCGGGAAAGACATTATCATCCGGGCCCGAAGTAATGGTTTTTTGTACCGCATGGTCCGCAGTCTGGCCGGTTTTTTGATCAGGGTGGGGGAGGGGGAAGTCCCTCCGGAACAGGCCGATGAGATTTTGTCCTCGCGGATTCGGACGGCCCGCGTTCCCACAGCTCATCCCCAGGGCCTTTTTCTCTGGAAAGTCTGGTATTGAATTGCTATAGTTATCAGTTCAAACGAGGATCGAAAGGGACTCCGTTGTGACTGAACCCAAACCGGATATCGTTATTCTGCCGTCTTTACTGGCGGCTGATTTCGGCCATCTTGAAGCCGCCGCCCGCAAGGCGGAAGCGGCTGGCGCGGATGGGTTGCATCTCGACATCATGGACGGTCATTTCGTGCCCAATCTGAGCATGGGACCCGATGTGGTCAAAATGGCCCGGCGCTGTGTCCGCATTCCCCTGAGCGTGCATTTGATGATGTCCCGCCCGGACCGTTTCAACTTTTTGGAACGTTTTATGGAGGCTGGCGCCGATCCGCTCCTGATTCACATCGAAGCCGAATGTGATGTTCCCGACGCGATCCGTCGCATTCGGGCCGCCGGGGTCAAGCCGGGGCTGACCCTCAATCCAAATACGCCGGTCGAGGCGATCGACCGGGTGGTCGATTCGGTGGATGAGGTGCTTTGTATGAGCGTCCATCCCGGGTACGGCGGGCAGAAATTCATGCCGGAGGTTCTCGGAAAAATCCGGCGACTGGCTCTCGAGGCCCGCCGCCGCGGGAAACCCCTGGCGCTTTCCGTCGATGGAGGAATCGATCTCACCACGGCGGCCCAGGCTTGCCGCCAGGGCGCCACTGTTTTGATTGCCGGAACCTCCTTGTTTGGAGTTCCCGACATGGCCCGTGCCATCCGCGAAATGCGGGATACGGCCCGGGCCGCTTATTGCCAGTTCACCCAAGAGGCCCCGTCGGCGACTTGATTCTATGCAAACCATTGACCATATCCGAAACTTCTGCATCATTGCCCATGTCGATCACGGCAAATCCACTCTCGCCGACCGCATGTTGCAATTAACCCATACCATCGATGAACGCGTATTCCGCGATCAAGTCCTGGATGCCATGGATTTAGAACGCGAACGCGGGATCACCATCAAATGTCACCCGGTCACCATGGTGTATCAGGCGCTCAATGGGAAGACCTACGAATTTAACCTGATTGATACGCCGGGACATGTGGATTTCACCTATGAGGTGTCCCGGAGCATGGCGGCTTGTGATGGCGCCATCCTCGTCGTCGATGCCGCCCAGGGCGTCGAAGCGCAGACCGTCGCCAATACCTATCTGGCCGTCGACAATAGCCTTGAAATTCTTCCCGTTCTGAACAAGGTTGATCTTCCCAGTGCGGACGTGGCCGCGGTCACCCGCCAGATCGAGGAAGTGTTGGCCTTGAGCATGGCCGACCATCTGGAGATCAGCGCCAAATCCGGACTGGGGGTCTCCGCACTTCTCGAGGCCGTCGTCGCCCGTCTACCCCCGCCGACCACCGATGAAAACAGTCCCTTGCGCGCCTTGATTTTCGATTCCATTTTTGACGCCTTTCGGGGAGTCATCACCTACATTCGGGTGGTTGACGGAACCATCAAGACCGGCGACCGGATCCGGTTAATGCGGGCTGGACTCGAAACTGAAATCAAGGAAATCGGGATATTCAAGCCCAAGCCTCTTCCCGTTCCCAGTCTGTCCGCCGGACAAGTTGGGTACATAGTCGGGACGATCCGCGATCCCTCCGAAATTAAAATCGGCGACACCATCACCTCCATCCAAAAGCCCGCGACCGAGGCCCTTCCTGGATTCCGGGATGTCCGTCCCATGGTCTTTAGCGGCATCTATCCCGTCGACACCAACGATTATGAAAAGTTACGGCAAAGCATCGATAAATTCCGCCTGAACGATTGCGCCTTCACGGTCCAGACCGAATCATCGGTAGCGCTCGGATTTGGATTTCGCTGTGGCTTCCTCGGACTCCTGCATTTGGAAATCGTCCAGGAACGCCTGCGGCGGGAATATGATATCGACATCATCAGCACCTATCCCTCAGTCGTTTACCGGGTCTTCCTTTCAGACGGGACCATGATCGAGGTCGACAATCCCGTCAATCTGCCGGAAACCACCAAGATTGATCACCTTGAAGAACCCATGATCCGGGCCCATATCATCTGTAATAATGAACAGATCGGCGATGTGATGAAACTGATCATGGATCGGCGCGGCGAAGTGGAGAAAACCGATACGCTGGATATTCGCCGCGTCATGCTCTCGGCCACCCTGCCATTGAACGAAATCCTGATCGATTTCCATGACTTCCTCAAAAGCGTGACCCGCGGTTACGGTTCGATGGATTACGAGATTATCGGATATGCAAAGAGCGACCTGGTCAAAATGGATGTTTTACTAAACGGCGAGCCGGTTGACGCCTTTTCCTGTATCATCCATCGGGATAAAGCCGAATTCAAGGGGCGGCAATTGTGCAAGGCACTGAAAGAGGTCATTCCACCCCACATGTTCACCATCCCCGTGCAGGCCGCCATCAATAAGACCATCATCGCCCGGGAAACCATCCGGGCCTTTCGGAAAGATGTAATCGCCAAATGTTACGGCGGCGACATCAGTCGAAAGCGCAAACTGTTGGACCGCCAAAAGGAAGGCAAGAAGCGCATGAAACAAATCGGGAGCGTCAATGTCCCGCAGGAAGCTTTTGTTACAGTGCTGAAGGCCAACTCATGAATACCCTCGGGCCTGCTTGTCGTCAATGGTGGAATCGCCGGACGGCCCTTAAAAGGGCCCATGAACTGTTGCGGCACGCCCGCCATATTCGTGCCATGCGAGCGGATGTGGCCGCGCCTGAAGACCTTCGCCGATTGTCCCGTGCCATTGCCCAACTAGCCACTGGGGTGAGTTCCACCCCAATACCTGATTTCACCGCCATCGAAGATGAGCTGGCGGCGGCCTTACGGGCCGTCAGCCCCCCGCGGTTTGCCCCTGGCTGGCGCGAAAACCTTGAGGTTTTGACGGTGGCGATAGCCGTTGCAATGGCGTTCCGGACCTATTTTATTCAGCCCTTCAAAATCCCCACCGGATCGATGCAGCCAACTCTCTATGGCATTCATTATCTCCCTCAGTCCGAGGCCCGCTGGTTTGATCGCTGGCCCTTTAAGGTGGGCCCCTGGTTGATCTGGGGTTCCTGGTTTCAAGAGTATACATCCCAGGCCACCGGTGTTTTTCAGGGACCTTTTTCCGAACCTGACGATACGTCCCTTTGGGTTTTTACGGTAGGGGGGGTGGCTCACCGAATTCCACGCGATGTGCCCTTGCGCGGAATTCGCCCCGGCGACACCGTTTTCCAGGGACAGATTCTGGCGTGTGGCAAACGACTGATCGGCGATCATATTTTTGTCGATAAAGTTCGGTGGAATATTATCCCCCCCAGACGTGGTGATGTTTCGGTGTTTAAAACGGATAACATCAATCCCATTGGCAAGGTAAAAACGCACTATATCAAACGACTGATCGGGTTGCCGGGGGAAACCGGTTCAATCGACCCGCCCAGGATCCTGATCGACGGACATCCCGTCGAGGGAAATGCAGGGCTTGACCGCAACCAAAAACATCATCCAGGTTACGCAGGATATGTTCTAACCGGGAATCCATCGGACCGGCTGGGAGTCGCCGGACAAAGTCAGAAGTTGAACGTGGGGGAATACCTTTTGATGGGCGATAACACCAAGAACAGCTTCGATGGTCGGTATTGGGGTCCCGTCCCACAAGCCAACATGATGGGCCCGGCCTTCGTGGTTTATTGGCCATTTTCATCGCGCTGGGGTCGCATCCGCTAACGCATCCGTTGGGGCACCCGCCACATTTCTACCAAGCAATCCGCCGATAGCGCATCCATCTCTTCAGTTTTATCATATTGATTTTAAATGACTTACACACTATCAACATCCCCCACCGGCTTATCAACAACGTCGCATAATATATGTTATGTAAACCAGGCGATATCCGGGCTGGCATTCCTTCTTTGAACTTGGTTATTCGATCGGAAGGTCGTTCATTTCATCCCGATTCAAACACCGAAATGACGACCCAGTTAAAACAAAGCACAACCTTAATGACGGTCTTTTTGAAAGAAATTCCAGCCGGGTGCTATTGCAGTTGATAGATTAATTTCTGCGGCTGTCCGTCGCGCTCAATGTCCAACACGAATACATTCATCCGGTTGTTGGTGAATTCTGAAATAAAATATTCCGCCCGACGCCGATTCGACATGGCCATTCCGTTGACCTTCTGAACTTGATCGCTTTCCTTAAGCCCGATTTCTCGAAAGAAATCGGACTCGCCCTGAGCCTCCAGCTCATACCCTCGAATCCGTCTCCGATCATCATAAATCGGTTTTAAAGAATCGAATAATTGCGCCATGCGAACTGAATCATCGGCAACCGACCGGGCATAGTCCATCAAGGCCTCGCGCTTGAACACCCACCGATAACTGGAAATTTGAGATCCAAACCGATTCGTCGCAAGCGCGGCTTCAGATCCGTCCGTAACGTTAGTGACGGAATCGTCACTCTTAGCGACCTCGGGCGAAGTCTTCATGAGGTTCAACCAGATTTCTTCGCGAATGCCGCCACGGATCAAAACGACATGATCGGCATAAATTGACTCGACCCGAACATCATCCCATTCCTCGCCCTCAGACACGATGCGCTGGTCGTGTTTTCGGGTGTCATCCAAAACCGCCTGACGGGTCTGACGTCCCTGGTCGTCATCATTGAAAAAAGTTCCCGCCAGCCGATAAGGCGATTGATTGGAAGACGCCCCCGGCTCAGGCACCCCGCCGCCAGAAGGGATAAAGACCCCCCACTCCATCGACGTCGGGTTGAATCCGGCCGGCCAATCGACGGGAATTTGGACGGACTTCGACAGAGGGGTTGCTTGCGTGGACGTTGTCCGCAACTGCGCCCGATGCAAAGCAAACAAGATCGCCATCGCAACCAACCCAGCGGAAATCGTCAGGATACAATAACGGGGCCAATAAAGAGGAAAGGTGGAGGTCATAAGCCGGATTTTGTTTCTAATCGATCATTTATCTATGCGATCAACCCGGAACTGCCCCGCTTGCGCGAGCTGAGACGGGCCGCCTCAACAGTCCCCTATTTGATCTTGCTCCGGATGGGGTTTGCCTCACGACGATCATTTCTGACACGCCCGGTGGTCTCTTACACCGCCTTTTCACCCTTACCGGGAGAGCGAACTCCCCCGGCGGTCTGTTTCTGTGGCACTTTCCATACTCTCCGTTTACTGGAGAGCTTCCCGGAATAAACCGGGACATCCCGCCCTGAGGAGTCCGGACTTTCCTCCCCGGCTTGCGCCGGAGCGATCGATCGCCTCCACCTTTCTCCTAAACTATACCGAAAGGCAGGGGCTTTCGTCAAATTTTCAATCCGAGTTTGCGGAGCAGACGCCTGAGCCCCAAAAAACCTTTTGTGATTCCCCCGGATTTAAGGTAATTAAAAGATATGAAACGTTCGCTTAAAAGCTGCCCGGACTCTTTATCCAAAGAAATGGCCGTTGCCCATCGAATTTGGATCGGGGATAATCTCGCGGTTAATGCCACCCGACTATTCCGCCGGGTCTTCCAGATTCCCAACCCCGACGGGCTTTGCTCCGCACGTCTTAAGTTTTTTGCCGATCAAACCTTTCATCTCTGGTTCAACGGGGTTTATCTGGGGCGGGGACCGACCTTTTTTCATCCCCATCGTCGTCCGGTACAAATATTCGATCTCAAGCCCCACCTTGTCGCCGGCCCGAATGTGATCGCCGTTCGCGTTCATTCGGCCGGGATTCCCCTGCACAATTACATCGCATCCGGCACCCCCGGAATTGTTGCCCGATTGGACTTAACGGATCAAGCCGATAGTCATGAAACGCTGATTTCCGATCGGCACTGGCGGGCCACCCCGCACACCGGCTGGTCGGATGCAACTCCCCGCCGATCCTGGGCCATCGGTTTTGTCGAATCTTTCGATTCGCGAATGGTCCCGGATCAATGGATCGGCGCCGATTACGACGACAGCCAATGGCCCTTCGCCGAGGAACATGCCCCCTTCCCGACCGGAGTCCGGGGGCTCTTTTTTTTAGCTGATCTTCCCGCCCTCCGACATGAATGGATTCCCGCGCGAACCCTGTTAGGGACGTATGCGGTCCAGGGCGAAGCCTCCCCGCTTCAAGCCGACCTGCCATCTTCGGCGTATGGAGAAGCGCTGATGAAACAAGTGTGGTCGGCATCGGGGACCAAACCGCCGATCTGGGGAAACCTCAATGACTCCGGTGGCGGCTTGATGATCGAAGGCTTACATCCCGACCAAACCGTTTCGCTAGTCTTCGATCTGGGGGCCCAATATACGGGTGGATTTGGGTTCGATTTAACCAGCAAAAGTCCCGGGATGATTGAAATTGGATGGGGGGAATTGATCGAAAATGATCGGCCCGCCATGCTTCGTAAAGGCAATACCTATGCCGATCGGTATTTCGCCCGCAAGGGCGCCAATCACTGGCTGCCGCACGGTTTCAGTTCCGGTCGCTATCTGACGCTGATCTTACGTCAGTTCACCGGATCGGTGACATTCCATCGGGTTGGCATCCTGGCGTCCGAACCCGATCTCCATTGGTCGGCATCCTTTGTTTGTAATCGACCGGTTCTCAACAATATCTGGAATCTCTGCGCTCGCACCCAAAAAGTCGGCACCCAAGAGGGGCTCATGGATTGCCCCACCCGGGAACAGGCGGCTTATGTCGGAGATGGCAATCCGGTTGCTCAATGGATTTACCAATTGACAGGCGATGCCCGCCACTGGCGACACTTGATCCGCGAAACCTTTGCCGTCCAAAGCTCCGACGGCTTGATCAAAACCCAGGTTTTTTCCGGCATGCAGGGTATTCTATTAGATTATTGTTTATTGGCCATAGTCGGGGCCCGGAACTATTGGAAAGCCACCGGTGATCGCGAAACGATCCGGGAAATCCTTCCGGCTGCCGATCGCCTGATCGGCTGGTTTAAACAACGAACCGACGAAACGGGTCGGTTTAATGTTCCCATCGAAAGTCTCCCCAACCGGATCGGCTGGGTGGGCGCCCCGGCCGGCGCGGGCGATGTATTTACCGATTGCGGATTTATTCTTTTCGTCGATCATCCGGGGACCGGCTGGCATAATGTAGGCGATCCCGGAATCGAGCGGAAGGGTTTCAATGCCGCGATCAATGCCCTCTATGCCATCGCCTTGCGGGCTCTCGCGGAACTCCACCGGGCCATCGATTCTCCGGAAGCCTCTCGATTTCAGACTGAAGCTGACCGGGTGGCTGGAACGGGTGATATTTTCTGGAGCCGACGACGGGGTCTTTTCAGCGACGGATTAACGGGGGGCCGGCTTCACTCCCAATTCAGCCGACAAACCAACATCTGGTGTGTTTCCGCTGGTTTTGTGGATTCCACCCGGGCTTCCCGCTTTTTAAAAAAACTCATGGAATCCGACGATCCCCAACTCGTCCGTTGTGGACCTTACTTTTGGTCCTACCTTCTCCCGGAGTTGGCCCGAGCCAACCTGGTGTCATTAGGTCTGGAAGCCATCGAAAAGCAATGGGAGGTCATGCTGGAAGGCGGAGCCACCACGTTATGGGAAACTTTTGCCGGCGATTCGTTGGATTCCTATTGCCATCCCTGGTCCGGAGCGCCTTTGGAGTTTATGCTCCACCATATTGCCGGCATTCCTTTCGAATCCATCGAATCGAATGTCCCGGAAATCAAGCCCCGTCCGGATTTACTGAGCGAAGTTGTCGCCCGGGGCGCCACGCGCCAGGGATGGTTCCAGGTCGAATGGCATTCCGATGGCGATATTTTTTTATTTAAGGGGACGGTACCCGAGGGAATATCGGCGAGTGTCACCTTTCCCGATGCATCAACAATTCCGGTTACCGGTCGTTGGACACATGACTATCGCCCCCAGATCCGCCGTAAACGAAGGGCTCTTAAAATCTTCAATTTGATCGACCATCTGACCTCCGGCCCCGACCCTTCACCCTCGTCAGAAGAGTAGGCGCATGGATAGCGGGAGAGAACTTCGCAGAAAAATGCGTCCCCTGAATTTTATCGCAAAGACTGGTTAAGGGCCAAAACCGGCAACAAAACCGATAACACCACCAATAAGACAAAAGCGCCAATCAACAGGATGAGTGCCGGTTCCAACCAGCTCAATAAACGGGAAACGGTTCGGTTCCAACGCTGTTGATAATGATCGCCAGCCGTTTCGAGCATGCGATCCAGAGCGCCCGAGGCTTCTCCGGTTTGAACCCAACCCGGCAGGGACTCCCCCAAAGGAGGAATTCGACGCAATACGTCCGCCAGGGATATCCCTTGGCCCAACTCTTCAAGACCTTGTCGCGCCAAACCGGCAATCCATTGGCTTCCGGTTGATCGGCCCGCCAAGTCGAGCGAGGATAACAAGGGGACGCCCCCTTTGAGTAGCAATCCCAAGGTTCGACAAAACCGGAGATTAGCCACCAAAACACGGGCTGGACCGATCCACGGAAGTCGAAAAGTCAAGGGATCCAACTTTCCACTCCAGGAGCCCCCCGGTTGAAACTTACGCCGAAGAAGCCAAAGGCTGCACAGGATGACTGCCCCCAAAGGGATTATCCCCCAAATCAATACCCGCCCCACCCCGATCATCACCCGGGTTAGGGCAGGCAACTGGATTCCAGCGTCTGCAGTCAAAATTCGGGCGGCAGACGGGATGACAAATCCCAACAGGATGACAGCCATTAACACGGCGAACCCCAGCACGATCATCGGATAGATCAACACCGATTTGACCCGGTCGCGCAAGGACTGTTGTTCTTGGAGAAATCCGGATAGTCGGATCAGAATCGGACCCAATGCGCCGGATTTTTCGCCAGCTTCCAATACCGCCGTTTCGAAGTCCTGTACATTATGAAGCTCCCCCAAGGCATGGGCCAACCCCACGCCCTCACGGACTCGATCCCGAACGCCCCCCAAGAGGCCGTGTGCGGCGCCCAAGTCAGGGGACTGAATGATCAGAGTCAGCGCTTGAACCATCGGCACTCCGGCTTCGAGTAAAACCCCCAATTCATGATAAAAAACCGAGCGAACTTCCGATCCGAAAACGATCCGGCAGGATTGCCGGGGTATTTCAGTGGCCGGAATGAGCGCATCGGCCAGAATCCCCTTACGCGCCAGTGCTTCCCGCGCAGACTTCAGATCGAGTGCCTCCAAAATTCCCCGCACCCCGGCCCCTTGTCGATCGTAGCCGCGATATTGAAAAGTTTTCATACGCGGTCACTCAGCCGTCATCAACCTGGTTCATTGCAAAAACCACCTCATCCACCGTGGTCAATTGATGCCGAATCTTTTCGATACCGTCATCCAACAGGGTCACCATCCCCTTGTCGATGGCGAGTCGCCGCAATTCGCGAACCTGTCCCTGCCCGCCCCGCACGATATCCAGCAAGGAGGGATCGGCCGGCATCAATTCAAAAAGACCGATTCGCCCGCGGAACCCCTCCCGGCAATTCGCACAACCCACCGGCCAGGCGATCGGGGCGCCAATCAGGGAGCGTCCCCCCGGCCCCAGACGGCGCACGGCTTCGGAATCGGCCGGAACAATCCGGCAACACTCGGGACAGAGGCGTCGAACCAATCTCTGTGCCAGCACTCCCCGCAAAGCGGCTGCCAGCAAAAATGGTTCGATGCCCATGTCGGTCAAACGCAATACCGCGCTGGTCGCATCATTGGTATGGAGGGTGGTGAAAACGAGATGTCCGGTGAGGGCCGCGCGCAGGGCGATATCCGCCGTTTCCCGATCCCGGGTTTCCCCCACCAGGATGACATCGGGATCCTGGCGCAGGAGATGCCTCAATCCCACGGCAAAGGTCAGACCAATCTTGGGATGAACCTGAATCTGGCCGATGTGGGGCAGTTGGTATTCAATCGGATCCTCAATCGTCAGGATATTCCGGCGCAAGGTATCCAACCCGCTCAGAGCGGCGTATAGCGTTGTGGTTTTTCCGCTTCCCGTTGGACCGGAAACGATGATCAATCCATTGGCACACCCCAGAAGTCGGCGCCAAGTCAGTTCAATCCGTTCGGGAATTCCCAGCGCCTCCAGGGGAAGCAGGCTGTTTTCCCGATTCAACAAGCGCAAGACAACCCGTTCCCCCTCGGCCACGGGCACCGTCGACACCCGAATATCTATTTCCCGCTCACCAATCCGTACTCGGGTCATGCCGTCTTGGGGCAATCGTTTTTCGGCGATATCCATTCGGGCCATGACCTTCAAACGGGAGACCAGGGCCTTTTCCATTTGCTTGGGCGGGGATGATTGTTCGTACAAAATACCGTCGATCCGATATCGGATTTTCAGCCGATTTTCGAAGGGCTCGAAATGAATGTCCGAGGCGCGGGCCTTGACGGCTTCAAGCAAAATCAGGTTGATCAGTTGAATAACCGGCGCTTCCTCCGCCGCCCGAAGAAGATCCTCGCCGGAACGCGTGGGGGCGATCACAACAGCCCCAGTCTCGGCGGCTTTCAAATCGCGCAAGAAGTCCTCGGCCCGGTCATCGCGTTGGACGTAACACCGATCGATCGCTTCTTTCACCTGAGCCGCATCCGTTGCCACCAGGAGTAATTCACTGCCCAGCAATACCTCGGCTTCCTGAAGACGCATGAAATCCTGTGGATCGGAGGAGAGCAAGGCCAGGCGTCCGTGATAACGGATGGGAAGCACCCCTTGCCGCCGGGCCCATTCAACTGGAAATCGGTCAACCAAACGAGGGTCAAGACAATCATCGGGGATGATTTTAAGCCACGGAATCCCAGCCTGTTCTGCCCTGGCCTGCAAGGTCTCAACTGCGGCGTTTTCTGGCATGGGGTCGATCACTTCATCGATCGAGGAGGTGCCGGGGGCGCCTCCATGTCATTGGTTGGGGACAACCCGGTGCGTTTCTGCCATTCCGCGGAAAGCATCTGGGACGAGGTCGATCCTTTCATCACACGCGGGGTTACGAATATGAGCAAATTGGTTTTCTGCTTCCCATTGACGGTTCTTCTAAAAAAGAAGCCCAGCAAAGGAATATCCCCTAAAATCGGCACCTTACGAATCATTTTCGTCTGATCTTCCCTCATCAACCCGCTGATGATCACCGTCTCCCCATCGGGAACCGTCACGGTGGTGGTGACTTCGCGCTTGGCAATGGTGGGCGTAAACTGGAGACTGGAACTTCCCTCATCGATAATCGCCTCGATGCTGGGATTCAAGATCATCCGCACCTGGCGGTCGGGATTGATATGCGGAGTCAACTTGAGTTTGATGCCGACATCAATCCGGTCGATGTTTTGGATGATGTCCCGGGAAGACCCGGTACCGCCTTGGATTGTGGACTTCAGAATAGGGATATTGTTGACCACACTGACCGTCGCTTCCTGATTGTTTTGGGCAATCAGGGGAACGCAGGAAAGAATTTTGAACTGTTGTTTCGTGTCCCGCGCATTGATATTCAAAACGGCCGGATAGCCGACCACCATGTTGCCATCGGCATCCAGACGGGTTCCCCGGGCTAAACCAAAAGTCAAACCTCCGGGAAAAACACCGGACTGAATGGCATTCAGAAGACTTTCCGGGCCATCACTCAACGTACTGCTACCCTGAACCACAGTATCCCCCACCTTGGAGGGCACATTGATGGCGGCAAAATCAACGCCCACATCCAACTCATTGTTCATGTTCTTTTCGGCAATAACGACCTCGATGACCACTTGTTCGGGTTCCTGGTCGAGTTCATTCACTAATTTACTAACCACTTCGAAATCGCGGGGGGACGCATCCACCAGGAGCGCATTATTCGCCAAACTGGGTTCAATCGCAATACGACGGTCCGCCAAGGCTATCGTTCCCACTCCGCCTTTGGCGCGATCCTTATCGGCGGATTGCTTGGATAACAGGGCATTCAAGGTTTTGGCCGCGTCATCCGCCGTCAAATGTTTCAGGAAAATTGCATGGAGAGAACCGCTCCCGGCGGGAGAATCGATGTCGATTTTCGCCAGCATTTTCTGCAATTCCAGAATAGCGTCGGGGGTGCCGACGACGACCAGGGCATTCGCCTGCGACGCCGGGATCAGACTTAATTTTAAATTATTACCGGGTGTCACCGCCGTCGCAGAGGAGGCCCCCCCGCCCCCCCGATTGGCGGTTCGTTCCAAAGGTTGCAGGATGGGGGTCAGTTGTGCCGCAGTATCTTTGGCATCCAGAAATTTCAGCGGAATGACTTCAAAAGCCACTCCCGCACCGGGCCGATCGACTTGATCGATGAGTTGTTGCAGACGTCGATGATTTTCGGGCGTGTCGGTCAGAACCAGGCAATTGACAGATTCAAGGGCACTAACCCCCGGGAGGGGTTTACCACCCGAAGAGGATTCCAACAGTTTGCGCATTTCCATGGCGGAAACATGTTTTAGGGAAAGAACGCGGGTAACCCACCCGGTCGCGCCCGAAACGTTCTCTTGAATGGGAAATCCCGAAGCGGTCCGGCTTTGAAAGGGAATAATCCGGGTGCCGCCCTCCCCCTCGACCGCGGCACATCCAGACGACTCCAAAACCCTTAAAAACAGGGGATAAACCTCCCGCACCGGAATTTTCGGGGTGATCACAGTAACCTTGCCCTGCACCGTCTCGTCAACGATGAATCCCCGTCCCGTCAGATCGCCAACCAATTTGACGAAGGTCCGTAAATCGACCTGGTCCAGACTGAATTGGGTGGTAGCTGTTGCGGAAGAATCCGGTGAAGGATCGCCCGGTTCAGCAACTGACAGGGATAGGGCGGCAAAAAATAAGCCGGCCCATCGGACAAATCTCCCGAAAAACCGGCTATAAGTCATCAAATCCCCCACCGATCAACGGGTCACCCCGCGTTGTGAATTTTCGATGAAGGTCACCAAGTGATCCACTTCAGGAATGCCCGGCCATTCCGCGCGAACGCGAGCCAAAGCATCCCGAACCGGCAGATTATCGTGAAAGACACATTTCAGAACGGCTTTCAGAGCCTTGCAGGTGTCGGCCGAAACCCCCCGACGTTCAAGCCCGATTGAATTCAAGCCAATCAACCGGGAAGGATTTCCATCGACCATCATGAAGGGCGCCACATCCTGATTGATCTTACTGCACCCCCCGACCATCGCCATCTTTCCGATTCGGACAAACTGATGCACCCCGGTCATGCCGCCGATGGTGGCCTGATCCTCCACGATCACATGCCCGGACAGCATGGCGGCATTGGCCATGATGACCCCGTTTCCGACGATACATTGATGAGCGACATGGCAACACGCCATGATCAAGGCATCGGATCCCACGGCGGTCAAATCCCCCTCGTTGGTGCCGGAATTGATCGTCACATATTCCCGAATCACAGAGCGGTCCCCAATCATCACGGTGGTCTTTGCCCCGCGGAATTTCTTGTCCTGGGTTTGGCTTCCCAAACTGGCAAAAGGAAAAATGGTGCACTCCTGTCCCAAGGTCAACCAGCCATCCAGATGAACTTGCGGCATGATTCGGCATCGATCCCCCAGCACGACATGGGGTCCGATAATGGAATAAGGCCCCACTTCCACATCAACGCCCAATTGCGCTCCGGGATCAACGATGGCGGAGGGATGAATACGAGTCATGGCGTTACTTTCTCATCCGCCACCATACACATCATTTCTGCTTCCGACGCCAAGGCGCCATCGACGGTCACTTTCCCGGCGAATTTAGCCAACCGCGATTTGATGGTGATGAATTCAATTTCGATCCGCATCTGGTCCCCCGGCACCAGAACTTTTCGAAATTTGGCCTTGTCAATCGACATAAAATAAGGAACCCGATGCGTGTCAGTTCCCGCCAGACGAATCATGAGGATTCCCGCCGTTTGGGCCATCGCTTCCAGTTGCAGCACGCCGGGCATCACCGGCTTGCCCGGGAAATGCCCTTGAAAAAAGGGCTCATTGAACGTCAGATTTTTGATTCCCACAATCCGTTTCTGGTCATCGCATTCAATAATCCGGTCCACCAACAACATGGGAAACCGATGGGGGAGAATCCGCATGATTTGTTCAATATCGAGAATCGTTGCCATACTCAATCCTTTGCGGGATCTCCGCGGTGGGTGAATTTACAGGCTGCTTTTCAGAGCAGACACTTTATCCGTGCGCTCCCAGGTAAAAAGCCCGGCCCGGGTCGGGGTGCGACCGAAATGGCCATAAGCCGATGTGGGTTCATAAATCGGACGCAACAGATTTAAGGATTTGATAATTTCCGCCGGTTTCAGGCCGAAGACCGCGGGAATTACTTTTTCAATCCGTCGATCGTCCACCCGTCCGGTGCCAAAAGTGTCAACATGAACCGAAACCGGATCGGCATACCCAATGGCATAGGCGACCTGGATTTCACAGCGAGAGGCCAGTTTGGCCGCAACAATATTCTTGGCAATATAACGGGCCATGTAAGCCGCACTTCGGTCCACTTTGGACGGATCTTTTCCGGAGAAGGCGCCGCCACCGTGACGCCCCATTCCCCCGTAGGTATCAACAATGATTTTACGCCCGGTCAACCCACTATCCCCATGAGGGCCGCCAATGACAAACCGACCGGTTGGATTGATGAAAAACCGGGTGTTTTTGCGCAACATCCGGGCGGGGATTTGACGGCGAATGATTTCATTCAGAACCGCCTCGCGAAGTTTTTTATAGGACACATCGGGCGAATGCTGAGTCGAAACGACCACCGTCTCCACAAAGGAAGGCCGTCCGTTTTCGTAGGCCACGGTCACTTGCGATTTGCCATCGGGGCGTAAAAAGGGGAGTTTGCCATCCCGGCGGGCGGCCGCGAGAGCCCGGGTCAGGTTATGCGCATACATGATCGGCATGGGCATGAGTTCCGGGGTTTCATCACAGGCATAACCGAACATCATTCCCTGATCGCCGGCGCCCTGCTCTTTGAATAACCCCTCCCCCGCGGTAACGCCCTGGGAAATGTCAGGAGACTGGGCGTCGAGGGTGATCATGACGGCGCAGGCGTCCGCGGAAAAACCAAGCGACGGATCGATGTAGCCAATTTTGCGAATTTTTTCACGAACCAGGCGGGTGTAGTCCACCCGGGCTTTGGAGGTGATCTCACCGGCGACGACCACCAAGCCGGTGCTCACCAGAGTTTCACAGGCAACCCGGCACTTGGGATCCTGAGCCAGATTCGCATCCAGAACCGCATCCGAAATTCCATCCGCGACCTTATCAGGGTGCCCCTCGGTTACGGATTCAGAAGTAAACAAATAAGTGTCCGCCATGGCGATCTCTCCTCTTTGAAGAATGACTAATCAACACCAGAAAAAAATTATTTATCATATCCGGGTGACTAATTCAAGTGTTTCCGGCGCGACCTCGCAGACGAGGTTGCGGCAGAGGGCTGATACCTCCGCGCCGGATTCCAAACGGAGAGCTTGTTGGGCCAACTCACGGGCCCGGTCCAAACAAATCCGCCGGATGACACTTTTAATCACGGGCACGGAGGACGGCACCATGCTTAATTCATCCACCCCCATGCCCACCAGCAACGGAGCCAATATCGCGCTCCCCCCCATTTCCCCACACACCTCGACCGGTATTTTTTGTTCGTGTGCGGCCCGGATGGCCATTTCGATCAGTCGCAAAACGGCGGGATGGGTGGGTTCGTATAAGGTGGCGACCCGTTCATTACCCCGATCCACTGCCAGGGTGTATTGGACCAAATCATTGGTTCCAATACTGAAGAAATCCACCGCGACCGCTAAGGTTCTCGCGATCAGGGCGGTTGAGGGGATTTCAATCATGATCCCCACGGGAATATTCTCGTCAAACGAATAGGACTCGGCCCGCAACTCCGCCTTGGCCTCCCGCAACAGATCATTCGCCTGACGGACTTCCGTCAGAGAACTCACCATCGGATACATGATCCGGACATTGCGGTGAACACTCGCCCGGAGGATCGCCCGAAGTTGTATCTTAAAAAAATCGGGATGAGCCAGGCAGTAGCGAATGGCACGAAATCCTAAAAAGGGATTCTTTTCCGGTTGTTGCTGGGTGACGTCGGTAAATTTATCCCCCCCGAGATCGAAGGTGCGGATTGTCACCGGATGCGGGGCTAAACGGGCGGCCATTTGGGTATAGGCATCCGCCTGTTCATGTTCGTCGGGGCCGCGGGTGTGAACGGTCATCAAGTATTCGGACCGAAACAAGCCGACCCCTTCGGCCCCGTGCCGCAAAACCTCGTCGACTTCGTCCGGCAATTCGATGTTGGCCCGGAGGGGCACCCAGTGGCCATCGCTGGTCATGGCGGGCAGATCCCTGAGATGGGCCAACTCCTCCTGCCATTCGTGCAGGGACTTGACCCGCCGGCCATATTCCTCCCGGGTTTTGGCGGAAGGACGCACAATAACCCGTCCCCGGGTACCGTCGACCAGGACGGTTTCTCCACGAGACATTTGGCGGCACAATCCCCCCAGGGCCACCACGGCGGGAATGCCCAGGGATCGGGCCATGATGGCGGTATGCGAAGTGCTACTCCCTTGATCGGTTGCGAATCCGATCACCCGGTCTTTGCGAAAAAGAGCCGTGTCGGAAGGAGCCAGATCCTCCGCCACAATGACCTGGGCCTCCAAAAGATCCCGGAGATCCTCCTGAGCTTGCCCGCAGAGATTTCGCAGAATGCGCCGGGTTACATCCTGCACATCCGCCGTGCGCTCCCGCAAATACGCATCTCCCACTTTGAGGAGGGCCTCGGCATAATTGGTCGACACTTGTCGAATTACCGGTTCACAATTGACCTTCATTTGGGAGATGTACCGGACGACCTCTTCGATAAAAGCGCTGTCGTCGAGCACCATCATGTGAACTTCAAGAATACCGGCGCTCCGCGGCCCCACCGCCTGGAGAACGCCTTTATGAATATCGGCTAATTGGCGACGGGTGGCAATGATCGCCGCTTCAAATCGGGCTATTTCCAAGGGGATTTCGTCTTCGGACAAGGTTCGCTCGGGTGCCGAATCGTCGCGATAGGATAACGGAAAAGCGGGGCCCAACGCCACGCCGGGCGAAACTCCGATTCCGTCCAGCACGCACTCGGACTCCACGGCTGCGGCATCGGAGGTCATGACCCTCAATCCTCGAAAAATTTCTTTTCAAAAAGCAAATGGAGTTCGTCCAGGGCTTCCTGGGCGTCGAGACCGGTAGCGGTGATTTTGAGGATTGTCCCCACAGAGGCTTCCAGAGTCATCAAACCCATGATGCTTTTCCCGGAAACGGCCATATCCTCTTTTTCAACGGTGATGTCGGACTCAAACCGGGACGCCGTCTTGACGAACAAGGCAGCCGGGCGGGCATGCATCCCCATGGCATTATTGATTTGGAATTGACGCGCCAGCGTCACGATCTTGACTCCGGCCTGTGACCCCTTGTTATTCACTGGCTTCGCTCCCCCCTGAAGTCAGGGTGTCGATCAGTTTCTCATCCAATTCCTTCGCTGCATCATGTCCCATCCGCTTCAATAACTGGTCGAGGGCGGCGGTTTCGATCAAGTCGGCCACTTTGCGGCCAGGCGCCACCGGCAACTCGACATGGGGAATGGATTGTCCGAGGTAGATCCGATGCCGGTTATCACGCCCACTCCGGTTATCATTAGCCAACTGATCCATGCGTGTCAAGGTTATCAGGAGATCGAGTTTTTTCTCCCCCCGTACTGAGGCAATCCCAAAAAGGCTCGGCACATGAATGATTCCGAGTCCTCGAATTTCCATATGGAAACGGGTGACTCCCGCAGCCGACCCGATCAAGGCCCCAGAGCTGTCCAGGCGCAGAAAAGTCATATCGTCTGAAACCAGACTGTGCCCCATTCGCACCAATTCCAACGCCGCTTCGCTTTTTCCAACACCCGGTCGACCTTCGATTAACACTCCCAGTCCCAGAATCTCGACCATCGTTCCCTGGATTGAGAGCCGGGGGGCCATCAGATTTTCCAGAATGATCGTTGCCGCATTGATAAAATTTTTAGTGATCAATGGAGTCCGTAGAACCGGAATTCCATAGCGATTCGCCAATTTCACCACTTCCGGAAAAACCCTCAGACGCCGGGTTACGACCAGGCAGGGAATGCCCAGCGTAAACATCTGTTCCAACCGTTGAGCACGCATGGGCTCGGGTAATGCACTCAAGTAGGCAATTTCGGCATTGCCGAGAATTTGGACCCGTCGCGGAGCAAAATATTCTAAAAAACCGGTCAACGCCAATCCTGGACGATTCACCGCCGCCTCATCGATGGGACGGTTAAGGCCTTTTTCCCCGGCAATTGTTTCCAAGCTCAACTTGGCCTTGCCGGCGGCGAGCATCGCCGACACCGTAATCCTCGTTTTGCCCATCGTTCGAGCCATTGCCGCGACCTTTCGGGGTTCCGTAGAGGATTTAAGCCTCGCGGTCTCGCTTATGCTTGTCGATCACCTTGCCGTGAATTTTCTGGAGGTGGGAGTCGACCTTGTCCATCACCCGATCGATTGATGCATACATGTCTTCCGATTCGTCCTTGGCCTCAAAACGAAAACTATGCTGTCCCTGGATCACCACCTCGGCGATTTGACGGTATTTTTGAACATCCAGGATGATATGGACCTTTTCGACCTGACGGTAAGTGGCGACCGTTTTCTCTGCTTTTTGTGTTGCATAATCACGCATACTGTCGGTGATACTGATGTGCCGCCCGGTAACTTCGATACTCATAAACGTCTCCTTTGTACTCGATACCTATTACATACTGAATCTCGGTCCCAAATACAACTCCCGACTGATCGGGTCATTGATCAAAAAATCGCTCGTCCCCTCCCGTAACACTCGTCCTTCGCAGATTAAATAGGCCCGATCAACGATCGACAGCGTTTCCCGGACACTGTGATCGGTGATAAGAATACCCAATCCCCGCGCTTTCAATCCGCGAATAATCTCCTGGACATCGTAAACCGCCAACGGATCCACCCCACTGAACGGCTCGTCCAGCAGGATCATTTTAGGATTGGTCACCAACGCCCGCGCAATCTCCAGGCGGCGCCGTTCGCCCCCACTCAGCGTGAAGGCCTTTTGCCGGGCCAGCGCGCTGATCCCCAGATCATCCAGCAATTCGGCCAGTCGTTTTTTTTGCGCCGCCGGCGTGAGTTTTTGGGTTTCTAAAATGGCCCGGATATTCTCCTCCACGGTCAGTTTCCGAAAGATCGAGGGTTCCTGGGCCAGATATCCCATACCCATCCGCGCCCGGCGAAACATCGGAACCCGGGTTATGTCGCGTCCCTCAAAAAGAATCTTGCCCTGGTTAGGCTGGATCAAGCCGACAATCATATAGAAGGTCGTTGTCTTACCGGCTCCGTTGGGGCCCAATAATCCCACGATTTCGCCGGCTTGAACGTTGACATTCACCCCGCTGACCACGGCCCGGCCGTTGTAGACCTTGATCAGACCTTCGGTTTGCACCAGCGATTCCACGTGTCTACTCCTTGATACCCCGGGTTTCATTGGTCTTGGTGGGAACGATGGACATGGTTAAATTATCAACCTTGACCTTGTCATCGTCACGATAAAAAATAATGCGCGACCCGGCCATCCGATCCTGTCCGCGGGTCAATACGGGTTGTCCGGTCAAGACTAATTCTCCGCTGGCCACCGTATAGATGGCGGCTTTGCTGACCGCAATCCGATCACCCTGCCAGATTTTGACACGCCCTTCAGCCGTGATCACCTTGGGACTGTTTTCGTCAGTAAAATCAACCCGCATAAAATCAGCCATGATTTTGATGGTCGGATCGGCCACCACCACGTCCCCCTGGAAGGTCGCGATATGTTTCTGGTAGTCGAAATTCATCGTTCGAGCATTGATCAGAGTCGTGTTGGTCGAAGGCCCCCAACTGCTCCCCTGTGCGCGCAAATCGGGGGTATGCGCAAGACCGATCAGCATCATCAACACCGTCAGAATCTTACTTTTTGACATGCCCAGCTCCCTTATCCGCCCAGATACGGGCGTTATTGACGATCAGACTGCACCGGTTCAGGATCTCCACCACTTGCGTCTCCTGGAACCAGCGGAACCCGGTCCCGGAAATAAGGATATCCCCTTGCCGCATTGTGACATCTGCATTCGAGAAAACCAGCTTTGTATTTTTGTCGTAAATGCAACGGGGCGTCAGAATAAATCCATCCAGCCGGCCTTCCTTATAGAAATTCAGCCGTAAATTGGTCAATTCCATCAATCCATTATCGAGAGGACGAGCGGTATCCCCGAAAAACTCCGATTTGAGCGTCCCATCGGAATTATATTCCGGCACGCGGATGCCCTCCACCTGTAAACCCGACGTCACCGCCGGGGTGATGGATTGAGCAAAACCGGGAAGAATTGCCATTGCGACCACCGACCCTGCCAACAGCCATTGTTTAACGGACCTGTTCATCGATCGCCTTCACGGTTTTCCATAACGCCTTCATCTTAGACAGAGGCACCATATTGGCGCCATCCGACAATGCCGTCGCGGGAGTCGGGTGGGTCTCGATGAACAAGGCATCACAACCCGTCGCCACCGCAGCGCGCGCCAATGCCGGAGCCCATCGGCCTTCGCCACCGGAACGATCTCCAGCCCCGCCGGGCAATTGCACGCTGTGCGTAGCGTCAAACACCACCGGATACCCAAAATCGCGCAACACCAGTAAACTCCGTAAATCGGCCACCAAGTTGTTATATCCGAAGGAGACGCCGCGCTCTGTCACCAATATCCGACGATTACCGGTGCTTTCCACCTTGGCAATCACATGGCGCATATCCCAAGGTGCCAGAAATTGGCCTTTCTTGATATTAACCACTTTCCCGCTCTGACCCAAGGCCACCAGTAAATCGGTTTGCCGGCACAGGAAAGCCGGCAATTGAAGCACATCCGCCACCTGGGCCGCAAGTTCAACCTCCGCCACGCTGTGGACGTCGGTCAAAATCGGCAGACCATAACGCTCCTTGATTTCGCGCAAGATATCTAAACCCTCTCGAATCCCCGGTCCGCGATAGGCGGTACCCGATGTGCGGTTGGCCTTGTCATACGAGGCTTTGAAGACCAAGGGAATGGCCTCTTGCTGAGCCAATTCCGCTAGACGGCGTGCCACTAACAAGCAGGGACGCCGTCCTTCAATTACACAGGGTCCGGCCAATAAAGCCAAGGGATGTCCTGCTCCCACTGTCAAAGAACCGATTTTTACCGATCGTGGCATAGGTTCACCTCGTTAATCCAGCCCGTCGCAGAGCCTGTTCCGACCGGGGTACATCCTCCGGCACATCCACTCCCAGCCCTTCGTAAGGGGCCACAATCACTTTGATGCGCCCCCCCAAATCCAAGGCGCGCAACTGTTCCAAGCCTTCCGCCAGTTCCATGACACACGGCGGGGTGGCGACCATGGTATCCAAAAATGCCTTGCGGTAGGCATATATACCGACATGCCGGTAATAGGTCAACCCAGCCGGCACCCGGCCGGGATCGCGCACACAGGGGATCGCGGCCCGCGAAAAATAAAGTGCCTGCCCGGCTCGGGACCATACCACCTTGGTTACGGATCGACTCGCCAGGTCGTTGTGATCCGTGACGGGCGTCGCTACGGTTGCCATGTCCCAGTCCGGTTTTTCGACCAATTCCTGCGCCAGTTGATCAATCAACGCCGGATCGATCAGCGGTTCGTCGCCCTGGATATTAACAACAATATCGGCGGCGCGGCCCCGGATTGCTTCGGCAATTCGGTCCGTTCCGGACGGGTGGTCGGGCGCTGTCAGAACCACCGGCATCCCCATCGAGGCAACGACCGCGCGAATACGCTCGTCATCCGTGGCCACGATCAATTCATCCAGACGGGTCGCCTGCATCGCGCGCTCCACAACCCATTGAACCAACGGCTTGCCGCATAACGGAATCAAACTTTTTCCCGGCAGACGGGTCGATGCCCAACGGGATGGAATAACACCCACAACACGCATACATTACTCCTCGGGTTGATGACCGGACATGGCCTGCAATAATTCGTCCGGCGCACAACTGGCGGTTCCCAGTTTACCGACAACCACCCCCGCCGCGCAATTCCCAAGTAAGGCGGCTTCGCGACAGGTCGCTCCGGCCGCCAGTGCCAAAAGACTGGTCGCAATCACCGTGTCGCCTGCGCCACTGACATCGAAAACCTCGCGCGCGCGGGTGGGAATCAACTCCGGCTTGGCTCCCTTCGGCACCAGGTACACTCCCTGGGCACCCAGAGTGATCATCAACATGGCAGGGTTCCAGAGTCGTTGAAGCGTCCGGGTGGCACGTCGCAAGCCGGGATCACGGAGGGGATCTCCAGGAATATGAGTCCGGGTCGGCAAGCCGGCACAGACATGCGCTTCCTTGCAATTCGGTGTGGCCAGTGTGATTCCCCGCAACTGCAGGCAGTGATTATCCTTCGGGTCGAGAGCGGTGGGAATGCGGGCTTGTTGCGCGGCGT
>CAZCDO010000007.1:0-48884 GCA_964497135.1 uncultured Verrucomicrobiota bacterium
TCTTTCTTGAAAGCCCCTCCGCGTTCCCGTATCCTAACCGAGTTCGCGTCATAAAACGCGGATGCGACGGATTTAAGGAAAAGGATTCATCATGAGCGTTCCCTTCAAAGTGGACTTGAGTCAGGATGTGGTGGCCATCACCGGCGGCGGCGGCATTCTATGCGGTTGCATGGCCCAGGCGCTGGCTGAATGCGGCGCACGAGTCGCCATCATGGACCTGCGCCTGGAAAACGCCGAAAAAGTAGCAGCCGAAATTCGCAAAAACGGCGGGAAAGCCATCGCCGTGGCGGCCAATGTACTTGAAAAGGCCAGCCTCGAAGCCGCCCGCGTCCAAGTTGAAGCTGAATTCGGGCCGATCTCCATCCTGATCAACGGCGCCGGTGGCAATCATCCCAAGGGCACCACCTCGAAGGAATATCTCCTGCCGTCCGATCTCGAGAAAACGGTTGAAGGGATAACCACTTTTTATGATCTCGATCCGAAGGGCATCGAATTCGTCTTCAACCTGAATTTCCTCGGTACCCTCCTGCCCACCCAGGCCTTCACCCGCGATATGGTGCTCAAGGGACGCGGCACCGTAATTAACATCTCCTCGATGAACGCCTTCACTCCGCTGACCAAAATCCCGGCCTACAGCGGAGCCAAGGCCGCCGTCAGCAACTTCACCCAGTGGCTGGCCGTCCATTTCTCGAAGGCCGGCATCCGGGTCAACGCCATCGCCCCAGGCTTCTTCCTCACCGATCAGAACCGGTCCCTCCTGACCACTCCGGAAGGCAATTGGACTCCCCGGGGTCAAACCATTCTGACCCATACCCCGATGGGTCGTTTTGGGAAACCGGAAGACCTGGTCGGCGCCCTGCTCTGGCTCGTTTCGCCCGCCTCTGCGGGTTTCGTGACGGGTACGGTCATTCCCATCGATGGCGGATTCAACGCGTTTAGCGGCGTGTAACGCGCCCGCCGGGGACGGCGGGCTTGTATTTTCGCGATGAGGCATCTCGAAAATAATCGAAAGACAAAAGAAAAGGAGATACTCCAATGGCACAATTAGCGGATATCGGTTTGGTCGGACTGGCGGTAATGGGTGAAAACCTGATCCTGAACATGGAAAGCAAGGGCTTCACAGTCGCCTGCTATAACCGCACGGTCAGCAAGGTGGATGAATTCATTACCGGCCGCGGCAAGGGCAAAAAACTCATTGGCGCCCACTCGATCCCGGAGCTGGTCAACAGCCTCGCCGCGCCCCGTAAAATCATGCTGATGGTCAAGGCCGGCAAAGCGGTCGATGAATTCATCGAGCAGTTGATCCCCCACCTGGCGCCCGGCGATATTATCATCGATGGCGGCAACAGCCATTTCCCGGACACCATCCGGCGCACCAAGTATCTGGCCGACAAAAAGCTGCTCTTCATCGGCACCGGCGTTTCGGGCGGCGAAGAAGGTGCGCTGAAAGGCCCCTCCATCATGCCCGGCGGAAATGCCCAGGCGTGGCCGGCGGTTAAACCCATTTTTCAGGCCATTGCGGCCAAGGTGGCGGACGGCTCGCCCTGTTGCGAATGGATTGGCAACGATGGCGCGGGCCATTTTGTGAAAATGGTTCATAACGGCATCGAATACGGCGACATGCAATTGATCTGCGAAGTCTACCAGCTCATGTCCCAGGGACTGGGGATGTCCGCCGCGGAAATGCAACCCGTCTTCGCCGAATGGAACAAGGGCGTCTTGGATTCTTATCTGATCGATATCACGACCGATATTCTCAAGGTCAAGGATCCCGAGACCGGCAAGGCCATGGTGGACTTGATCCTCGACACCGCCGGGCAGAAAGGCACCGGCAAGTGGACCTCCGTCGCCGGGCTCGATCTCGGCGTGGCCATTCCGCAGATCGCCGAAGCGGTGTTCGCCCGTTGTATCTCCGCCATCAAGGAAGAACGGGTGGCGGCGGCGGCCAAGCTGAAGGGTCCCAACAAGCCCTACCGCAAGGACCGCGCCAAATTCATCGCCCAACTGCATGATGCCCTGTATGCCTCGAAAATCTGTTCGTACGCCCAGGGATATCAACTGCTCCGCGCCGCCTCCGAGGAATACAAATGGAACCTCAAGTTCGGCGAAATCGCGCTCCTCTGGCGTGGCGGGTGCATCATCCGCGCCCAATTCCTCGACAACATCAAGGACGCCTTCACCAAGAAACCCAAGCTGGCCAACCTCCTGTTGGATCCTTACTTCAAGAAGGTTGTCGCCAAATCCCAGCGGTCGTTGCGGACCGTCATCAAGACGGCCATCGATCTCGGCATCCCCGTGCCGTCGATGAGTTCGGCGCTCAATTACTACGACTCGTATCGTTGTGAACGGCTTCCGGCCAATATGCTCCAGGCTCAGCGCGATTATTTTGGCGCCCACACCTATGAGCGGGTCGACAAGCCCCGCGGCGAATTCTTCCATACGGATTGGACCGGAACCGGCGGCAAAACGTCGGCGTCCACCTATACGGTGTAATAGTCGACCTACAGATGGCGGGCGAGAGAAACCTCGCCCGCCATCTGATGTTGAATTTGTTTTCGACGGTGAAAAACAATCTTTGGGTGGCGCCGCGGGTCCCTCCGCGGCGTTTTTCTTTTCTCACCATGGGCGAAAGGGACCTCACCCCGGCACGGCTCGCAGGGACGCTCGCCCTCCAGGGGAATCCTCTCGACTGTCTCAATGTTGTCTTTTGGAGGGCGAGCGTCCTCGCGAGCCGCAGCCATGGGTGTGAAACCGGAACGGAGTAACTAAAGGGATTTCGGTCTTATGCGATGATCGGGACCGCCCCCGCCACCTTGATCTTTGGGAGCAAGGTGGTATAAATTCAACCCGTGAAATCCACCCCTCATGATATCCGGATTCGGCCCGAACATAACCTGGTATTCGATGGTCCGGTGAACAATATTCACGAGGCGCCGGCGATCGGCAACGGCGATGTTGGCGCGCTGGTGCAGATATTCCAAAACGAGTTTCGTCTGCATCTGGGCAAAAACGATATCTGGGACACCCGCTTTGACCATGTGTCCAAGGATTGGGTCGTCCCTCAGGATGATCTGATCCGCCTGGGACGTGATTATGGATTCCGCTTGGAAGGGGCGAACTATCGCGGACGCCCGACGTATGACCGCCCCCCTCCCAAAGGCTTGAGATATATCGACCATGGACCGGGGTGGGATCGGCATCCCTTCCCCTGTCCCAAACCAGCCGGTCTGCTTCGGATATTCCTCTCGGGCTCCAGCTCCACTCGCATTCATACCGAGGTGGATATTTCCACGGGTATTGTCACCTCCAAGTATGAGATGGAATTCGGCTGGCACGGCATAAGTACCCTCCAAATTGAAGCCTTTGTGGATCGGAATGCGAATGCGATCCGCGTGCGGTTAAGCCAGGAACGACAACAAGGCGGTATCCGATTGTGTGTGGAAAAGCCGCCAGACGCCCTGGATGCCTCGATTCCGCGCCCGGACATCCGCCGCATCGATGATTATCACGGGGTGGTTTCGCAGTCAATCCCGGCGGAGTACGGCGCCAAAGCCTTTCGCTGGCATCTGGCTGCGGCTTTCCCGCAACCCGCAAAAGGACGGTCGGTCAGACCGGTGGCCGCACATCCGTTCCGTTTATGGCAGGCTTGTGAATTGCAACCGGGTCAGTCTTTGGAATTCATGGTGGGTGTGGCAACCAGCCGCGACGGCCGTGGCGAGGCAAGGCTTCGGGCGAGACAGTTGGCCGGAGAAGCCACCCGCCCGGCGTATAACCGCGCCCGGAATCATCATGCGAAATCCTGGGGTGCCTTCTGGGATCGGTCTGGCATCGAGTTGGCCGACCGGGAACTCGAAAAAAGCTGGTATCGAAATCTATTTTCATTTGCCTGCATGATCTCACCGAAAGCCCTGGCGCCGACCGGCGATGCCAACATTCCTCCCTGGGATATTCATATCGGGCACAGCGGCTATACCGTCAACATGAACATTCAGAAAATGTTCCTCGCCGTTCTGCCCACGCAGCATCCCGAATTAAATACCGCTTACGCGAATTGGCTCAAGGGCATGTTGCCGGCCTTCCGGCATCTTGCGAAAATCACCTTTAATTTGAAGGGCATTCACTCACCCCATTGGTTGTTCCCTTTCCAGCCGGCACACCGCCAGGCCAGTTCGAACCAGTGTGGACGCGCCCTCGGCATGACCGGCTGGCAGGGGCAACCCTTATGGTGGCAATGGGACTATTTCCGCGATAAAACCTTTCTCCGACAACAGGCCTATCCCTATTTCAAGGAAGCGGCCGCCTTTTATTGGCGGTATCTCCAAAAATACCTGGATGCAAGCGGAGATCTCTATCCTTCGTTGAATCTGGAATCGCCCGCCTGGTCCCCGGGTTTTAAACACAATCGCGACCCCTTCATCGATTTGATCCTGTTCCGCAACACCTTCCAGTATGCGATCGAAGCCGCCCGCGTATTGAACGTGGACGCCGCCTGGCGCAAAAAGTGGGAGTGGGCGCTCACAAAAATCAGGCCGGTCCGGGTCGACCGGCAGGCCGACGGCAGTTTCTGGATTTATTCCGATAAAAATGACGGGCCGACCAATAGAGATACTTGGCGCGGGGCCAATCAAATCGGATCCAGCCAATCCGTGGCGGCGGCCTGGACCGTATTCCCGGGCGAATATGTCGCCGGGGATGAACCGGACGGGGTGGCGCCGAAGCTGCGCGATATCATGCGCCGGAATACCTGGAAAAAATGGCACCCCGATATGATTTGGATCCATCATTGGTGGTGCGCCATCCCCGCCTTGCGGATGGGCTTGCCCAACGCCTTCTCCATGGCGCGGAAAATCATCCTGCGCGAACGATTCCCGGCGGGACAGGCCCGGACGACGCAATGGATTCACCTGCTGCCCGATACCTCGCGGGTTCCTGAAGACAATTACCTGGGGGTAGTCGCGACCACGGAAATGCTGCTCCAAAGTCAGGGCCGAGTGATCCGATTTTTCCCTGCTTGGCCCCGGGCAAAGTCAGCGGGATTTCGGAGCCTTCCCGCGCGAGGCGGCTTTATCGTATCGGCTGTCTGGAACCCCAAAACCGGACTTCACGCTGAAATTCAAAGCCTGGCCGGCGAAACCTGCCAAATCCGCTGGCGCGGGCCGCGTCCTCCAGTGGTGCGATGCAAGGGCCGGAGGATTGCGGTCGAAACGACAAAGGACACCGTGAGCTTTAAAACCCGCCGGGGCGCCCAATATCAGGTGACCGGCCGGCTGGCCTAAAGACCAGAAAAACGGGTCCAGATGGCGATATCCGCTTTCTTCCAGAGCGGACGCAAGTCCACCACCCGACCCTCGTCCAGCGCCTGGTCAATTCCGAGACAGACAATCGCCGAACGGAGGGCTTCATCCACACCCACCAGGGGCGGCGATCCATTCCACATCGAATCGTAGAGGCTCGCGCGCAACACTTTATCGCCCCCATGGGCTCTCATTTGCACCGAGCCGAAGGAGGATGAGCCGGTCAGAATCACCGCAATGCGCCCACCACCCCCGTTCCGTTGAGAACTCCCCCACGCGTGATACGGCACCGACACGTCAATCAACCCGTTGGTGCTCCCCGTCAGACTGACCGCCTCAATCAGGATCGATCCACCGGACCCGCCGGATAACCCGGTGGGTTGCTGCGCCTGGGCCGAGATGGTGCCATCGATTATCGCCGGCCCTTTGACCGTCAGCCAAACGGCTCCGCCGCCGGACCAGTTTGCCGCCTCGCTGGCGTAGGGACTCGTTCCGGCGCCCGTCCAGG
Organism: uncultured Verrucomicrobiota bacterium; assembly: GCA_964497135.1. GTDB lineage: Bacteria > Verrucomicrobiota > Kiritimatiellia > CAIKKV01 > CAIJXV01 > CAIJXV01. The sequence continues at coordinate 5,803 of CAZCDO010000007.1, forward strand.
TCCTGGCCGAACTCGTCAAGGCCCCAACCAGGATGAATACAACGGCCGGAATGATCCCCCACCGGATTGTTATGCGGTTGTTCATCGTCGGCCATGGTATGAATTTCTCGAAGAGCAATCAATGGCCAGGACACATCGAAATTTAACCACAACCCATCTGAGGGGCGCATCTGATTCGGTGCACTTCACAGCCGGCGCCCATGTAGGGCAGGCATTCTTGCCTGACTGGGTCGGGCCGGAATGCCCGACATACTTGGATTCACGCGATCCCTGCACCAAATCGCAGATGCGCTCCCCTGAAGCCAGAATTTATGCGCTTGACGGCGGCCTGTTATTTTTTTAGATTTTAGTCTGATAACAATTAAAAAGGAGACGTGTTATGAAAAAGTTGATGGCGGTTGTATTGTCGGCGGTGATGTTATTTGGAGTGCTGGCGGCGGTTCCGGTTCAGGCCAAGGATGCCGGTTCGGCCACCATCCTGTCGATCGTCATGCCCGGCGCCGGCGAATGGGCCAACGGCAATTTTAACGGCGGATTCCCCTGGGGCGAATGTATCGTCGGGCATATCTGCTTCTGCTTCATGCTGAGTTCGGCCATCGACGCCTCCAACGGCGCCACCGATACCAACATGCGTCTGGATTTCTGGTCCGCTCCGAAATGATGTTGGGGCTGGTTTAAGCCAATAAAAAAGGGGCCGCTGAGGCGGCCCCTTTTTTTATGCCCAGCGAAGTCGAAGCAAAGAACGGCGCTCTTTCGCGCCTACTACAAACGCCGTTTCGCTCCCGTTCGTAGTAGCGCCGCATGAGGCGCGTTATCCCGTCCCATCCCCCTCTTTAAAACGTCCCGCTCACCCCCACCACGGGAATCAAGTTGTCCCCGCCATCGGGGGGGAACGTCAGGCCATACCGGATTTTGACGGTGTCAAAAAACCGCTCATCGGTCGCGCGATTGACTTTCTGCGCACCATTCACGGCATTATAAATATTACCAAAATACCAGGTCGCTTCCATCGCCAGCAAAAAGGAACCCGCCACGTCCTCATCCCGATCGAAAGCCGTCACGGTCCCCCAGATGAAAACCCCGTTGACCACAAACGCCAGCGTGGCATCGCTCCAGCGCCCCACATAGCCCTGCCCGGCTCCGGGCAAAACAGCCGACAACGCTCCTGCCAACCGGGGCGATTTTTGGGGCCGGTCCCACCATTCATCCAAATCGGCAACGGTTAATTTGACCCCCGTCGCTCCGGCCGCAATCTCCGCCTCCAGGAGCCGGCCGGCCTCCGCCGCCTCCTGACGGCGGAGATGGGTCAGGATCAATTCCGCCATCACCGAATCCCGGCGGGGATCGGCGGGATGGGCGGCCAAAAAATCCTCCATGTAATTCAAGGCCCGTCCATAATCCTTCTGCCGCAGGGCAATGGCCGCCAAGTAAATAACCGCTTGGCGGCCTGCTTCCGTTTCCCCCGCCTGGGCGCGTAACTCTTGGAAACGCCGGCTGGCGGCCTCCCATTTTTCGCCCCGATAATAGGCCGCCCCGATTTTCAGACGGACCGGATCCCCGCGGGGATCTTTCGGCGCCAGAAACAGGAAGCGCTCATATTCCGTAATGGCCCGATAATAATCGCCCTGCTGAAAGAGATGATCACCAAAAGCAACCGTTCGATCCGCCGTATCGTCCCCAACCGCCACCGTCACCATCAGCATCAAACTCCCCGCGATCGCCAATATACGGGTCATCGCTCTCATGGCACGGTCCTCCAAATCACATTATCGTTCACCGGATCCAAATAACGGATCCGGTCCACATCCTGCATCCACGGCGCCGTGTGCCGCACACTGCCCTCATGAAATAACCGGTCGACCGTCATGAGAACGCCCCAGAACCCGCCATATTGGGCAATGGCTTCCAAACTATAGTTGGAACAGGAGGGTTTCAACGGACATTTCGACGCGCTGAACCGACTAAAGCCTTTTTGATAGGCCATCAACCAGACATAGCAGCCGGTCTTCACAAATCCATCCGGTACGGCAGGCCGCACCCTCATGCTGTGGGACAAGGCAGTCCCTCCGGTTTCAACGACGGGTGCGGAGTCCTGGATCGACCAAGGCTCTTCGGCGAAAGCAACGGCGGACCATAGGGAGAGACTCAAGATCAGATAAAAGATCCGGGAAAACGCGCCTCCCGCGGCGCTACTACGAACGGAGCAAAAAGCCGTTTGTAGTAGGCGCATAAGAGCGCCGTTCTTCATGGCTGTATCCTGAATCCGGACGTCTGTCTTCTTCGTCTGAGCCTTACCGTTTCTTCCACTTCTCAACCAGCCCGCGCTGAATCATGACTTCCGCGATTTGCACGGCGTTTTGCGCGGCACCCTTGCGGATATTGTCGCCGGATACCCATAAAACCAGACCGTTTTTGACGCTCTCATCGCGCCGGATCCGGCCCACGAACACATCGTCCCCGCCGGCCACTTGCAACGGCATCGGATAGTTCGCCTTCGCCAGGTCGTCCACCACCCGGACCCCCGGAGTTTTCGCCAGGATCTCCCGCGCTTCCTCGGGCGACAGATCGCGCTTGAACTCAATGTTGAGCGCCTCGGAATGGGCGAAAAAGACCGGAACCCGCACACAGGTGGCCGACACCCGGATGCGCTTGGCCCCCAGGATTTTGCGGGTCTCATTCCGCATCTTCACCTCTTCGCTGGTGAAGCCGGGCATGTCCGGTTTGGCACTCCCGATCTGGGGCAGAACATTAAAGGCGATCTGGTGCGGATAGGTTTCGGCCTTGCAGGGTTTGCCCGCCACATAATCCCGGACTTGTTGCTCGAGTTCGGCGATTGCGGCGCGACCCGTTCCCGAAACCGACTGGAAGGTCGTGGCGATAAACCGGCGAATTCCAGCGGCTTGATGCAATGGCCCCAACGCCATCAAAGCGATGATCGTACTGCAATTGGGATTGGCAATAAACCCGCAATGCCCGTCGAGCGCCTCGGGATTGATCTCCGGTATGACCAACGGAACCTTCGGATCCATACGAAAATCGTCCCCGTTGTCGATCACGATCACACCCCGGCGAACCGCTTCCCAGCCAAACACCTGGGAGGCGCCCTTGGACCCTTCCGTCCCGGCAAACAGGGCGAAATCCAGTCCGTCAAAATTGTCCGGGGTCGCGGGACGCACATGGAAGGTCTCGCCGGCGATCTCTTCATCGCGCTCACTGCGAGCCAGCACCCGGATTTCATTCACGGGAAATTTCCGCTGGCGCAACACCTTGACCAGCTCGGTTCCGACCGCCCCGATGCCCACGATTCCGACATTATACTTTTTCATGACCATCCCGCATTCCAGCTTGTCTGTTTACACCCGTTCCGCCACTAAATCGCCGACTTCCGTCGTGGAATAGCCCATCCGACCGGCCGCCAGACTTTTCACCTTGTTCTTCGTCACATCCATGATGGCCTTCTCTATGGCCTGCGCGGCGCTCTTTTCGCCCAGCACATCCAGCATCATCCCGCCCGCGCTGATGGCCGCCAGCGGATTGATCACATTCTTCCCGGTGTATTTCGGTGCACTCCCGCCCATCGGCTCAAACATCGAGACCCCTTCGGGGTTGATGTTGCCGCCGGCCGCGATGCCCAATCCCCCCTGGATGATCGCTGCCAGGTCGGTGATGATGTCACCGAACAGATTTTCCGTCACCACCACGTCATAGAATTCGGGCTGTTTCACAAACCACATCGTGGCGGCGTCCACATGATTGTAATCGCGCTTGACGCCCTTGTATTCGGCCCGATCGCCCATTTCATTGAAGGCGCGCCACCACAGGTCACCGCAATGGGTCAGGACATTCGTCTTGTGCACCAGGGTCAACATGTTCTTGCGGTTACGCTGCTTGGTGTAATCGAACGCGTATTTCAGACAGCGATCGACGATCGGCCGCGAATAGGCCATCACCTGGGTCGCCACCTCGTTCTGCGTTCCGACCATCGTGGCGCCGCCCATCCCGGTGTAGATCCCGCCGGAATTTTCGCGGATGACCACGAAATCGATGTGCTCCGGTCCCTTATCCTTCAACGGGCACTCCACGCCGGGAAAAAGCTTGACCGGGCGCAGGTTGATATATTGGTCCAATTCGAACCGCAACCGCAGGAGAATTCCCTTTTCGAGAATGCCGGGTTTCACGTCCGGGTGCCCAATGGCGCCGAGATAGATGGCGTCAAACTTCTTCAGTTCGCTCGAAGCCGAATCCGGCAGGACCTCACCGGTTTTCAAAAACCGTTCGCCGCCGAAATCGAAATCGGTCGTGTCCAGTTTGAATCCGAATTTCCGGGCGGCAACCTGGGCCACTTTCAACCCTTCCCGAAGCACCTCAGGACCCGTCCCGTCGCCGGGCAACACTGCGATTTTATACGTCTTGCTCATCGTCGTTTCCTTCCGCATCCACGGTTAAAAGCGATGGATCATACCAATATTCCCGTTCGGCGGCCATACGAAAATAGTTTGACTGATATACGGTTAGCTTGTTATACGGTAACCATGAAAGCCACCATCGACATTCCGGACGATTTATATCGTCAGGTAAAAGCCAAGAGCGCCTTGGAAGGGTATGCGGTCCGGGAAGTCGCCATCTCCCTTTTTCAGAATTGGGTGAACCCAGCCGCCCTGTCGACACCCCGGGACACCCCGCTTTCGGCCAAAGATCGTTCCCAACCGCCGCCGGCGTGGTTCGGTTCCCTGCGCAAATATGCCCATCATGCGCAGGGCCGGTACGATATGGACGCGGTCCGCCGCAGTATAGCCCGGGGCCGCACGGAAAAGGAACCGCCCGCATGAAAATCGGGTTGGACACTTCCGTGATTCTGCGGTTGTTGACCGGTGAACCGCAAGCTCAAGCGCAAACCGCGCTCCAGTGGGTGATGACCGCCAAAGCCGGACAGGTTCACCTCGTGATCTCCGACCTGGTGGTCAGCGAGGTGTATTTCGCCCTGCAACATCATTTCCACGTGTCAAAGGCCGAAGCCTTGCACCATTTATCGCGCTTTCTGGCCGGCGGAGAAATCAAGGCTGAAGGGGTCGTTGCGGGGATCCTGGCAACTCCGGGTTTGGCCACCGCCAAGCCGGGTTTTGTCGATCGCTTAATTCATGAACACTATCTGCGCAATCGGGCCGACGGGATGGTGACTTTTGAAAAAGCCGCTCGATCTCTGCCCGACGTCGAAATCCTGTCCTGACGTCACAGAGGCAGAGGTGCGAATCAAGCCGAAAATCCCAACTCATAAAACAGCACTCTCATTGGCCCTTTTCGACATTACGGTTTCTTCGTCGAGGGACTCGGGGTATTCTTCTCGATCGCGCGCCGAATGCTTTCGGACACTTGTTTGCCCAGGTGCTTATTTCCCAGCGCATTGAAATGACATTGGTCCGGAGTCTGCCATTCTTTTACCTGCGGCAGAACGAAGCTGTACAAATCATCGATGGCAATCCCCTCGGTTTTCATGAGATCGGCGGCGACCCGATTATAGGCCGGGATGACTTCTAGCCGGGCTCCCGTTCGGAACATGATCGGGGTTGTGCTGGCCCAGATGAGCGGAGCGCCGGTGCGCTTGAGAATTTCGATGATTTGGGCCAGATTTTGTTGATACTGCTCCGGAGTATACCGGATCCGGATCCCCTTCGCCCTCAGGTTGGTATTGCCCTCAAGACCCCCACTCACCAGTTGACCCTTTGAATCGAGCAGATGCGTGTCCCAGATACCGAAATTGAAATGGATCACATCCCATTTGCCGGTACCGATCCAGGCATTGATGTGTTCCACCCCATATCCACTGTGCTGGCAGTTCACCGGGGGGCGAAATACCTCGGCGATCCCCTTCAGATCGTTACGCACGGGATCCGTGTATCCGATCGAGATGGAATCCCCGATGATCAGCACCCGGGGCAGGCTGGACGCCTGGTCGGGATTAATGAAGGCGTCGGTAACCTCCTGGTGCAAATCAGCTTCCACGACCCGCTCGGCGGACAAGGCAACGGTTGCTGTCATGATCAGGCTCCAAAAGGTTGCAAGTTTTTTGCCCATATTCATTTTCATATTAATCGCCCTTACGCGGTATCACCAAATGCATCGGACACCGCCACAGGCGCGGATCTTATCGTCTTTGGTGACCACCGAAGCTCCCAGATAGAGCGCGGTCGCCACGATGATTCGATCGGCCGGGTCGGCATGCAGTGCGGTGCATTCCGTCACGGAGATTCTGGCGATATCGTTGTTCACCGGTTCGAACTGGAGGACACTAAGTTTCTCGCATCGGGCCACCCAAACGGCCGGAGCGATGGCCAGCGAAAGACGCCCCTTGTTCACCAACATGTGAAGTTCCCAAGTGCTGATGCAAGAGACATGAAGCCTTTGCCCGTCCCCCCGCGCCTGATTAATGGCTTGGATGGCCTCCGCTCCCAGTATTTCAGGTGAATTGATGAACCATATCCAAGCGTGTGTATCGAGGACGATCACCGGTTAGCCTCCCACACGACGTCCACCGGATCCATCGGGCGTTCATATTTCAGGACCAAACCACGCAATTCGGCCAGATCCTTATCGTCTTGCGCGCGATGCGGAAAGATGTCCGCGACCGGCCGACCATGATCAGTAATACACACCTGATCCCCCTGTTCAACCCGCCGCAAATAGGCGAAAGCTTTGGGCTTGAATACGGATTTCGGCACCAATACTACACTCATAGCCACTCCTTATGGTTCATAGTCCATGACTATAGACTTATTTGCAATATCTTGCAACACCAAAAAAATGTCGCGCCATGAAGGGCGCATCTGCAATCCGTTCGGTTGGGCCAAACATAGTAGGTCAACCATCCTTGGTTGACTCTGTTCCAAGCCGAAGGGTCCTGCCGGGTGCTCGTAGGTCAATCCGAAATACAAAGCCGCCTCATGGGGCATCGTCATCCTCGCCTTCGCTCGGCTCTTCCTTGCGGGGCAGGCCCACAGATGCCATCCATTTGCCCACCTTCGGGCATTCCGTCGTATCCGCTGCGAATGGGCAATCCTCCTCCTGAATGCAATCCTTGCACACGTCCCAATGCGGGCAGCCCGTGTCGCCCTTCTTCAATTCGTAACCGCACTCCGTGCACCAGAGCCGGCCGCAGTCGAAGCAGCGGCCGACCGTCACGTCCTCGATGCCACGGGTTTCCTCGCAGTTTCCCACGTTGTGGCTGCCGCACTTGGGACAGTCGCCGACGAAGATCGCGTCGGCGAACTCCTCCGCCGAACCCGCCTGATCGGCGAGCTCGCGAATTTTCTTCAGCAGGTTCTCGTCCATTCCGACCGCCGCCAGCATCCGTCCAAGCTCCTCGGGACTCATGTCCGGCAGGTCTTCGACCTTGGATTCGCAATGCTTGCAGCTCTTCGCACCCTTGGATACTTCCTTGCCGCAGTTCCAGCAGATCATGCCACCACCTCAGTTTGGGTTCGTTGCATAGGTCGAAGTGAATTCCAACTTCTTAGCGGTCTAAACACAGGTTTTTTCGGACCAACTATTAACCCTGTTCGCTTTTTTCACAGCCGATGTAAAAGACTCTTGAGCACGTCGGCAAACAGACCTCCAAGGATTCCTGCAAGGAACCCTACTATGATGAATATCCAATGATTCCGGTACTCCGCAAACCACTCTCCACTCCGAGAAAACCACCCGGAGTACTTCCGCCCTTGATCGTAGCCAGCAACCGTTAGTGTTACGCGAACCACATTGGGCTCGGGCTGATTATATTCTACAGACAGAAGGTGGCGTTGCATGAGGGCCTCATGCGCGACCTCGATTCGCACGTACTCGTCTATTTTCTCAGCAATACGTTGCTTCCTCGCATCGAGTGAGGCTCCCGCGTCATTGTGGATTGGTTCGGATTCGCCGTATTCGGGTACTCATCCTACAACCTTGGAGGGACGAGGTGATTTGATGAATTGAGTGATCGCATACACTCGGAAGCAGCGTGCAATACCTGGCCGGCAGATCTTGGCTGCATAGCCTTCGATGAGTCGTCTTTCGTCTGAAGGTAGCCACATGCGTTTTGATCTCCTCGTTCTTCATCACAACACAGGGTTGCCCGTCGCGTTACGGCGACGTGCTAACTCTTTCAATGTTGGGCAATCTATTTCTTTTCCCAGGCCCAGGCCGCTGGTGGTGACCAGGGCATTTCGGTTGCAGTGGGTTTCGATTCTTCCTTGTTTGGCGTCGGGGGGAATCGGGGTCAAACTTGGAAGCGGGATTCAAGACGTATGGGGTTATGCCGCGACATCTCCGAGTGCGATTCTCCGGGGCGGTCTATCATGTGACGATCCGGGGCAACGGGCGGTAGCGTATTTTTGGTGACGACCGGGATCGTGCGCGGTATCCGCTGTCGCCAGCTCCGCGCGCTGCTACGCATGCTTGCCGAAGATCAAGTTCCACTCCGCCCACACCGCTCTGAGCCACGCGCCGTCAAACGCAGTCGCAAAAACTTTCACCTGCTCACCAAACCCCGTCACCAAATGGGCAACCTGCCGCACCGCAACCGGCTCCACCGCAACCAACCCAATTGAACCCCTTAACTAAGCACCATTAGGGTCAGGTCTCGTTAAGCAGCAATAGACTTGACCCGGCTGACAAACAGTGAGGTCATCCATGAGGGACGCTGGGGCCAGGTTATGAATTGCTCTGTTGAACAAGATATTCGCGGCAAGCATTTACAAGCCACGCTGCATCACGGACATCTTCATCGGCCGTAGCCGCGTCCACATGGATACTCCAATCGTAATCTGCCGTTTGACGATCTTCAAATAGACGCTGAATTTTCCGAGCCGTATCGCCGGGGAAAATACCCGTTTTGACCAATTCACGATTGAAAGCCCCAATCGCTTGGGAATGCGAGGAAAAAGCCATGCCTTTCCCTGCCAAAACGGCACAGACCGCATGGAAAACCGCGTAGTACGCCCGTGATGCTGATTCCCCATAGAAACCATCTTTTAGCTCGCGCTGGGCGGCGTGAAGTTTCTCGTCGGCCTTGTCCATCATCGCCTTCAGCACCGCCGGTTCGGCTTTCTCCCCGCTCATACAGGAACCCCCTCTTTTAGGATGTTCCATCCCAAGGGGTATCGCTGTATGTTTTGCCATTCCTCAACGCTGTAAAGCAGGGAAGCGAAAAGACGGTCATACCGGTTCAGCATGGTAACACCAGCATCCAGGACCGCATCGCGGACTTCGCGGGTTCTCTGATCCACCACCACTAAAAAATCGTAATCCGAACCTTCTCCGGCGTCATCACGAGCTTGGGATCCAAACAGAACCACTTGCCGGACATGACCGCCAAGCCGTTTTCGGATTTCTTCAGCGTACTCCTTTGCGGGGGTGATATTCATAATTTCACCATCTTTCATGAAAAGAAGTTGCCAGAATTGTTCCCAAAACGCAAGTGTGCCGTTTATTTCTTCTCTTCCCCGCCGCCATAACAATGCTCGGGGCCCGGGAAACGCTGGCCTTCCACATCCTCGCGATAGGCGGCAAAAGCCTGATCCATGGTTTGGCCCAGTTCCGCATACCGCTTGACGAATTTAGGCGTGAAATCATCGAAGAGTCCCAGCAGATCAGCGGTCACCAGGACTTGGCCGTCACAGTCCGGGCCCGCCCCAATTCCGATGGTCGGCACCTCGACGGCTTTTGTGAGGTCCCGCCCGATTTCGGGCGGAACACATTCGACCACCAACGCAAAAACTCCCGCGGCTTCCAAGGCCCGGGCGTCGTCCAGTAATTGCGCACGCTCCTTCTCGTCCCGTCCCCGGACCCGATACCCGGCCACCTGGATATTTTGCGGTACCACGCCGATATGACCCAAGACCGGAATCCCATTTTGAATCAACGCCTCGATCACCGGAACCCGGCTGGCGCCCCCTTCGATTTTCACCGCTCCCGCCCCGGCCTCTTTTAAAAATCGGCCGGCATTCTCGATCGCCTGAGCAATGGACACCTGGTAAGACAAAAACGGCATGTCGGCCACCACCAGCGCCTGTCGGACTCCGCGTACCACGGCCGCGGTATGATGGACCATCTGGTCCATCGTCACCGGCAGGGTGTTGGGATAGCCCAGCACGGTCATCGCCAGCGAATCACCCACCAGAATCAGGGGAATTCCCGCGGCATCCATCCGCCGGGCCGTGGCAAAATCGGCGGCGGTCAGGCACGCCAGCTTGCGTTGATGTTTGGTTGCCCGTATCCGGGCCGCAGTCCAGGGAGGTGTCGTTGTCATAATTACTTTCCGCCGAACAAGGTCCGGCTTGCGCTCAAGGATGGCCACCCGGGAATCGCCAGGCGCCGGACGAAAGGCCGCGCCGGCAGATCGCGCAACACTGCGGCCACGGTTTTATCCTGTCCGGGCAACCGCAAATCGGGCCGGATTTCCGCCAACGGCTCCACCACAAACCGGCGTTCAGCCCAGCGCGGATGGGGAATCCGCAGTCCCGGCGTATTCCACACCCGCGTTCCCGCATAAATCAAATCCAAGTCCAGTGGCCGGGGCGCATTGCGTTCCACCCCGCGAACCCGCCCCAACTCGGCCTCGATCCGGTGACATTCATCCGACAGTGGAACCCATTCCGCTTCGGGCACAAGCCCCACAGCCACCGCATTGTAATAGGTTTGATCCTGAAACCGGTCGGGAACTTCCACCGGTTCGGTTTCATAAATGGAAGAACACGCGACGCACATCCAACCGGGAAATGCATTCAAACGGGCCAGTGCCGCGATCAGGGTGGCCGCGCGGTCGCCGATATTGGATCCGAAACTGATCCCCATTTCAATCCGCGCGGTCGGCATGGACACGTTCCCCGGCGCGGGGCCGATTAAAGTCCGAGCACATCCTGCATGTCGTACATTTGTGGCGGGCGTTTGATCACCCAAGCCGCCGCGCGGAGTGCGCCCATGGCAAAGGTATCCCGGCTGGTGGCGCGATGGGAAAATTCAACGCGTTCGCCGTCAATCGCAAACATCACCGTATGATCTCCGATGATATCCCCGCCCCGCAAGGCATGAATCCCGATCTGTCCGGTGGGCCGTTCACCCGTCTGCCCCTCCCGACCATAGATCGCCAGATCTTTTAATTCCCGGCGGCGGCCATCGGCCACTTTCTCGGCCAGTTGCAGGGCCGTTCCACTGGGCGCATCCTTTTTATGCCGGTGATGCATTTCCGTCACTTCCACATCATATTCGGGCCCCAAAATTCCGGCCGCCTTCCGAACCATGGCGAATAACAGATTGACCCCGACGCTCATATTGGGAGCCCAGACGATGGGAATGCGTTTAACGGCATCCTGCACGATCGCCTTTTCAGCGGGGAAGAGCCCGGTGGTTCCAATGACCATCCCTTTACCCAGTTCGGCGGCCACCTGGACATGTGCGGGCACCGCCGTATGCAGGCTGAAATCGATCAAAACATCGGCCTCGGCGGCACAGGCGGGCAAATCGTCACTGATCGCCACCCCGTATTCACCTTCACCCGCCACGGTTCCCGCGTCTCGCCCGATCAGGGGACACTCCCCGTGTTCGATGGCGCCCACCAATCGCAGGCTCGGGTGATGTTTCAGACACCGCACCAGAGCCTGGCCCATGCGTCCCGCCGCACCGATAATCACCACTTTACCCATGGCTATTAATCCTTTCCGCATCCACTTACAACAAACCCAATTCCTTGAGATCGTCCGTCAACCGGGCCCGGATCGAATCCGTGGTTTCGCAAAGGGGCAGGCGGTAAACCGCCGGAATCAGGCCCACCAGAGCCATGGCCGCCTTGACCGGGACCGGATTGGTATCCAGGAACAAATCGGCGAACAGCGGATAATACCGGCGGTGAATCGGCCGGGCTTCTTCCCAGCGCCCCTCCAACGCCAGATGAACCATCTCCGCCACGGCCGCCGGCACGATATTCGACGCCACGCTGATGACCCCCTTGGCGCCACACACCATCATCGGCAACGTCAAGGCGTCATCCCCCGACAGCACCAGGATATCACACCGACGCAAAATCTGGCTGACGCGTTCCACACTGCCGGCCGCCTCCTTGACGGCGACCACATGGGGATGCCGACTCAACCGGACGATCGTATCCACATCGATTTCACGTCCCGACCGGCCGGGAACATTGTACAACACCACCGGCAACCCGAGATCCGCGATCGCGCTGAAATGGCGGACCAAGCCCTCCTGGCTGGGCTTGTTGTAATAGGGGGTGACCTGGAGTGTCCCATCGGCACCGGCCTGTTGGGCATGCCGGGTGAGCTCGAGGGCCTCGGCAGTCGAGTTGGCTCCGGTTCCGGCGATCACCTTGATCCGACCCCGCGCCGCTTCCACCGCCACCTCGATGATACGATGATGTTCCTCGGTGCTGACGGTCGGGGATTCGCCCGTCGTACCGACCGGCACAATTCCATCCATACCGGCTTCCACTTGAAGATCGATCAGCGCCCGAAAGCGGTCGTAATCGACCTGGCCCGTCGTGTTGAACGGGGTCACGATAGCAGTATAAGCTCCCGGAAACATAATCAGTCCTGCCTTTCAAACCGGGTTTCATTCCGGATCAGATCGTCCCACGTCTCCCGGGCGCGGATCAGTTCCACCCGCCCGCCTTCCACCATGACTTCCGCCGCACGGCGGCGGCTGTTGTAATTCGAGGACATCGAAAATCCATAGGCGCCCGCGCTGCGCACCGCCACGTAGTCGCCGGGGCGCACGGCGGGCAATTCGCGATCGGCCGCCAGAAAATCGCCGGACTCACAAATGGGCCCGACCAAATCGCCGGTGATCCGCTCCGCCGTTTCGCGCACGGACAGGATTTCGTGGTGGGCCTGGTACAGCGCCGGGCGGATCAGGTCATTCATCGCCGCATCAATCACGACAAACTGCTTGTCGTATCCCGGCTTCACATATTCAACCCGCGCCACCAGGAATCCGGCATTTCCCACCAGACAGCGACCGGGTTCCAGGACCACCTTGAGCCCCAGCGCCTGAAGCCGGGGAAGCACCACCGCGGCGAATTGCGCGGGATCCAGGGCCGTCTGTTCGGGCTTATAATCGATCCCCAGTCCGCCGCCAATATCGAGATACTGAAAAGACGCATGGCGCGCTTTCAAATCACGGCAGAGTCCCGAAATCTTGTCGAGCGCCTCGGCAAAGGGCTGGGTGGTCAAAATTTGCGAGCCGATGTGCATGTGCAGACCGGCCAGTTCGAGGTTCGGCAAACGGGCCGCCTGGTCATAAGCCGCTGCCGCCCGGTTCAAATCCAACCCGAACTTATTCTCCTTCTTGCCGGTGCTGATATACTTGTGCGTCTGGGGATCGACATCCGGATTGACGCGGAAGGCAATCCGCCCGACCACGCCCAGTCGCCGGGCGCATTCGGAAATGCGGGCGGCTTCCGGCTCCGATTCGACTGTGAAAAAGAGGATTCCCTCCTTCAAAGCATATTCGATTTCGTCCCGGGTCTTACCCACGCCGGCAAAAACAATCCGCGCCGGATCGGCCCCGGCTTTTCGCGCCCGGAACAGTTCCCCCCCGGACACGATATCGAGCCCGGCGCCCTCTTCCAGAAAAGTCCCGATCACCGCCAGATTCGAGTTGGCCTTGACCGAATAGCAGATCAGCGGCTGGACCGCCGCCATCGCCCCGGCCAGCGCCCGGATCCGGTCGCGCATCGTCGTCCGACTGTATACGTATAAGGGCGTCCCCCAGCGTTCCGCCAGCGCGGCCACCGATGCGTCTTCCACAAATAACTGTCCGTTGCGATAGGTCGTCGTCGTTGTCATCATTTCATCTTGCCCCGTTTGCCGACAATGGCTATCATATTTATTCATACGTGTCAAAACCTACACCACGCCTTCCAACCCTCACGGCGGATCGATTGTTATGTGGACCGGCTGGACCAAAAACTCGGATCATCCGTACCGGTTGATTCTACTCCTGACCGACCTATCCGCCCTCATCGCCGCCTATATCACGGCCCTGCGGATCCGGTTCAACCCCGATTGGGGCGAACCCCTGTTCACCACCGTCAATACCTTTTTGGGTTTACGCGAAACCGGCGCATTGAGCAGTACCTTCATGGATTTCTACGTTTTCGGTGCCGTGCGGATTCTCAGTATTCTGAGCCTTATCCTCGTTGCCCTCTATGCCTTTAGCGATCTGTATGAAGGTCGCCGTTTTTTGCGCAAACGGCCGGTTGCCTGGATGGTCATCCGCAGCAATCTGATCGCCCTGTTGTTGTTTTTCGGTTATTTCTACCTGCGCCGTAACGTTTTCCATCCGCGCAGTATATTTTTGCTGATTCTCGCGTTAAACTGCTGTTATTGTGTTTGGTTGCGCGCCCTGATCCTGGTGCTGCTGCGCAAAATCCGCCGCCTCTTCAACCTGCCGGCCTGTCCGGTGGTCCTCGTCGGCCAGACTCGGGAAGCCGATTTTATCCATCAATATCTGGAGGCTTTTGAGCCGCACGACCTAAAATTAACCGCGCATTTGCCACTGAAAATGGACGGGGATGCCGCTGAATTCAAATCCGCCTTGAGCCAGGCCTGTCAATCCACTTCCGCCGGGATTCTTATTTTGGCCGATCCCGACATCAGCGTCAACCGGATCATGCAAACCCTGGAATGGACGGCAGAGGAGAAGATTGCCGTCAAGATTCTCTCGGCCCGAATGAGCGTCCTGGTTCATCCCGGCCGGTTGCCGGTGGATTTCTTTTGCGAAAAACCGCTGGTCCATTTCGCACCGCCCCGCCATCCCTGGCGCATCGCCTGGGATCATATCTGGTCGGTCGGACTGGCGGCCATCGCCCTCGTGCTGATCGCACCCCTTTTGGCGATATTGGCGGTCCTGATCCGCGTGACCAGTCGGGGGCCGGCGTTATTTGTCCAGGAACGCATCGGGATCAATCGCCGCCCGTTTCAGATGTTCAAATTCCGCACCATGCTGGCCCGGGCCGACGAAATGCTGGTGGACATCGAGGACCTGAACGAATCGGGCGAGGGGTTGTTCAAAATTCGCAAGGACCCGCGCATTACGCCCGTCGGCCGATTCCTGCGCCGGTTCAGCCTGGATGAACTGCCCCAGTTGTTCAATGTCCTCAAAGGCGATATGAACATCGTTGGCCCCCGTCCCCTGCCCCGTCGGGATTTCAACAATTATTATGAAACCTGGCATTACAGCCGCCATGAAGGCCGGCCGGGGTTAACCTGCCTGTGGCAGGTGTCCGGACGCAGTGATGTCGATTTTCACAACATGTGCATCCTGGATGTCTATTATCTCCGGAATCGGAGTTCGGTCCTGGACGCCAAGATTCTCTTGCGAACCATCGGGGTGGTTCTCTTCGCCAAAGGCGCGTATTAGACCTCCTGAATAACCCACTCCGGCCTTCGGCCACCCCGCCTGGGAGGGGATTCGCGGAAGACAACCCCTTCGTTTTACCGTGATTCAGATCCCCTCCCGGGGAGGGGATTTTGGGGTTTTTCCCCACGCTCAGATCCCCTCCCAGGGAGGGGATTTTGGGGTTTTTCCCCACGCTCAGATCCCCTCCCAGGGAGGGGTCCGCGAAGCGGGGGGTGGGTTTCTCCTGCGAACTGTTCGTGGACTCAATCCCCGGTTGGACCCGACAGCCGAAGGGCCAGATCGGCCAAAAACCGATCCAATCGTTCCCAATCCCGGGGCGCGGGTTCCTGGGGCCATTCCGTGGCCACCGCCACATAGGCCCACCGCGCCGGCACCCCATCCCGTAAACTTTCCCATGCCATCCACGCCAGCCGCCGATAATGCGAAGCCGTTTCGCGACCCGGCCCAATAAACCAATAGGCATAAAGCAAGCCCTTCCCCGTCCGCTCAGATCTGCCGGCCGGCCGCAAAATCATCAATCGCACCGGCAAATCCGCCCCTCCCGGGCGGGGAATTTGACGGACCCGGCTGGAGTCAACCTTGAAACCCTGTGCGGGCAGGCATCGTTCCGGCCGATGGATGCTCTTCTGTTCCCGCCCGTTTAAGACCAAAGTCACTTGCATCGGAGTCCCTCCGGGAATCGGGTATCGGCGGTGGTCGATTTCCGTGTCCGCGGGCAGGATTGTTTTTTCCGCCAGCGCCCAATCGTCCAACGGCCCTCCGCAGGAGGGACACGTCTCCTCCTCCGAACCGTCTGACAATTCGCTGATCAGCCAAGTCCGGCGACACGTTTCGCTCTGACAAAACCGGAGGGCGTCACCCCGCGCCAGTCCCACCTGTTCCGGCAAAAGGACCGAAATTCCGGCGCGGGATTCGGGGCGGGCGGTTTGCATGAATCCCTGCACCGCCAACCCGGTCCCCAACAGCAGGACCACCAAACCGATCCCGGCCCGAGCAGGGATTTCCATTAAAACCGGTTTCCCTGAAACCGGCTCCGGCGATTCCAAGGGCGGCCCGATTACGCCCCGGCCCCGGCGTTTATCCCACCGTTCCAACCCTTCGCCGAGCAGGAGCATCAATCCGATCGCCACCACAAAGACCACATACCCCGAAAAATCGTGGTAGAGGCCCATCGCCGATTCCAATCCCCAGAGCCGGGCCACCAGGGCAATCACCACGATCCGGGCCACATTCCCGACGACAGCCAAAGGAAACGCAGAAAGGAAGACGATCCACTGGGAGCGCAAACAGACCTGGGTGATATACGCATAGGGCGCGGCAATGGCCGTCAAGGTTAACAAGTAACGCAACCCACTGCAGGGATCCGCCACGTCCAGGACCAGATCGCCCATTCCAAACAAAGCCGTGCCCTGGCGCATAACGGGAATTCCCACCCCGTTTAAAATCCAGCCCGAGGCCAGGGTCGCCACATGCCGCAAGGGCAGGGTCATCGAATCCAGAAAACTCAGCGGGATGCAGAACAACAGGTAAGCACAGGGAAAAATCAAGACCCGGGCGGTTCTCCAACCGTACCAATAAAAGGGAATAACCCAGGTCAAACCCACCAGCGCGAGCAGGACCAGCCGCGTCTGTTGAACCCGCAATCCGATCAGGTAGAGGACCATGCACAACAGCCCGAGCCACCATCCCGTTGGTTGCACCGCCCGGGGTACCCCCCGTAAGATGGCCCGTTTCCGCCACACCAGGTAAAGGCTGATCAGCGGGACCACCCAGACATGCGCCAACCCCTCACTCACCCCAGTCCACCGCGACAGCATCCACCGAATGGCCGAAATCCCCCGAGCCGCCACTTCTTCCCGATTGCCTTCCCATCCAAACAAATAGGTCAAAAGCACGAGGGTTATCACCGGCCAGAGCCACCGATGGATCGGTTTGTTTTTTATCAGGCCACTCATGGCTTTACCGCATGGTATTGTTTCAAAATAAAAGCATCATAGTCGTCCGGTGCCAGTCCTTTTTTCAGGCGCTGAAAAAGATCCTCATAGAAATCCGTGATCCATTCCCAGTTGTAGTAGCGTTGCACCCGCGCGAGAATGGAGTTCCTGAGGCGCTGGACTTTGTCCGGATGATCGACCAGATCCTGAAGCGTATTCGTCAGGCTCAAGGTCACATTTTCGCCGCCAAACGAGGCCCCATACTCGCCAACGACCTCCTGGTTAGCGGGACTATTTCGAATGAGAATGGCGTTACCAAAGCCCATTTGGTCCAAAATCGCCGGCCGGGTTCCATCGATGGCCGAGGGCTGGACATACAGATAGGCCTGGCTACTCAACTCGGCATACTCCTGCCCAAAGGCATAGCCGGTAAAAATCACCCGATCGTCCGCCAGGGCACGTAAGGACGCTTTATAGCCATCCGCGAAGGGGGCGTCGCCTACAATGACCAGTTTTTGGGAGGTCCGGAGGCCGCGAAAGGCGCGGATCAGTAGGTCGATGGCATTTTCTGGCACCAATCGTCCCACATATAAAATATATTCACGGGGCTGCAACCCCCATTTATCCAGGGCCCGCCGTCCCTCGACGTTGGGAATATTGGCGCCATACGGCACAAACAGGGTTTGCGCCCGATAGCGTTCCTGGTAGCGTTCACGGATCACGTGTGAATCGGCAATCAGCACCGAAGCCGTGTGGGGCGCAATCCCTTCACACTGCCGCTGATACCAGCGGGCAAAACCCGACCATTTTTCCCGGGCCCAATCCTGTCCGTCCACATTCAGCAGGGTTTTAGCGCCCCCCAACCGGGGAAGCCAGACCAGGGGACTGTTTCCCACGATACAATAGTAGGCGATATCGTACCCCTGGAACAACGCATGCAGGGAAGATAAGGCCGTGTGGGTGAGCGTGTCCAAATGCTTGGTGGCCAGGGAGGGAAGCCGGACAATTCGAACGCCTTGATAGGATCCCCGGATGTCCTTGATAAAATGGGACCGATTGTAGACCGTGACCGAGTGCCCGCGTTGAGCCAACCGGACCGCCAACTGTTCGTAGAAGGTCTCAAACCCGCTGTACCGGGCAGGAATTCCCCGCGATCCGAGAAATGCGATTTTCACGATTTCTCCCCGGCCTGCCGATACACGTCCCAGGTTTCCCGCGCCGTTCGCTCCCACGAAAACCGGGCGGCCTGCTTCAATCCTTTTTCCCGGAGTTCGGCCCGCAACGATTCATCCGCCAGCACCCGCCCCAGGGCGTCGGCCAGTGCCGCCGTGTCAGTGGCGTCCACCATCAGTGCGGCGTCGCCGACGACTTCGGGAATGGACGTACACCGCGTCGTTACCACCGGCACCCCGCACGCCATGGCTTCCAGAAGCGGAAGACCAAATCCTTCATAGAGGGATGGATACACAAACCCCGTGGCCTGCCGGTATAATCCGGTCAACGTTTTATCCGACACATAACCCAAAAAGCAGATATCCGACTCCAAACCCAGGCGCCTGATCTCTGCAAATAAATCCGATTCCCGCCACTTGGCTTTCCCCGCGATGACCAGTTGAAACGAACCCGGTGTTTTTCGCTTCAATTCCCCCACCGCCCGGATCAAGCCGCTCAAATTTTTTCTGGGTTGGAGATTACCCACGGCCAGAAGATAGGGCGCCCGGATTCCGAGGCGGGTCAATTCCGCCGCCATCCCGTCGCCGGACGGTTGACTCAAACCGGGATCTCCCGCCAGGAGCGTGACCTGAATCCGACTTTTGGGCACACCGTAATACCGGCTGATTTCCATCCGGGAGTACTCGCTAATCGTAATCACTCCCGCCCCCTCCGCCAGGGTCACCCCCACTCCGGCCCGCAACACCAGTCGATCCCGAACCGAAAACCATTCCGGATGGGACCGATAGGACACATCGTGAACAGTCGTCACCACCCGGCAGCCCGGCCACACGGGCGCGGCATAGGTCACATGTAAGACATCCACCCGTTCCCGCCGCACGAGCGCTGGCAACTCATATCCCAGGCGGCGCCAGGCCGGGGCGGAGACGGGCTCCACCCGCCAGTGACCTCGGTCCGGAAGGAGCCCTCGCACGAGTTCCGGATGGGATGCCGCCACAATGAACTCGGCCGGAGGCGCCAAGTCCACCAGGGCCGTAATGAGGTTCGTCAGGTACCGTTCATTGCCGGATTCCTGTTCCCCGACCATATGGGCATCGATCAGGATGCGCATGTCACGTCCCTGTGTTGTTGATCGGCATACGCCGCCCGGGCAATTACAGCCAACATCAGGGGTTCACTCGGAAAATGTCCCGCCACCCAGCAAAATATAGCCCAGGCGGTGGTTGAGGCCACGGCTAGAAATGCGAAAGCGCTGGGATAATCGATGATCTGAGTCCGCCATAAACTGCGCATCACGGGCCCCAATAGATATTTGAAAAGGAAAAAATACATCACGAATCCAACCACCCCCAAGGTGGCCAGAATGGTCCACAGCCCCGATTCATAAGCGGCCATGTTTTCCGCGATTTGAACCCGTTCGAAAAAAGTTCTTTGGTAGAAGCTGGACATATCACGAGCCGACACCACTCGGTTTCCAAACAGAATCGTCAGGGGCGTGTCCACCCATTTTCGATACCCTCTTTGCATCAGTTCATAATGCCATTCATTGCTTCCTTCCACAATATCATGCACATTTTGAAAAGGGGATTGAAAGACCAGGATTGAAAACGTTCGCTGGAATCGCTTGGGGAATTTATAGATCATTTCGGGATCCGCGTTAAAGACTCCCAATATCACACCCACCCCACACAATACGGCAATCAAGAGCACAAACTTCTTCTGCCAAAAGGCCCACATCAGGAGGATTCCCGCCGCCATGGCCAGCCCCGTCCGCCCGCCCCCCAATGCCACACAGCCAAACGCCAATAGAACCACTGCCATATAAAAGAGTTTACTGATCAACCGCGGCATCAGACTGCATACCGTCAAACTCAAATAAATCACCCATAAGCCCGATTCCCGCAATTCCACCCCCTCCGAATAAAGACCCGGCAAAATAAATCCCATGACGGACGCAATCGCTTGCGGAATGAAATAACCCACCACTCCCAGAATCGACCGCGCCAGGGCCGCCCATAAAAACAAATGCAGGGCCCACTTCAAATGCCGGGTACTCCCCCGCGCATAAAACAACACCGCAAAAATTAAAGGCCACATCCCTTTTCCATAGACCCTGACGATGCTTCCCATCGGCGCACCCTCACTTTTCGCAAGGTAGCAACTGACCAGCAGATGAAGGGTCATATAGACGATCAAGAAATAGATGACCGGGGGTAGTTTTCCCCGATTCCCTTCGATTTTCTGACCCGTCGCCAACTGCGGCAATAGGGGCAAAAAACAGACCACCAATACGATCTCGTACAGATATAGCCTGAAACCGAAGTAAAAAAGTCCACCAAATCCAATGGCCACCGGCATCAACAACCACCAGGCACTCTTTGATAAAAAGGTCCACGCCAGCAAGGCCGCCGCGAGCAGCCACAGGACGAAGGAAAACCAATCGCCGGACGCCACGGTGACCATCAGATTGCAGGTCCCCGCCGTGGCCAGGAGAATAATCACGAATCCCACCAACCGGCGGCGGAATTGCGGTTCATTTAACCCTCCAAAGTTCATTTTAATCCTTTCACAAAGGCGCTCATTTCAGATATGGTCTTAATTCGTTATGCCTATTCAACCCCAAACATTTCGCCGCCATCGCAATCGCATGGCGGCCTATTTGAGCGAATGGATCCGCCCTTTTCTTCAAGGATATGCGGACTGGAAAGCACCCCAGAAACCTTCCCGGCCAGACGCTTGGCGACGTATTGTTTTGTTAGGCGCCAATCACATCGGCGATGCGCTTTGGTTGACTCCGTCTTTCCCCACCCTCGCGCAAGGTTTTCCCAAGGCTGAAATCCTTTTGGTTACCTCGCCCCCGGCCGCCGAAGCTCTCGCTCATAACCCCTATTTGACCCGGGTGATAAGCTCCTGCGAACCCCCACCCCGCCTGATCGACGTATCGACTTTACGCTCTTTGGAAGCAGATGCCGTCATCTGTTACGACACCTCGGCCGCGTGGCGGCCTTTGTTGACCGCCCTTCAGGCCGGAATACCCCATCGGGTGGGGTACATCCATAAGGGATTTTCCGGCTGGGTTACCCATCCCATCGCCTTAAAGTTTCCCCAGCCTCATCCCGCTTATTTCCGGGATTTAGTTTCACAATTAACCGGCCTTGCCGGCCCGGATTCGCTGTATCCCTGCATTTACCCGAATGCCTCGGATCAACTCCAGGCCGATGAAGAGTTCGCGCGATGCCAGTCGGATGCCACTTCGCTTTACATCGCCTGTTTCCCCTTCGGCCGGCAAACCGGGGCAAACCTTCCCTCTCCGTTTTTTGGACAGATCCTCAATCAACTCCATCGCCATCTTCCATTTCACGTCATTCTGGCGGGATCCCTTACCGATCAACGCCGACTGGAAAGGTTGTCCGCTCAAATCGAAGCCCCTTGCACCCTGATGGCGGGAACCCTTAATCTGAGGGCACTCAGTCTTTTTCTTAAACGGTGCGCCTTTGTGTTGACGACGGATTCCGGACCGCGCCATATTGCCAATGCCGTTAAAGTCCCGGTGGTATTCGTTCCCAATCGATTGGCGCGAGGGGTTGAAACCGGTGTTTACGTTCCCACCGAATTTGCCCTGACCCGACCCTCGGAAACCGAATCGCTCTCGCCCGAATCCGCCAGCCAGCTCACCCAACAAATTCTGCAATGGATTCCCTCTCGCCTGACTCCGGAGCATGCCGGTCAAATCCATTTGGGAGCGGGGTAAGGTCCATCTTTCGCGCCTTTACGAGGGGGGTGAACTTTTGGGTTTCACGACTTCAAGAAATACATGGATGGACCGGGCCGGAAATATGAACGCCAGAAACCGTTCATAAAAATGCGGCGCAAAATTGGCCAGCTTTTCAATAATCCAATAGGGTTTGATGTGAATGCGGTTGGACAGGATCCAGAATTCGAATTTTCGTGAAATCAAACGAAATCCACATGCCGGGTTACCCGGAAGGGCTTGAGCAGACAAGAAGGGGTCGAATGAAAGAATGGAAAAGCCATGTTTATGGGTCAGGTCGGTATACGTGTCGGCAGACGAGAAGTGGGGCGCATGAATGGCAACCACCGCACCCTCTCGAGCGATTCTATGAACTTCTTCAAAGACGGCTTTAATGTCGGTTAGGTGTTCGAGGCTACTGTTAAAATAGATCTCGTCAAAAGCGTTGTCGGGCAAGGGCCAGGGTGTTTGATCCAGGTTGAAAACCACGTCGACACCCGCCCACGGATAGATGTCCACCCCCAGCGCTCCAGGCATTTTGCTTGGCCCACACCCCAAATCAATCATTTTACCAGTATTCATAACAGCCTTTCTGTGGCTTGCGGGCGCTTATGCCAGACCGGTCACCAGCGTCTGTAGCTGGCGGTCGAATGATTCCAGGGAATAGGCCTGGCTGTCGGTTTGGGCGATCCGCGAATAGGATTCCCATAACCGGGCATCATTTAACAACGCCAGGGTGTATTCCATGAGTTCATCCGGCGATGTCCAGGTGAAACCATTTTGTCCATGCCGAACGATTTCAGGTTGCCCGCCCCCTTTAAATACCACCGGCACACATCCGCCAACCATGGCCTCAACCGTTGTCATGCCGAAGTGTTCCGCTTTTTCAGGACTGGTTGCCAGATCCTGGCCATAACCTGCTCCATGCCAGTAAATCATGCATTCGGCATTCAGTTTCCAAATGGCTTGCCGCTCCACATTGAAATGAAAGTAAATGGGATAGCCTTCACCGGCTTGTTCAAGCTCCCGGGCATAGGCGGGATCGTTTATAAAACCTGCAATATGAAATTCGCAGTCTCCTTTTTGACGATGCCAACATTGTTTGAAGATGTTTAGCAGCAGATCGAGTCGCTTATCGTGCCCGGTTCCCCTGAAAATGCGTCCTACGGTCAGGATGGCGCGGCGGCGGGAGGTCGAACCGGACCCTCCGTCGGCGGGAGGACGCAACAGGGTCGCCGTCCGGTTCCACCGGGATTTAATGTGCCCGTTAACGTAATGGGAAGTGGTAAGCAACACATCGTAGGAATCCAGGCAAAACCGGGGATGCTTCCGAAGCCAGATCAGGTAGGGCAGGGAATAGAGATAATGCCAGACGCCGCGGCAGGTTCGGATGTCTTCTTCTTTCCAAGGGAAAAAAACATATAAAATCCCATGCCGGGCCTGATTGCGGGCCAATAGACCGGACTCGCCGTTAATGAAAAGATCATAGTTCGCCGACCAGGCGGAAACGATGAGGGAGGTCAGCAGCTTCTTGTAACGGTTGCCTTCTCGCCGATGGGCCAGTAGTCTGCCGGCCAGCCGTTGCCAAAGCGGTCCGTCCTGTGTCAAGTCCCGGATACGGATTCGCGACAGATCAAGCCCGAAAAA
The DNA here is from genome assembly GCA_964497135.1 of uncultured Verrucomicrobiota bacterium. Taxonomy (GTDB): domain Bacteria; phylum Verrucomicrobiota; class Kiritimatiellia; order CAIKKV01; family CAIJXV01; genus CAIJXV01. The sequence goes on from CAZCDO010000007.1 coordinate 29,713, forward strand.
GGATTCGGCCGCCTTAAGATCGATGCCGCCACAGGTCAGCACGTCCACCGCATGCTCCCGGGCCAGACCGGCGGCAATGGCCAGCATGACCTTTTCCGCGCCCCCCTTGCTTAATAACGGATGCAAATTTATGGCGATTCGCATGGCGGCCTTCCCTGGACCAGAAACTGGAGTCGCAAATAATCCTGACGGGTCACGAGCTTCAGCAGCAGACAACTGATTCCCATGATGCACAGGAAGGCCGGCACCGCAATCAAAGGATGATTCCTTAATAGATAGGCGGTTACCGTGGAAATGGCCAGAGTCACCGCAACCCGCACCAGTAAGCCAAGGGTCCGGTTCAAGTCTTTTTTCCGGGATATTATCAGGCCGAGCAGCACCAAGCCGATGGTGGTTCCCGTTTTGGTAATCGCCGCCCCTTGATAGGACCAACCGGGGATGAGGGTGAAATTGGCTGCGATGTTCAGCGCCAGACCGGCGACGAGAATGACGGCAATTTGTTTATAATGGCCGGTGGCTATTAAATGACCGCTGGTGATCTGCCATAATCCCATGAAGGGCAGGTAGGGGAGCAACAGCACCAGGGCGGAGCCGGCCACTGTGTATTCGGCGCCATACAGGAGATGGAGGACATTTTCATGCCAAACGCCCAAGACAATCAGGATCGGAATTTGGATTAACAAGAGATACCGGAAGGCATCATCCAGCAGGGCGGCATTGGACTGATCTTGATCGGGGCTTTGTTTTGCCATGACCGGCAGAATGGAATACATCACGGAAATGGACAACAATTCAAGCGGTTCAATCAATCGGCGCGCGGCGCTATAAAAACCGATTTGCTCGGCCGGATGAAACCTCGACAGTAACAGGATGTCCACTTGGTATATGGTTTGGGTCAGAATACCGGCCATCGCCAGGGGGAATCCTTTCTGGAGCAGGGACCACCAGAGGGAAACATCAACCGTCCACCGGATGGGGCAAATGGGACGGGCCAGTCGCATATAGATAAAGGGGACCGGAAGCGAGGACCCCACATAAGCAGCCAGAACCCAGAGAAACTTCAGTTTCATCCCCAAGGCCACGCTGACCGCCAGCAGACCGAGCACGCGGGAAATCACATCGACGCCGGCAATGGTTTTCATCGTCAACGAGGCGATGAGGGGGGCCTTGAAAACATCCGCAAAGGAGGGTATTCGGGATGAGAAAAGCAGTCCCGTCGAGACGATCAGGAGGGCTATTTTAGTGTCGAAAGGATAATCGCTTATCAAAGATAGACCGATTATCCCGGCCATGATGGCTAATGCCAGAAACAATCGAAGGGGGATGGCGGCGCCCATCAAGCGGTTGCCCCGTTGTGGATCCGCAGCGATTTCCCGGATCAGGATGAAGTTGATCCCTAAATCCATTAAAACGGCAAACAATCCCACCGTGTAAAACGCAAAAGAAAATATGCCGAATTGCGCCACGGAGAAATGTCGGGCCAGGAGGAAAACGACCAGCAGGTCAAATCCCTTTACCGCGAGGGTGCCGATGATGTTGGCGGCAATATTAGAGACGATCTGGAGGCGGGAATGGGTCATGGTCGATGGGATTCGGCGGGCTTTTCGTTGTCGACGACCCCGATGGCCAGGGCGTTGGCGCAGGGATAAATAGTTCCGAATTTCCGCTGGCTGGCATCCTGCCAGGAAGTCTGCACCCATTCATTCATACGCGATATTCGTTTCATATAAAATATTCGGGAGAAACCAGGGGAGTTGTTGTGCAGGTAAGTATCCAATGCGGAATTATATCCCATGGGTACCGTGATGAGCAGGTGGCCGTCCGGGGTCAACAGGTCCTTTAAATGACGAATGGCTCGAATCACCTTCTCCGGCTCCCGCGGGTGTTCATCCCAGCCGACATGTTCAAGGGTGGAAATGCTGACAATCAAATCGTATTTTATGCCGGGATTATAATCAACGACATCAATGTTCAAGACTCTTTCGCTTTTTTCATATTTGTCGATAACCGGGTGAGGCGAGGGTTGATATTGTGAAAGAACATTCCCGACTTCCAGAACGGTTCGGCCATGCCAGGGGAAGAAATGAAGGGCCAGCGGAATTTCAACGACCCGCTCGTTACGGAAAGCGGCATTTCGCAAATAAACGAGATAAGGGTATTCCTTTTCATCCAGGCGAAAGGTCTTTCGCGGCAGGATGAACAGGCACCGACCATAGGCTCCCAATCGCGCCAGCAGAATAAAAAGAAATGAAAAACCATAGGTTCCCCATATTTTTCTCAGGAGAGCCAGCCTGTTTTTAGAAGGGGTATAATAACCGGGGTGCATCAGGGACTCTTAAGCTTTGCCATTCATCGAGTCGTGGGGACTCAGCAATTGTAAATATTGGTCAATAATGGAGTCCGATGACATCCTCGAAATATGATCTCGTCCGGCCTCCCCCATTCGTCGACGTAATTCCGGATCTTCAATCAATTCGATCAGAGCATCCGCCAGCCTCGAAATATCCCCGGGTGGAACCAGTCGTCCCTCAACGCCATCCGTCACGTGGTCTCGCACCCCATCCGCAGCGGTCACGACAATGGGCCGATGGCAGGCCATTGCCTCCAGCGGAATATAACCGTAAGCCTCGTACATCGTCGTCATTACCGCAATATCCCCCGCCCCCAGATAGCCAATTCCATGGGCCAACTCACCGAGAAAACAACACGTGTCCGTAATATTTAACGACCGCGCCAGCGCCTGGAGCTGAGCCTTCTCCGGGCCATCCCCAATAATCCACAAGCGCGCTTGGGGACAGGTGTCGACCACTTTCCGCCAAGCTTGAATAAGCCAATCCACTCTTTTTTGGTCCGCCAGCCGTCCCACGCTGACCACATGAACCTGTTCGTTCGTCCAGTTCATTTTTTTACGGATGCTTTGGATTTCCACCGGCGTTGGCAATTCCTCCATGCACAAGAAATTGGGGATGAGTCGCAGTTTATCTCCTTTCGCCCAATATCGGAAGAGGTATTGATAATGAACCGACGGCGTCAGCGCCACCACCCAGCGGGACAAACGGCAGGGAACCCATTCCGCAATCGCATTGCGAAACGCGCGCCAGGGATTCCAATCGGTGTAGAAAGCCGGCCAATGCGCGATGTAGACGGTGGGGATGCCCAACAGCCAGCCCGCTATCGCACCCACGGGACCGGCCCACTGACCATGCACAAAAAGGGTATCCGGCCGGCATCGTTTCAATACCCAAAGCAATCTGAAAAAGCCCCACAGTAAGGTGCTTTTGCGATGAATCGGCACCTCCATCCGCTTGATTCCATGCTGTTCGCAAAAAGCAGCCAACCGGCCCCGCCCGCCACAAATGACCACCGGTTCCACTCCCCGTTGTTTGAGGCCCCGAACTAGATTGCTGACCGAATTGGGTCCGCCACCCGGCCCATCCCAATGAATGAGATGCCCTGTTTTTAAAGTTTTCACTCGCCTCCCCTTCCATCACTTGCAGCGCCATCGACACAGGCCCGAATATAGGCCATTACATCGAGCAAACTGAGAGCGTCCGTTTGCTGACTCCAGAGGCGCTCTTTCTGGGATTGACCCCAATCTTCCCCCTTGCGATGGAGAAATGCCGGAACGTATTCCGCTGTAGGTTCGGGACCCAGCCCGGTTTCATCAGTATCTGAATGGGCGGGGTGATCCCCATAAATCAAAAGGGTCGTTCCCGTTGGAAGGGCTTCATAAAATTGCTTCAACGCCTGATCGGCCCAGTGAATGCTGTTTAAATACCGTTCTTGGGTATCTCGCGTTCCCGGGAACAATATTTCTTCGTCCGGTTGAATTAAGTCAAATGGCACATGACTATCCAGGGTGATCACAAAGGCAAAATAGCGTCCGGTGGCACTCCGGATATCCATCGCTACTCGCAACAATAAATCCAGATCGCGAATCCCCCAATAACTGCTCTTCAACCCAGCTTGATTCAAGTCTTCTTTAAAACCCAATCGATCGAATTTCATTTTTTGGAAAGCCGGTCGCCGGTTGAAGAATTCGCCGGAATTGCCATGGTAGGCCATCGTTTGATAACCCTGTTTTTTTAAAAATAGGGGCAAACTACGGGGATATTCAAATTCAGGCAGTTGGTAATTCATTACCTCCGTCGATGGCCGCCCTCCCGCCAGGCAGGCAAAATCCATTTCGCCAGTGCCATAGTTATGAAAAGCACGAATTCGATAAAACAAACTCGTTGCTTTCAGATGATTGAGAAAGGGGACCACCTCGCCCGCAACAACGCGGTGACCCATGATTTCAAATCCGAGGCTTTCAACCTGGATAATCACTATCGACGAAGCAATCTTCTTTTTATCTTCCCGTTCCAGGATGGCCTGGTCGGTATAATTAAAGAAATCCTCTTTGGCCTGATTCAGAAAGTGTTCCGAATCGGCGCGCAGATAGGCTTTATGACCCCACGAAATCAAATAGCCATACGCGTAGATTCTGCGGGAAAAAGGTTGCACCGCGATGCGCTCAAAAGAATAAGTGGTCCATTGAAGTCCAAAAATTAAAAGGACACCCGCCACAACGGCGAGCCCCACCCCTCGCCACCGGAAGGTCCATCCGGGAGCGAACGGCTGTGCTTTCCAAAGGAGATAAACTTGGATCGCACCGACAACCGCCAAGCCGACCCAAACGAGGGCCGACACATCTGAAACTACAGAAGGAATCGCTCGGCCCGTTGCCCCAAACAGTAACCCGACACTCTCGATGTTGGCCAGTGGACTTTTGAAATACTGGCTGTAAGCCACTAATCCGAGGGCACTGATTCCAGCCGAAAGAGTCAGGAGGATCAAACCCCACAAGCGAGGGATCAACAAGACCATTACAATAGCCCAAAGTCCATTGAAACCAGCTCGAATGGCCGGGATGAGGAGATAATGCCGGGTAATCGGCCGAACGGGAATGGTTAGCGTTTGAATCGCCGTCCATTCGACGGTCCACAGGACTACAAAGAGTCCGATCCAGATCCCCCAGCGGAGAGTCTGTTCATCTCCCAAATGCCGTATCCATCCACGTTGTTCTTTTCCCATCATGTTATATTTAGCCAAGCCCAACTCAAATAGTGGCAACGGCATCCCCGCCCAGTTGCGTAAGGCGATACCCTTGTTTCGTAAGAAAGGCGTTTAATTCCTCGCTTCGGCTGCCCAGATTATGGGACTCATAGAATATCGCCCGCGGTTTGCATCTTCCAAAATCAATAGTTTTAATGATGTGGTCGTCGTGCCCCTCTGCATCAATAAAAATCAAATCTATCGGTTGAGCCGAAAAATAACGATCGATAAGGGCACAGAGCGGCTGACACCGGGTTTTATAACATTTAATCTTGTGTTCAACGTCCCCTCCCTCGGGAAAGCAATGCATGATTTGTTCTTTGTGAAGCGATGATTTTCTTAAATAATTCATTTGGTCTTCAACCGATAAAGAACCCAAGAAAGTTTCAGCAAAGGACCACAGTTCAATATAATCTAATGGGGAATCGGATATCGCACAATTCTCAAAAAATAACGGCCCCTTTTTTACGTGGGCATAATTATCTTTCAACATTAGATAAACGGGTAAAAGCGGCTCGACTAAAACCCCGCTCCAGTTATCTCTCAAAATGAACCTTCTGACCGGATCCCCTCTTAAGCCGTCGTTGGCTCCAACTTGTATGAACTTAACCGTTCCATGGTTTAATTTTGAATAATGATTCAACCACACACCGGCCTCACTGGCAATCGGGCGCAAGGCATTGATCGCATCATAAACGCGGGGTTTCGTTTTTATATAATCTTTAATCACCTTTAACACACCAGGTCTCTTATTCTAATTGTCGTGCAAGAAGGAGGTTGATGATTTTTAAATACTCCCGCGCCGCCCGATCTTCGTTAAAATAAGCCCGATCAAATCCGGGATTTAGCGGGAGGGCCTGTTCGCGCGCGGTCGACAATAGAGCCGTCAGTCCCTCGCTACGGTCAGCCGGGAATCGATATTCCGCATCGGTTACCACTTCTGGTAAGCTGGTCTGATCGGCAACGATTGCCGGACATCCGCAAGCCATGGCTTCCAGGGGCGGCAGTCCAAATCCTTCAGCCCGCGATGGATAAACCAACAATTCGGCGCCGGCATATAGCGCTGGCACATCTTCGGTTTCAATAAAGCCGGGGAAGATAACGTCCGGAAAACCCAATCCCGCCTGGTTTAATTCGCCGGCCACATCACACACGGTTGGATCTTTTTTTTGAGGGATCCGCCCCGCTAAAATCAATGCCGGGCAAGCCCCTTGTCGCCGAACCTGAGCATATGCACGAATCAACAATCCTAAGTTTTTTCGATAATCATACCCTCCCACATACAACCAATATCGGGGAGGCAATCCATATCGGCGCTTTACTGTTTCCCGGTCCTGTTTTGATATGTCGGCCCGGAATTCCACCGGTACCCAGAGGGGAATAATGGCCAGGGGGGGGGCTTGGTCTCCCAGTAAACGCATAAGTTCATCACCCGTATGAACGGAATCGGCAATGAGATGACTCGCGTTCGACAGGTTGCGGTCTCGCCAGGAAAACAACCTCTTCCGATAACCCCACCGCCCGAGATAGTTCTTAAATTTACGGTGTATTAAATCATGACAAATCACCAACGTGGTAGGCGGATACCGAAACATCATCCCCGGCGCCGGCAGAATCAATAGGGAGGACGGCTTTCGGGACCGGACGAATGCCGACAACCGCGCATACCAAGCCACTTCCCGAAATAATCCCGGCCACCGGGGAACGCCTCCCAGACCGATCACCGATAACCCGCTGGATTTTGCGGTCCCCGCTGGCGCCACCACGCGAATCCGATCGGCCACCGGACTGCGCATCAAAAGATCTAATAACCGATGGGCATGTTGAGCAATTCCATATCCTGTCGCCCGTAATTGCCAACCATCATAAAGAATTTCAGATGCTATTTTCATTCACCTAAACGACGGCAACCATCATACTTTAGAAAGTTACGTGTACACTCCGTGCCCGTGGATTATGCAGGCATAACCCATTGTACCAGAATTAAAAGAAAGCTTATCGTCTCAAAAAGGGGGGGGGAAATCAAGACAGGCGTTTGAGGCAAACCTCAATCCCTGGATAATCCCTTTCAACGCCGGGTTCGCACCCGTCAACCGCCTCTGGATGACGGTAAATTTCTGCCGTTCCGGCTTTCCTATCGTGTCATCGCGGCCACCCCGCCAGCAACCCGGGGATATCCTCCGCACAACAATAGCCCAACCCCTGTAATCGTTCGGCACAGCGTTCTAAAGTTCGGCTGCCGTTGCGTAAATGATAGGCTTGAATCAACAGATTGGGTCGTATCCCCCCCTCCCCCAAAGTGTTTTGCCCACCTTCGAGGGCTTCGATTTCCGCGCCTTCAATGTCCATTTTGATCAGGTCCACCCCCGGCTCATTCCATCCTCGCAAAGTTTCATCCAGGGTCATCGCTTGAACCCGCTCAACGAACGGCAACGTCGTCGCCAAGCCACCTACTCCTTGTATGGAACTAATTGCACCGTGGGATCGAAAGGATAATTCGCAGGGGTGATTCCATAAAGCGTGCCTCCCCATTCCCCTAACGGACAGGTGGTTCAACCTCAGATTGCGCTTCAACAAAATACGGTTGCGCAGGGAAGGTTCAATAACCCAAAGAGCCTGCGGTTTAAACTTCTGCCCCGCAACGATCGAAAACAAGCCGGTCTCTGCACCCACATCCAAAATACACCGCGGGCACCAACCATGTCGTTCAATCGTATCGAAATATCCATCCAACTCACGCGAAATGTCGTCCACGCGGGTGTTGTCCCACCAGTGGGATCTCACCCATCGACAGTTGGTTTGGCGATAGGGTGCCGTCCGTATCCGGGGTTGCAATACGGCCTCCGCCACCCGGATCACATTTTTAATTCGCGTGATCCCGGTATTCAATGTAGCCCCTTCCCGGAGTGGATGAGGCAGGCAAACCCCAAACCCTGGATAATCCTCTCCAAGCCCTCTGGCGCATCGATTAACCGTACCCGTGTACAGGGAAACTCCCGGCGTTCGGGATAGTTTTTGCGTAATTCGTCGAAATGGGCCGCCCGTTGCCGATCATCGGCCATCGCCCCCGCCCGTAATCGCCGGTCATCGGCCTCAATGTCATAAACTTGCCTGACCAGCTCATGCAAAATCGCCTCTTCGGTGCGTCCCGCAGCCGCCAATTCCACCTGGGGCACTGGCGCGGGCGGCATCAGGGGTTCATGGCTCCAATCCGCCTTCACTCCGAGAAACCGGCAGGCTTCCCGGTACACCATCACGGTGCCCATAACTTTGCCCTCGAAGGAATGACCGGCAATATGCGGGGTCGCCAGATCAGCCCGGGCCAGAACATCCAGCCGATAAGCCGGTTCCCCTTCCCAGGTATCCAGAACCAGCGAGGATATGATCCCGCGATCCTGGGCCGCCATCAACTCACCGGAATTCACCAGTCCCCCCCGGGCGGCATTGATGAAAATCGCCCCTTTTTTCATCCGGTCGAAAAAAGCGCGGTTGGCCATCTGCCAGGTGGGATCGCTCCCGCCTTTCTCCAATGGCACATGCAAAGTCACAATGTCCGATTCGGCCAGAAGCCGGTCCAGTTCCACAAATTCAGCCGCCCCCTCCCGTCGCGCACGCGGCGGATCGTTCTGGAGCACTCGCAGTCCCAACGCCCGCGCTTTTTCCACCACCCGCCGCCCCACATTGCCTACCCCCACCACGCCGATCGTCCGCCCTTTCAAAGTCAAGCCCTTGCGCACGGCCAGGGTCAACAGCGCGGCGGTCACATATTCGGACACACTGTTCGCATTGCAACCGGCTGCGGAACACCATCGAATTCCCGCCTGCTCCAGCCAGGGAATATCCATATGGTCGATCCCGATCGTCGCGGTTCCGACAAAGCGCACCCGGCTGCCTTCCAATAACTCCCGGGTAACGCGAGTGGTGGAGCGGATCGCCAGCAAATCCGTCTCGCGCACCGCGTCGACCGTCAGATGGCGCCCCTCGCAAATTCGAGTCTCACCCAACGTTTGAAACGCCTCCAAGGCAAACGGCATGTTGGTCGAACAGATGATTTTCATATCTGTGTTCTGATCATGATTGATTTATTACAGCTACATTGAAATGGTGTCAACGAGGATTTAGGGCCACCTGGATGGATAGACCCATTGGGTGCACTTCTGGAAATATCTATAGCCGGATGAGACTTGCCGCCGCCCCAACGGAACTATTACTTAACGAGGTTGGTGTGCCCCACTTCGGCGGCATAGGGAATCCGGATGCCGTATTCTTTTTCGAGCGTCCGGAGTTGGTGCAGAACATCCGCATCCCGGCTCGACGTGTGGCGCCCGATTAAATCGTAGGCCTTATGCCAGGACCACAGGGTCCGGATTTCATCGGTCCAGTTGGAGGCTTTTGCCAGATCGACTTCAAAAACCATGTCACACTCCGTCGTCCCGGCCTGACCCAATGCCTGAAAAACCAGTTTCGATTCCGTCCGCGGATATCGCGCATAGAGAATCAATGACTGGTCCAGATACAGGTTGGGGGTCAAGCCCGGATAGGTCTCAATCCGGCTGGCCGCCGAAAAAACAAACCGCACATCGCCCATCACCGGTCTCGCCGTGCCGGCCGTGCGCTGGATCAGCACATTCGGAATATCCCATCGCCCGGTGGTCACCACCCGGGTATCGCCGCGGTTGCGGTAGCTCAACAGATCCAATAGGTAAACATTCGCCGAGCCGATGGTACCCATGGTGAAGAGCGACCGCGCGCCGGCGTTGGCCTCCGAAAAGCGGGCGATGATTTGCGCGCTATCCGTTAACCCCTGGGTCGGCAACCCGTCGGTCACCATAAGGACGATCATCGGCCGGCCGGATTGGGGGGGGACCTTGAGCAATTCCTCCAATGAACCGAAAATATCGGTCTCGCCCTGTGACTGGAGGCCTGTAATAAACGCTTCACCCCGCATCAGGGTGTCGGGATTCAACTCCGCCCAGGTCGGGAAACAGCGCTCGGTCCGGTCGCGGAAGGCGATCAGATTGAAACGGTCGCCGGGGCGCAAAAAAGTCAACGCCTTTTTGAGTCCTTCCCGACAATAATACAGACGCTTTTCCGTGATGCTGGCCGAACTATCCTGAACGAAAAGAACGTCTTTGGGCAGGACGGGCAAGACTTCCGGGTTCAGCCGCTTGATCTCGATCATGGCGTAGCCGTAGGGATCCCGCAACGGAGTGTATTTGCGAACCTCCACCGTCAGCAATTTTTCCAAGCGTTTACGGGGCGCCACCCGTTCCGGATTTTCATCGATCAACCGCGCGGTTTCCACGGTGGGCAAAACCGGCCGAGGCGGTGTCCGGACGGGAGGCGCCCCTCCCCGTTCCCGCCGGACCGCCGTCCGCTGAAGATTAACGGTCGTGGGATCCCACTCGCCCCCTCCGTCGTTTCCGGCCATCGGGGTTCGGGACGCCTCCTCCCGATCGGCTTGCAGGGTCAGATCGGGTGCGCCCGCCAACCGGTAAATGGCCGGCGTGGTGACCGGGCGGGGTCGGGCGCTCCGCAAGGCATCGGCCCGGGAGTCGTCCACCCGCAAAATTTCTTGGCGCGGATCCCAGCCCTCGCGCCGCGGCGGGGTGGATGGTTCCCCCTCCGGCCCCCTCCCCTCATCGATCGATCCCCCGATCTCCGGCGGTTCCAGGCGGGCATCATCCACTCCGGCGCCGGCCGAGGCGGCTTCGGTCGAAAGATCCGTCGCCAGCGAAGGATTTTCGGGGCGAAATCGGGGCGGGCGCAAGGCGGTCGGTTCCATGACGAGCGGTTGTACTTTTTGCAGATCGAAGGGCTGATATTGCCGCTCCGGATATTCCGGCCGCATCAGGAAACGCCAGGTCAGATCCGGAAATTCGCTCAACAACCAAAGATGCAACCCGAGAGACAGGATCAGGGCCAATACTCCGACCCAGGCATGCCGGTGTCGCAAACGGGCCGCCATTTCGGCGACCCGATCTATTTTTTCGTTCGTTTCGGGCATCCCAGTCCCTTCAGGCATCCCACGGTTACGGCGCCTGTTTGATTCGATTCCACCGGCTATCGGGGTACCGTTCCGCCAATTCCCGAAAGGCGCGGTCCCGTTCCTCGATCCGGTTCAATTTTCCGAATAACTCGCCGGCTTCATACAGGCATTCGGGCACACACTCGGGATCGTCGAAAAGAACCGCCACACTCAAGAAATAGCGCGCAGCCCCGGCGTCGTCCCCCTGCTGTTTCAACACCCGGGCGATCCCGACATAAGACCGGGCGCGCAACGGGATCATCGTATCGTCGGCGGCCAGACGGGCCGCTTCCTCGTATCGTCCGCGGGCCTCGGGAAAATTCCCCCCGGCCAGAGCCAAATGACCCAGTTCCAACGCCGACTGGGCCTTGGCCTCGGTATCCCCCGGCAGGGACAATACTTTTTGGAACGCTTCACCGGCCTCGGTTAACTGGGTTTGCGCCAGAGCGGCGCGCCCCACTAAAAACCATCCGCGCTGGCGCCAGGCATCGGTTCCGGCCCGCTGGGTCAATAACCGCGCCGACAGCTCCGCGGCGGCGGGAACCCCCTTGGCCAGATGATGTTCCGCCAGCCATTCCAGCAGATCCGGCGGCATTTTTTCATTCATCGGGGTGGTCAAAAGGGTCTGGAACAGATCGGCGGATTCGTCCGTCTTTTTCAACTTCTGCAAAACCAGGGCCAGTTGGAACCGGCATTTTTGTTCGAGTTCCGTGGCCGGCCGGGCCGCCAACGCCTCCCGCAAGGCGGGTTCGGCGTCCGCCCACCGCCCCGCTGTATCGAACAAAACCCCGCGCCAATAATGGGCATCCGCCAGAAACCGGGTCTTGGGAAAGTCGGCTAAAAGGAGGTCCAGCGTAACCCGGGCCTGGGTATCGCGCCGCAAAAAGATCTCGGTCATCGCTTTCTGGAACAACGCCTCTTCCCGCAATTCGTGCGGATTGAACTGTCGGACAAACTGGCCCCAGTCGCGCAGGGCATCCTCGGGCCGGTTGGCCTTGCCGCGACACCAGGCGGCGGAGAAAAGGGCCTGAGCCGCCAGCGGATCGGCGGGCGCATTTTTGACGATCACATCGTAGAGATCCGCCGCCGCCAGGTAATCCTCGCGTTGCTGGAGCAACCGCGCCAGGCGGTAGCGGGCCTCGACCACCATCGGCGCCTCGGGAAATTGCGCCACCAGCATCCGGTAATATTGGACGGCCTCGTTATCCTCCTTGAGCGCCGCATGCGACTCGGCCAGAACCCAGAGCAATTCGCGGCGGTTCGACACATCGTTCAATAGCCCCCGCGCCTGCGAGATCGCCTCCCGAAAGGCTCCCCCCTTGAAAAGCGCCAGGGCTTTTTCCACCGCCCCGGGTCCCGCATAGCGGCCGGTCGGGTACTCCGCGATCAGCCGGGCATAGGTTCCCGCCGCATCGGCGAACCGGAGCAGTTGCCGCAGGCTGTTGGCTTTGAGATACAACCATTCATCTCCCGCTTCGGGAGGTCGATTCGTGACCGCGGGAACCAAGGCCTCGTCGGCCAGGCGCAGAACATCCGCCGGCCGCCCGGAATACAACGTGGCCCAGGCGCGTTGGAGCCGCGATTCGTGGGTCCGAACATCCGCCGGATAACCCGCGGCCAGTTTTTCATACGCCTCGGCCGCCGCAGCATAGGCCTTGGCGTGATAGTGAATCTCCGCGAGTTGGAACCAGGCCTCGGCGCCGACCCGGGGGGTGGGCGGGTTTTCGGCGGCCGCTTTAAACCGAGCCTGGGCCTCGGCGACGGTCGCGGGATCGGCGGCATAGAGGACACCCAGTGCCAGTTGCCCATATCCGCTGATCGGCAGGGCGGCATGATTCTTGATCAGGCGATTATAGGCGGTGATCGCTTCCGCCTTCAGCCCGGCCTGTTCCCAGGATTGGCCCAACATGAAAAGAGACGCCGCCCCCAATTCAGCGGGAGGCTCGGACGCCAATAACGCGGTCAGCACGGCCGCCGCATCGGAGGGTTTGCCGACCGACGTGAGTAACTCGGCGCGACGCATCCCCGCCCGAAACCGGTAGGGACTGGCGGGAAATTCGGTTTCCACCCGGGCAAAGGCCCCGTCGGCCTCGTTCGTCCGCCCCAACTCCCGGTAGCACTCACCCAGCCGGAACCCGGCCTCGGCGGCCCGGGGATCGTTGGTCACTCCCGCAAGATATACCTCATATTCCCGCACGGCCATCGCATGCAACCCACGCCCGAACAGTCCATCGGCCAACTGCTTTTGGTCCGCACTGTTCATCCCGGCCCCTTGCACCGCACCCAGTGCCAGCCCACAGCACAGTCCGGTCATGACCTGGAGCCGGTAAAAGTTCATGGCGCGCCCTTCGCCGGTTCTTCTCCCGGCAGGGTGGCAAACGAGATGTTCCAAATCTCGCTCTTGCGGCAGAGATCCAGAACCCGGATCACAAACCGATACGGGGTCTCGCGATCGGCCCGGATCAGAACCGGCTGGCCGGGGAATAGCTTGACCAGGCGGTCGAGCAGGGAGCTCAATTCCCCCTCGTTCAGAACGCGCCCACTGACCGCCACTTCGCCCGAAGTCCGGATGTTAAGAATGATTTCGCCCGGCAGGCGGCGGTTAAATTCAGCCGTCCTCGCGGTCGGCAGGGCGATATCGATCTCCGACTCCCACTGGGTGAACACCTGGCTGGTCACGAAGAAGCAGAGCAGGAGAAAGACCACGTCGATCATCGGGGCGATCTGGAACCCCACCGGTTCAGGCTTATGCTTGCCGCGAAAATTCATCGCCGGGAAGCCCTCATAAAGGCCGTCAGAACTTCATGGCCGGCCGATTCGAGCAAACCCACCAGTTGATTGGATCGACCGCGAAAGAAGGCATAGAAGGCCATCGCCGGGATCCCGATCATCAAGCCGCCGGCGGTGGTGATCAACGCTTCGGAAACGCCCGCGGCCAGCAGCATGGGCTTGGCCTTGGCCAGATCCAGCGCGACGACATTGAATGCCTGGATCATCCCGAACACCGTGCCCAGCAGCCCGACCATGGGCGCAATGACCGCCACATCGAGAATATACTGGGGCTCGTTCTGGATCGTCACGGCTTGCCGCGAGCCTTCGCTTTCAATAATCTCCTTCAGCAGGGCCGGATCGGTTTTATCGCCCCCCGCTTGCAAACTATCCAGCGCCGCCAAGGCGATTTCCGCCAGCGGCGAAGGCCGGTATTGGCAGGCGGTGCGCACATCGTCCCAGGCGCCGGCATTGATCTTGGCCACCAGATCGCGGCGGAATACCCGCGACACCACGGCCTCCGCCCGTAAAACGATGAAACAATAGATCACCAGGGCCAGGGCGATCACCGACAGGGCCGCCAGCACATACATCAGACTGCCGCCCTTGGCGAACAGCTCGCCCAATGACATATACCGGCCCACTTCCAACATCGGCTCCGCCGACTCGGCGGCCGGCGCCGCCAGAACCTCGCGGACCCCGCCGCCCAGGATTGTTACTCCCACCATCAGCCAACGCATTTTGCCCATCATATTCGCTCTCCTTAACAGAGGACCGCAATCCCCATCCCGCGGTTATCGATTCAAATCTCCGGCGGATAGCGCACGCCCATCAATTGCGAGACCGCCCCGTGAAATTCCAGTTGCTCGGCCCGGACGAAATCCCGGCCCGCCTGCACCCGGTCGTTATATCCCTCCCAATCCAGACCCGCCGGCGCCCCCAAGTGGGTCTTGGCCGCCAGGGCGGCCGCCGGATCGCTCGTCTCCAGTTCGTCCAGATGGTCCTTGACCTGCCGGTAGGCCTCGCGAAAGGGCATGCCCGACGCCACCAACTCCAAGGCGCGGTCCGTTGCGTAAACGCCCGGCGTGAAACCCGCCTTGAGCCGTTCGGGATGCACCGTCATCCCGCGCATCAACATCGTCATGATCCGAACCGAAGCCCGGGTGATGGCCAAGCCGTCAAATAAAGGACCCTTGGTCTCCTGTAAATCCCGGTTGTATCCGCTCGGCAGACACCGGGTGATTTCGGCCACATTCATTTGCAGGGACAACACCGTCGCCGACCGGGCCCGGACCAATTCCAACACGTCCGGATTGTTTTTCTGGGGCATGATGCTGCTCCCCGTCCCATATTCCGGGGGAAACGAAAAACAGCCGAACTCGGGCAGGGAAAAGAGGATCAGGTCCTGGGCGAGGCGGGCCAGACTCAACATCACCTGTCCCAGGGCGCCGAGAATGGCCGTTTCCAGTTTTCCCCGGACGTTGATCGCATACAACACATTGTGAATCGGGCGGCTGAAACCCAGCAGTTGGGCGGTCAGTTCGCGATCGATCGGCAGGGGCACCCCGTAACTGGCGGCCGCACCCAGGGGACATTGATCGTTCAACTCATAGACGTCGATCAAGTGGATGACATCGTCCAACAGGCTCTCGGCCTGCGCCGACGCCCATAATCCGACGGAGGAGGGCATCGCGGGCTGAAGATGCGTCCGCCCCACCATGGGCACCCAGGCATGGGTCTGTGCGCAGGTCAGCAGGGCATCGGCCAAATCCAGCGTCTCCTCCATGGTCTCCAGCAATTCGATCTTGGCGAACAGGCGCAGATCGGTGGCCACCTGATCGTTGCGGCTCCGGCCCGTATGCACCTTTTTCCCCAGATCCCCCAGGCGGGCGGTCAATAACCGTTCCACGGCCAGGTGGACATCCTGATCCTCCAGGGTAATGACCAAGCCCTTCCGGCGGGCCTGGAGCAGAATGTCGCCCAGAGCCCGGATGACCCGTCGGGCTTCCGCGGGCCGAAAGATCGCCGGCCGCACGGGCATGCGGCTGAGCATCGCCACATGCGCGGCCGTTCCGATGCAATCCACTTCGGCCAGCCGGGGATCCAGTTCCAGATCCCGCCCGGTGGTGAAGGCTAAAACCTCGTCGCTGATCCGTCCGACCGTCGTTTGCCGTCCGCGTGAGGCTGGCGCCATGATTTTCCCCGGTGTTAGCGTTG
The DNA here is from genome assembly GCA_964497135.1 of uncultured Verrucomicrobiota bacterium. Lineage (GTDB taxonomy): Bacteria > Verrucomicrobiota > Kiritimatiellia > CAIKKV01 > CAIJXV01 > CAIJXV01. The sequence goes on from CAZCDO010000007.1 coordinate 45,824, forward strand.
GAGCGGACGCGACGTGGGTCCGCCCGTTAAGTTCGATTCAACGCGATCAACATAATCGCGCAACTCCGATTTTTCAAGCCCTGGTTCGTATTTCGGAACGGGTTCTTCCGATCCGGCCACCTCGAAGGAGTCCAGGTAGGCCTCGCGCAAAACCACGGCGCGTTCATACTGATCCACCCGCCGCTCCAACTCTCCGTACTGACGGCGTAAGGATACCGGTAAAGGCAACCAGAACCGACTGTGCCTGCAAGCCTCCAGATAGGCTGCCGCGGCCGCCGCCAATTCGCGAAATTCCTTGTCTTTCCCGATCGCCATCAGGCGCAGGGAGTCCGCCTTGCGGGCCGTCAGTTTGCGCACCCAAAGGGTTCCCCGATGGTCAGGCAAATCGGCCCAGGTCGGATTCAGGCGGGGGGGCGCCCCGGCGCGGGCCAGGTCCTCATCGGTGAACTCCATCTGCGCCCGTAACTGCCGGGCCAGATCCCGGGGCGTATCCATACCGAATCGCACGATTCGCCCCTGCCGGCTCAGCCAGCTCTGCCAATCGGCTTCGGCTTCGGCCACGGTTTTAAAATTCAAGCGGGCCGCAAGCTGTCGGGCATCGATCTGCTTCCCCTGCGCCAGGCTTTCCAGCAACCCGTTCACCCCCGCCGGCCCGGTCTGGCGCGACAGAATCCAGGCGGCGGCCTGACTACTGAAACTCTTCTCCTCCGCATAACCCAGCGGCAGATTTCGCCAGGTCACCCATTCGGCCAGCCCCGGCCAGACCCCGGATTCGATCGCATCCCCCACCCACCGCGCATCCCGCGCCCGCAATTCGGCATCCAGATAGCGGGACAGCCCCACACTCAACCAGCGCGGAACCGCGGGAATGCCCGTTTGACGGGCCGCCGGCGTCATCCGGTCGATCACCCGCCGCTCCAAAGCCGTTTCCGTCAGAAGTTCTTCCAGAATCTGTCGATTCGCACCGGACGTGCCGTAAATCGAAAGAATCTGTTCCACCCGTCCGGCCACCGGTTGCTCCGCCGTCAATTCTCCCACGCGTCCTTCTTCGGCGGGATACTGGCGAATCGTGACGGTGCGGTCCGGCAGGGATCGGGTCTCCCATTGCAGGAGCCGGCTCAGCCGGTAAAAATACAAGTCGGCCCAGGTCGAATACACCTGGCCCACGGGCGCGGAAGTCGTTTCAACCCGGATCCGGTAGGTGGGAGTAAAAATAACCGTCATCGGCGGACGATACGTCTCTTGCCCGATAGCCAGGCTCAATCCCGCTATCAGGGCCATCCCCACCCCGCCACCGATCCCGATTGCCGGCCATCTCGCCATCAGGGGTCCCTCTGGCAACCGGTCGGACAAGCGTCCGGGCCGGGCCGCTCGTCATTACTTCTGAACGGTCACCTGGATCTGACCGTCGGTGACGGTCACATCCTGGATGGCCCCGAGCCTTTCGGGAGCCAGCCAATCGCCGAACACCGCGCGCAGGCGTCGGTCCACAATCCCTTTCAACGGGCCAAACAGGGGTAAATGCCCCATCACCCGGCTGGTTACCTGAAGTCGCCCCTTGACCAACCGCCCGCTCATTCCCATGGAATAAGGGATACCTTCCGCACTCAGCCCCGGCACCGTGAACGGCAGGGCGATAAACCCGTGACCTTTAATGACAAACCGGCCATCCAGCAGGCGCAGATTGATCAGATCATAGCCGCCCCGGCCCTTGTTGGCATCCAGCCAGGTATTCAAATCGCGCTCGGTAAATACAGCCTGCAACAAAACCCCGCGCTCTCCGCCCCACAGGGCCTTGGCCTTTTGTTCCACCCGCTGACTCCCGCGATTTTCCCCCACCTGAGTCGACACCGGCGAACCCCAAAAGGCCAGCCCTCCGCCCAGAATCAATGCCAACAGAAGGATTCCAATCGCTATTTTTGCGACCCATTTTGCGATCTCCGCGACGGCGTTGGGTTTCAATTCCTCCGCGGAGGTGTTCCGGACCAGATCGAGTTTTTTACCGCATCCGGTACAAAAAACACGGCCCAATTCGTTTTGATGACCACATTTCGTGCAGGTAATTTTCATTTGGGTTTCACGGTCGTTGTCGGGGCGGGTTTGGCGGCGGGTTTGGCGGAATCAGAGGTGGAGGAAGCGGCCGGGGCCGGGGGCGCGGAGGCCGAGGATTCCGACTTGGCGCTTTTCTTGTACCCGTCGCTCCGATAATCGGTCTGGTAAAAGCCCGAGCCTTTGAAAATGATTCCCGCCCCGGACCCCAAAAGGCGCTTGATTTTTCCCTTACACGTGGGGCACCGGGTCAATGGGGCGTCCTTCATGCTCTGAACCACATCGAAAGTTTTGCGACACTTGGGGCATTCGTATTCGTAAGTCGGCATACGGCATATCCTTGATCATAAAACGGTTGAACGCCTGAGGTATACGCCATTGGAGCCGATTTGTCAAATTTCTAAGCCTTCCGCGTCGCGAAACGGGTGCATCTGCGATTCGGCGCATTTCTGATTATAACAGGCCATTACGATGTAGCCCCGCTCTATGAGCGGATTTGAGGAACGGAGAGGCGTTCATAGAACGCGGCTACAACGAAAAATAGTGTCAGTCAAGGATGCCTGACTCGGGCGGGCAGGAATGCCTTGCGCCGTCTTCTCTCACACCACGCTCCACCGCTTCAACCGCGGAATGCTCCGCGTGAACAACCAAGCCAGGAACGTCGGCATTCGTCCCCCCGCCCTCGGGATCCTTCCTCATCGGCATACCGCAACTCTGACAGATCTTGTTCATGTCATCTCCTCGCCATAAATTAAAATTTCTGCCCCGGATCTCTCCGTTGAGCTTTACCGGTTACACATGCCCGCGGACCTGGCAACAGGGACAGCAGCTTCGCTTCCACCAACTTGGCGTCAGCCGCGGGATCGAACACCGTGCCCGGCTTCAGCAGGGGCGCGCAGTCCTCGGCGAAACCGGGATGATCCAGTTTTGCGGCCAGGTTCGCCCTGAACTCGTCCCGCGCGATAGACCAGGTTCACGACGCCCGGACCCTGCTTGCGGGCCGGCTTCTCTC
>CAZCDO010000008.1:0-43590 GCA_964497135.1 uncultured Verrucomicrobiota bacterium
TGTGTCGTCGAAATAGGTTGGAGGTGGTTCTTCCGCTAATACCAGGCCCGACGATCCGACACCGGAGGGCGAAACTGGTCCCCCCGGTGGAGACCGGGGGACGAACTTCAGCGGGAATCGGCGCCGTCGGGGTGGAATGACCGGAAAAACGACCCCACCGCTTCAATGCGGAAAACAGCAACACGATCGCCAGAACCATCGCCAACCCAATCGGAATATATTTTAAAAACCGCCCCATCCCGGCAAAGACCGAACCCGACGGTAGGAAGGCCGGACGGGGCGACGAGGAGGAAGGGCGGGAAGGCGGCCGGGGTGTCGGAGCGGCCTGAGCCTGCGCGGGCGGTTTGTCCTCTGGCGGCGGAACCGACGGGATCACCGGCCGCCGGGGAAGAGGGGCGGGTTCGGGTGTGCGGGGAGCCGGAATGGCCTGGATCGGAACTGAGGGAGATGCCTCCGGTTCCGCTTCCCCGATGAACGGCGGACGTCGGTGATCGGATTGAGACCATCGGCTATAGGCTTCGATCATCGGCTCGGGCGTCAGACCCAGACATTCGGCATAAATTTTAATGAACCCGCGCGCATAAATCGGCGCCGGCATCTGCGCCCAGACATCAGCCTCCATTCGATCCAGCATCTGGGGCTTGATGCGGGTCGCTTCAGCCGCCTGGGCAGCCGAAAGCCCTTTGGCTTCGCGGGTTTCGCGAAAAATCTGGCCTAAAGTGCGCATCAGGAACTCGCCTCCTCGTCGTCTCGGTTTGCCGCCGGTGAATTATTGGGAATCTCGCCATCCAAATCAATCAGGATTTCACGGGGATCCGAACCGCGCGCCGGCCCCACAATCCCCCGCTCCTCAAGCATATCCATAACCCGGGCCGCCCGGGTGTATCCAATCCGCAAACGGCGTTGAAGCATCGAGGTGGAAGCCCGCTGGGTTTGGCGGATGATCTCGATCGATTTGTCGATTAATTCCTTTTCGTTTTCATCGCCCGTGCTGTCGCCCCCGCCTTCGATCATCGCTTCCAGATTGGCCATCTCGCCGGGCAGATCATCCGGGGTTCCAACCCCAGCCGCAGGACGGGGCCGCGGAAGCGATGCATCCGGAACGGATTCCTCCGCATCGACACCCGTCGGCTTAGGGGGGGGTGCAACCCGGGCCGCATCGAAAACAGGTGGCGGATACAAGGCCAGCACCTGCGCCTTGTAAAATTCCACAATCTTGTGCAAATCGCCATCCGAGGTCATCGCCCCCTGGGCCCGAACCAATTTGGCACTGCCCGGGGGCAGAAAAAGCATGTCCCCACGCCCCAATAACTTATCGGCGCCATTGGCATCCAGAATCGTCCGGCTATCGACCTTCTGCGCCACCTGGAAAGCGATCCGAGCCGGAAAATTGGCCTTGATGGTGCCCGTGATCACGTTCACCGACGGCCGCTGGGTGGCGAGAATCATATGAATGCCCACCGCCCGCGACAATTGCGCCAGCCGCGCAATGGAATTCTCGATCTCCGCCTGGGCCGTCAACATCAAATCGGCCAGTTCGTCAACGATGATGACGATATAGGGCATCGGTTTTTGATCGTCATTCGAGGCCTCCGGGTCACCTCCGCCCGGGGGAAAAAGTTCGCCCTGCTTCAGACTCATCTTGGAATTAAAACCCTTGATGTTCCGCACTCCGGCCTTGGCAAAGACTTTATACCGACGTTGCATCTCGTTGATCGCCCATTGCAACCCCAACGCCACTTTCTTGGCATTGGTAATGACCGGCGCCTGTAAATGCGGCAATCCGTTGTAATTCGAAAACTCGACGATTTTGGGATCGATCAGGATCAAGCGCAACTGATCGGGCGTGCGGGACATCAACAGCCCCGCCAGAATCGTATTCACACAAACCGTCTTGCCCGATCCCGTGGCACCCGCAATCAAAAGATGTGGCATCGACGCCAGATCGGTGACCATCTCCGCCCCCCCCACATCCTTGCCCAGAACCAACGGCAAGGCCGCGCCGGAGTCGGACCAATGCGAAGTCTCCAGAATCTCACGCAAAGTCACCGGCGTCGACGTCATGTTGGGCACTTCAATCCCCACCAGCCCCTTCCCGGGAATCGGCGCTTGAACCCGGACACTCGTCGCTTTCAATGACAAGGCCAGGTTGTTGCTCAAGCCCGCGATTTTTTCGACCCGCACCCCCGGCGCCGGCAATAATTCATAGCGCGTGACCACCGGCCCCACTTCAATGTTTTCGATCGAGGCCTTGATATCGAATTCCTCGAGGGTTCCGATCAGGATTCGCGAGGTGGTGGCCGTGTCGGCACCCAACAACGGTTGTTCCCGGGGAACCGTCTTTTCCAACAAATCCAACGGCGGCAACTTGTAAACCCCGGGCGCGGGCACGGATTGCGAATTCAGCGCCTCGCCCGCCGGTGCCGGTGTCGGGTCCAGTTTGCGGCGCACGGGACGAGGGGTCGGCGGCTTTTCGACCGCCACCTCGGTCACGGGCATGACCTCGTCAGGCTCCGGTTCCGGCTTCCGGGACGGTGTCGTCCCCTCCTGGCGCAGTGACGGAGCCGGCGACTCGGTCCCCCGTGTTTTTCCGGTCGACACGCCCCGTCCATCGCGTCGGAGATTCGCCGCCGGGACGGGTGGCGTTTCATCCTCGTCCTCGTCCTCATCCTCAACGGATTTGGCCGGCGCTGCTGGAATCGGATCCTTGCGTCTGCCGGGGGCCGGCTCGGAGCGGCTCCCCCGACCGCGTGTCCGTTCAGGAATCGGCCCCAGCGGCAATAACGGTTCCTCGGCGCGGGCCACCGACCCCGCTGACAGGGCTTCCTGCCGTCCATGAAGATAGTGATACGTATTCCGGATGCGTTGCCATCCGGCCAAAATCGCATCCATGCCCAGGAAGAGCACGACCGACACCAGGATCAACGTCGTCGACAGGATAAACGTCCCCATCTCCCCCATCAACGGCACCAGCACCCGCCGGGTCAAAAACTGAATCAGCACTCCCCCCGGATCTTGAATGTTCAGGTAATCGACGCAGAAGGTAGACCAGTAATCGGTCATCAATTCGAACAGGCACCCCAAGGCCGGCATCAGAACCAAAACCAGCCCCGCTTTGGCCCGGATGTGGCTGACTCCCCGAAAAATGACCATCAACCCGAAAATGAGAAGCCAGACCGGAACCAGATAGGCGCCCAAACCCATGCCCAGCAACAACAAATAAGCCGTCCAAGCACCCGCCAAACCGATAAAGTTGGAAGGGGGCTCATTCGGCGGGGCCCGCAAAATGGGAATATCCCGCCAGTCATACGAAATCAGGCTCAGGAACAAAAGGATGCAAAGCGCAAACAGCAGAATGCTCCACGCCTCCCGAATGCCGCTGGGTTTCTTTTCGGTGTCCATAAGCCGATGATCCGAGTCCTACTCATCCACCGACGATTGTCCGGCGGCCGTCCGGCAACGTTCCAGTAATTCCTTCTGCGCCTTCAGATTGGTACTACCGGATAACCGCGACATCTGGAGGGCTTGAAGAGCGATTCGCGAAGCCCGGGGATAATCGCCCGCAGTGAAATAAGCCTCGGCCAGGGTACTCCAGATATTGGGATCCGACGGGGTGACCATCAACGCACGGCGCGCATACCGCAAGGCTTTTGCGGGATCGCGGATGGCGGGATCCGTGGCCTTGGCATAAATCCAGGCGATGTTGTTCTGTACCGAGGGATGATCCGGCACGCGTTTCAAGAGATCCTGCAAGATTTCCAAGCCCTCGCGGTAACGTCCCACCTGGCTGTAGGCCGTTCCCAAACCGAACATCACCGCCTCGTTGGTGGGGTCGGCCCGGTGGGCGGCCTCAAAATTTTGAACGGCGTCCTTCCATTTTTCGTCGGCCTGCAATTCCTGGGCCTTTTCCACCAACGCACGCACAGCGGTGGGTTCCGATGGCGGCACATCCGCCGGCTGTTGTGCCGACGCCGTCCCCAACCACCCCGCCGCTAAAACCGTTGCCATTACTCGGTATCGCATCATGTTATCGACTCTCCTTAGTCTCCCCTGCGGTTTCGCAATCTACCCCCATGATCCAGAGGAATCAATGCCCAATTTACTCGAATCCACCCCTTAATCCCGAACCGTCACCCGCACCCGATCCGGATTCGCCCCGGCCGTCACGCCCAAACCTTCTAAGCCGTGAATCCGAACGGGCAACTCCTGAACGATCCCGACCGTCAACCCGACGGCATCGACATAAATCCCCGGGGGATTCACCAGCAGGGCCGCCAGGGACTCAGCGGTGCCTTGAACGATCAGGTCAACCCGCGCCGGTTCGAGTTCAACCCGCCGGCCGGAACCGGCTTCCAACAAGACGCCCACCGGCAGTTGCCGCCACTCGCGCTGTTGGCCCTGCCCGGAAATTTCAATCTTGACTTGGACTTCAGCCGGCTCGATCCGCGCCGGCCAGTTATCCTCAGGCGGCACAACCCCCACCCGTTTGGCGAACGAAACAATCCGCCCGTCCACATCCACCGGCTGGGTATCCAGGATCTCCAGCATTTTAAGCTTCTGCGCCGGACCGCGCACGAGAACGATGGACGGCTCGCAAACCACTTCACGCACTTCGCCCGCCTGGGGTTTGCCGACCACCCGCCCTCTCACCGGAACCCGTTTCTCTTCCTCGCGGTCCACCGCCAGCGACAACCGGGACGGCGACAACTCGACCACGGTCAAGCCCCGGACGCCTTCCACATTATCGTCCGTCAACAGCACCTGACGCCGGTCTGCCACCCCCAAATCGCGCAGATCGACCAGGATCCGCACCCGCCGATTGTCGATCCGCCGCACGTCCTCCAAGGCACCCCGTAAGGTGACTTCCACCGTCGCCGCAGATTGATGCTGAATCGCCATGCCTTCCCGCAGTTGAACTTCAATCTTCACATCCCGCACCACGGTCTCGAAACTGGTCGCATCCCGAACGGCATACCAGGTTACCAGGGCGAGCATAAACGCCATGATTTTCAACTCGAGGTGTCGGAACAATAAACGTTTTAACCAGACCTGAAAAGCCGTCATGCCTGCTCCTCCCCGTCCGGCCCCGACGACCGGCCCGGCCAACGCAGGCTCGCCTGCCGCAAGAGCCGCCGCCACAGGGAATCGGGCTCGTCGCTGTGAATCAGCAGGTTCAAAAGCGTCCGGCGCAAACTATCCTCGTCAAAACCCCGGGTCAATACCCCCCGGTTGCAAATCGAGATCTGACCGGTCTCCTCGGAGACAATCACCACCAGCGCATCCGTCTCCTCGCTCAAGCCCAAGCCCGCACGATGCCGCGTCCCCAGTCCGCGACTGATTTCCGCCCGCTGGGACAGGGGAAACAGGCAGGCCGCCGCGGCAATCCGGTTCCCGCATAAAATCACCCCCCCGTCATGCAAGGGCGTGCGCGGCACGAAGATGCTCAACAGCAATTCGGCGTTGACCCGGCTGTCGATCGCGATTCCCGTGTCCTGGATCGAGCGCGTCCCAATCTCGCGCTCAATCGCGATCAGCGCCCCCATTTTCATCGTCGCCATGTCGCACACCGCATCCACCACCGCATCCACCATTGCCCGGGTTTCGGAAACGGACCGCAACACCGGCTTGCGCCCGATCTCCGCCAGGGCCCGGCGAATCTCCGGTTGAAAAATAATCAGAACCCCCACGGCGGCATAGACAAAAAACTGGCGCAACATCCAGTTCAACGTGTTCAGATGCACCAACTGTGTCAACGCCAGCAGGGCCACCAGCACCATCACCAGTCCGGTCAACACCTGGGCCCCGCGCGTGCCGCGGAACATCAGGAAAAAGAAGTAGAACAAGCCCGACATGATCAGGATTTCGATCCATGCGCGCCAGCCCAGAAAATCGATTGTCGTCAACCAGGTCATGCTTCCCGTTCCTCCCGCATCAGGCCCACCGCCACCCGCGCCGCATCCAATGAGGCCGCCCCATCGTGAACCCGCACAATGTGGGCGCCGCGCAGAATCGCAAACACCAACCCGGCCAGGCTCCCCGCCAACCGCTCCGCCGGAGCCCGCCCGGTCAGCCGGCCGATCATCCGTTTGCGCGACAGCCCCACCAGCACCGGACGCCCCAAGGCCGCCAAGGCGGGCAGGCCGTCCAACAGTCGCCGGTTGTGCTCGAACGTTTTGCCGAATCCCAGACCGGGATCCAACACGATACAATCCGGATCGAGTCCCGCCGTCCGAAGCGCCGTCAGGCGTCCGTCCAAATACGCGCGCACCTCCGCCACCACATCATCATAGACCGGATGGTCCTGCATCGTCCCCGGCTCACCCCGCAGGTGCATCAAGACCACTCCCGCCCCGCTCTTCCGCGCCACATCAACCATCGCCGGATCGTGCGTCAACGCCGAAACGTCGTTCACAATGTCCGCACCCGCCGCCAGGGCCGCCGCAGCCACCCCCGCTTTTCGGGTGTCGATCGAGAGGGCGATGCCTGTCCGCTCCCGTAACCCGCGAATCACCGGGACCACCCGCGCCTCCTCCACCTCCGCCGCCACCGGCGCCGCACCCGGCCGGGTCGATTCCCCGCCGATATCCAACAGATCCACCCCTTCCGCCACCAGGTCACAGCCCCGCCGGATCGCCGCCGCCGGATCCAAACATTGCCCGCCATCCGAAAAGGAATCCGGCGTCACATTCACCACCCCCATGATCAGCGGCCGCGCGGTCCATTCCAGGCGTCGATGCCGGCATTGCCAATAGGTGGATTGCGCGTTCATCGCCGCTCCCGCAAAATCAAGCGCCCGCTGCGGGGAGGGGCTCCGCTTTCGCCTGCCGTTCCTCTTCCGTCCGGATCCGTCCGTGATTCAACAAATCATCCACGTCCACGCCATCCAGGGTCTCCCGCTCCATCAAGGCGGCGGCGATTTTTTCCAAAACGTCCCGATGGGTCTCCAAAATCCGCCGCGCCTCGGCATGCGCCTCGCGCAAAATACGGCCCGTCTCCGCATCGATCCGCTGGGCCGTCGCCTCGCTGTAATTCGTGGCTCGCGTCATTTCCCGGCCCAGAAAAAGAACCTCTTCCCCATTCCCGAAGGTCTGGGGCCCGATCTCGGGGCTCATGCCCCATTCGCAAACCATCAGCCGGGCCAGTCGGGTGGCCTCGTGCAAATCGCTGCGGGCGCCGGTGGTGATATCCCCGCACATTATTTCCTCCGCGGCCCGCCCCCCCATCAGCGCCGCCAGCATGCCGGTCAGTTTGACCCGGCCCTGCGTGTAGCGGTCCTTCTCCGGCAACTGCATCGTCGCCCCCAAATAGGATGACCCGCGGGGAATGATCGTGATCTTGTGGAGGGGCTCGCTTTCATCCACCAGTTTCATCACCAGGGCATGGCCGGTCTCGTGGAAGGCGGTAATCCGCCGTTCCTTGTCGTCCAGGACCCGACTGCGCCGTTCGCGACCCCACCGCACCTTGTCCCGCGCCTCCTCCAGATCCGACATGTCCACCACTTCCTTGCCGGTTCGGGCGCCCAGTAAGGCCGCTTCATTCATCAAATTCGCCAGGTCGGCACCGGAAAAACCCGGTGTCCCCCGCGCCAGACGCATGAGATCCACCTTGCTGTCCAGCGTGATATTGCGCGCATGGATCTTCAAGATCTCCTCCCGCCCGGCCAGGGTGGGCAAATCAATCACGATCTGCCGGTCGAAGCGGCCCGGGCGCAGCAGCGCCGGATCGAGCACATCGGGCCGGTTGGTCGCGGCGATGATGATGATGCCTTCCTGGGTATCGAACCCATCCATCTCGACCAGCAAGGCGTTCAGCGTCTGTTCCCGCTCGTCATGGCCTCCGCCGATCCCCGAAAATCGACTGCGGCCCACCGCGTCAATTTCGTCGATAAAAATCAGACAGGGGGCGTTTTTCTTGCCCTGCTCGAACATGTCGCGCACCCGGGAAGCGCCCACACCCACGAACATCTCGACGAAATCCGACCCGCTGATGCTGAAAAAGGGAACTTCCGCCTCGCCGGCGATCGCCTTGGCTAAAAGAGTCTTCCCCGTTCCCGGGGGCCCCATCAATAAGACGCCTTTCGGAATGCGCCCGCCCAGTTTCTGGAATTTCTTGGGATCTTTCAGAAACTCGACAATCTCGACCACTTCGTCCTTCGCCTCGTCGATCCCGGCGACATCCTTGAACGTCACCCGCTTCCGGTCGCGCGTCAACATCCGGGCCCGGCTCTTGCCGAAACTCATCGCCCCACTCCCCATCGCCCGCATCTGGCGCACAAACAGGAAATAGAGCAGGCCCAAAATCAGGATCACCGGCAGAATCCCGGACAACAGTTGATAGATCAACGGATTTTGCCGTTTGAACTGAAACTTCACATCGTTCGCCCGCAACCACTGGGGCAGGTCGTCCGTCACCACCACTTCCACCCGGAATTTCCGCGGCTTCTTGGAAACCGGATCCACATCCCGCCGGGTTCCGATGATGAACTGACCGCCCGACACCTCCTGCACCACCTCGCATTCCGTGACCTTCTTGGTCTCGACCAGGTTGACGAAGTCCGGATTGTAGGACAGTTTGTCCACACTGTCCTGCTCGCGCAGGTAAAATTGAACGCTGAAAAGGATGAGCGTAAACACCGCCACCCAGATCAACAACCCTCGCAAGGGCATCTTCGGGATCTCAGAATCAGGTCGGCGTCGGGCCGGCTCCGGGGTTTCTTTCGGGCGCTTTTCAGGTTTCGATTCCATGACTAACCTTAAATATTGTGTTCAAACTGGCTTCGGTCGATCCATAACTCTACACCAATCCCGCGCCAGCCACAATGTTTTTGGATTTAAATGTCGTTTTAGATTCCAACCGATGGACCGGCCACTGGGTCCGGCAGAAAAGCGCCGTGCGCCTTGAGTTTCTCGCGGAGCGCCTTCGGATCCACCGCATGCACGTCCGCGGAATCGGTGGCCGCCATCGCGGCCGCGATGCCGGCGGCTTCACCGGTGTTCAGGCAACAGGCCATGATCCGGATACTGCCGTAGGCCAGCCGGTCGGTGGAGATACAACGGCCCGCAACCAGCACGTTCCTCAGTCCCCGGGGGGTCAGACAGCGGTAGGGCACCCCGAAACTCTCGCCGGGTTTGAGACTGCGCGTGGCGTTCTTATTCCATTCCTTCAACTCCGGAATGGACTTCTTGCAAAGCTCCGCGTTCTCTTTCCGCGAAACATGGACGTCAATACCGTAGGCGTTGCGACAAATCTCGTCGGGAAAATCGCGGCAGGCGCGATAGTCGTCAACCGTCAGGACATAATCCCCCAAAATCCGCCGGGTCTCCCGGACCCCGAGCAGGCTTCCGGTGGCGACGAGGACCGCCTCCGCAAAGGCCGGGTGAAATTCGGCGAAGGCGTCGCGATATTGGGCGGCCATCTGGCGGCCTTGCAGCAAGGCGCTCGAGGTGCTGGCGGGATCCGTATTATCCACATCGAAGACGTGCCCGGTATTGAAACTGAACGTGCGGGGCGCGATCTTTCGATTACACGTATGCAATTCGTCAATCAGGGGATATTTGTCCGACCGCATGGCTTTCCAAACGGGACTCTCCGGATCGTAGAAATGGATCCGGGGACCTTTTTCCAACGCCTCTTCATCGATATTGGAGATCATGAAGCAGTGGGTAGCCGGTTGCATGCCGCCGGATTTGTCGCCTTTCTCGAAGGGAGCGCCGGCCCACGCGGCGAGATCGCCATCGCCGGTGCAATCCACATATACCTTGGCCCGGTAAGCGCTCAGGCCGGCCTTGCTGGCGATGACGATGGCCGCAACGGTCCCGTCAGCCGACTGCTCGACGGCACACAACGAAGAATGAAAAAGGACCCGGGCGCCGGACCCTGTGACCATCTCGTCATAAATGCGTTTCAACACTTCGGGGTCGATCGAAGGCGAGAACAGGGGATGCTTCTCCATTAAGTCCTTCAGGTGCGGCATGCGATCGCGAAGGCCGTATCGAACCTGTTCGGCCAAACCGCGGGCGATCATTTGAACCCCGTCGTCGTAACCACAGAACCAGGGCACAAGCCCCGCCGTTCCCATGCCGCCGAGGACTCCGGTCGCTTCGAGTAAAAGCGTTCGCGCTCCTTCACGCGCCGCAGCCGTCGCCGCAGCACAGCCCGCCGGCCCCCCCCCCACCACAATCACATCCCAGGAATCGTCGAGCGGCAGATTGCGCGGTTTAAGAATATAGTCAGGCATGGGGTTCTCCTTTTTTCTTTTCAACCAAGGTCATCCACAGATTAATCGCCCGGGGATCGGTCACCTCCCAATCCTGCGCCACCCGGTAACCGGGCAGCCAGACAATCTCGTCCCGGGTTGCAATCACCCTGACCCCGGCGCGATCCGCGCGGGGTATTTTCAAGTCTGTGAAAATATCCTGAAGTTTCCGGTGCCCCACCCCCCGGACCGCCATGCGGTCCCCGGCCCGCCAACCTCTTACATAAAGCGCTTGTCCGGCCGGCGACCGGATCACGGCTTGTGCCGGATACGATCCCACTCCGGCCGCTGTGGACTTTATAAAACCCTTCCGCCACTCCGCGATCACGACCCCTTCCGCCGCACGAACCCCCGTTTCACCGGGAATCCGGATTCGAGTCGTTGCCGTTTTGGCGAAGCCCGCCTGCTTTTTCCCCACAGCCCCCCCGGGGGCTTCCAGTTGTCCGGCGCGACATTGCATTTCAATCCCCGCCACCCGCCATCGTCGACCGGCGCACGGCTCCCGAATCACCTGATCCGCCAGCCGAGTGATCGCCGCATGCGTCAGCCGCCGCAGGTCGCCCCCCCGGTCGATCAGCCAGAGAATTAAAATCCGCCGCCGCACGGCCTCGGGTCGCTGTTTTAAGAAGGACAGATCAAGCGTCCCGCCAGCCCCCCGACATCGTCGATAGTCCCGCTCAGCCCACTCCGCCATCGCGTTCTCTTCACTCCGCAAGCGATCCGCGGTCTCGCACAGAACCCGGCTGATCCGGGGATTGAATTCCCGTTCCAAAAAAGGAATCAACTCATGCCGAACCCGGTTGCGCCGGAACTGGGGGTCGCGATTGGTCGCATCCATGCACCAGGGTTGGTCGCATCGATCCAGAAATTTCTCAATATCTTTCCGGGTCACGCTCAGCAGGGGATGCAGGATCGGCAGGCCCTTGAGTTTCGTCAGCGGCGCAATTCCGGCCAGACCCGCCGGACCGGCCCCTCGCATCAGTTTCAATAATACGGTCTCGGCCTGATCGTTTGCGGTGTGCGCGGTCACCACCGCATCGGCGCCGACCCGGGTTCGGATCTCTGCGAGAAAACGGTATCGACATTCGCGCGCGGCCATTTCCAGCGACACTTTGTCCCGCCGGGCTCGGCGCCGCACATCCGCCCGTCCCTCCACGCAGGGAATTCCCGCCGCCTGACATTGCGCCGCGACAAACCGGGCATCGGCCCGGCCTGCCCCCCCGCGCAAACCGTGATCCAGGTGGGCGACGGTCAGCCGATAGCCCTGTCGTCGGGCCAATACTAAAAAAACTCGAAACAACGCCATGGAATCGGCGCCGCCCGAGACCGCCAGAAGAAAATGCGTCTCCGCGCGGTCAAAACCGGCTTCGCGCAAAAATGTTTGGGTTGCGGCAATCATGCGGGGGGCCCATCAGGCCCCGGCCGCCTTACGTTCGATCCGGGCCATCCCTCCCAGGAAAGGCGACAGGGCCTTGGGCAATACAATCGAGCCATCCGCCTGCTGTCCATTTTCCAACAGGGCCACGACCAATCGCGGCAGCGCCACCCCGGATCCGTTCAGGGTGTGCACAAAATCGACTTTGCCATCCTTGCGACGATAGCGAATCCCCGCCCGACGCGCTTGAAAGGACTCGAAATTACTGCACGAGGAAACTTCCAGCCAGTCGTTTTGTCCCGGCGCCCAGAGTTCGATATCATAACACTTGGCGGCCGCGAAACTGATGTCGCCGGTGCACAATTCCAAAACCCGATAGGGCAATTCCAACCGCTTCAGAATATCCTCGGCATCCGCCACCAGGGTTTCCAATTCGGCATACGAGGTCTCGGGCTCGACAAATTTAACCATCTCAACCTTGTCGAACTGGTGGACCCGGATCAGGCCTCGGGTCTCACGGCCGGCCGCTCCCGCCTCCCGGCGAAAACACGGCGTATAGGCCGTCAAACGAATCGGCAGGGCCTGTTCGATAATCTCTTCGCGATACAGATTGGTCACCGGCACTTCGGCGGTGGGAATCAGATAAAGATCATCGGCATTGACCCGGTACATGTCCTCCGCCATCTTGGGAAGTTGACCGGTTCCCGTCATCGCCGCGGGATTGCAGACAAACGGCGGCGACACTTCGGTATAGCCATGCTCCTGCGTATGGATATCCAGCATGAATTGAATCAGGGCTCGCTCCAACCGCGCCCCGACCCCCATAAACAGAGGGAAACCGGCCCCGGTCATCCGGGTGGCCCGTGCAAAATCAAAAAGGCCCAAAGCCTCACCCAATTCCACATGACCTTTGGGTTTGAAATCGAACACCCGCGGCGTTCCGACCGTCCGGGCGACCCGGTTCGATTCCTTGTCGGGCCCGACCGGCAGTCCGGCGTAAGGCAGATTGGGAATCTGTAACAGGGCTGATTCCAAATCCTGATCCACACTGCGGACCTCGTTGTCCATCGCGGCAATCCGCTCGCCCACCTCCCGCATCGCGGCTTGTTGCTCATCACAGGATTGACCCTGCTTTTTCAAGGCTCCAATTTCCTTGGAAACGGCATTGCGAAGGCTTTTCAACGCCTCCACCTCGGTCAGTAAAGCCCGACGGCGGCGGTCTGCGGCAAGGACTTCCTCAAGTTTGAAGATCGAACCCCGTTTCATGAGGGCGGCCCGGACGTCGGCTTCTTTTTCCCGGATCAATTTGATATCGAGCATAAATCCTATCCCCTTTCCACAGCCCGCTGGCACGTCCGGCAGGCCTTCAATTGCGGCTCATCCTACTAAAGCCGCCCGTCGGATGCAACCGTAAGGAATACTGGACGGGGTCCGGGCCCGTTAATCCCGTCTTGCTTTTAAAGCCCGGGCTGATTAACCTTACAAACCAGAGGAATACAAGACTATTCCATCCCTGCTCTTTCGGAAAGGAGAGAGAGGCCCTATGTCTGCTCCCCGGCAAAGGATTCAAATTCCGCGCACGGCGCCAACCGAACCAAGGCGGCAGGCGCTGGAGTCGGCGGCTTTGTACACCGCCATGTGCGGCCTTTACATCGTTGTTTCCGGCATCCTCGCCACCCGCGTCGCCGGGACTCCGGAACATTTGCATGAGATCGAGACGGTGAAAGGCATTATTTTCGTCATCGTGACCGGAATCCTCTTTTTTGTTTTTTCCTTCCTGCGACTGAGGCAGATCCGGCAACAAGAGGAGACCATCATTCTCCACGAAAAAGCACTCATTGAGACCGAACGAAAACTGGTTGCGGCGATGTCTTCGGCGACGGTGGCCCACGACGTGAACAACCTGCTCATGGCCCTGTCCGGCCTGGTCGAAGGGCTCAAAGGCCGCGAAGGGGACGACCCCTTTTTGCTCGCCCTGCGAAAGAATCTCGAAATCGGCATCGACAAGCTCAGCCACCTTACCCAACGGCTCGCTTTGACGGTCAGTCGTACCACGCCCGAGAAAGCGGAGTCCATCCAGTTGAAAGCCGCGTTGAACGATCTGGTAGCCGTCGTGCAAAAGCATCCGGATGTCCGGGGCTGTCATATTTCATCGGCCGGGATCGAACCGCTGACCCTGATCCTGAACCGAACTTTATTCGAGGAGGCGGTGGTGAATCTGCTCATCAACGCCGCCCAGGCCACCGGTCCGAAAGGTCATATCGAAGTGAGCCTGACCACTGGACCGGACTTCGCCCTGTTGGCCATTCACGATAGCGGACCGGGGGTGCCGGACGACCTCGTCACAGACATCTTCGAACCGTGTTTTTCAACCAAGTCAAATGGCACCGGCCTGGGACTCCTGGCCGTCAATGCGTTTGCCGTGTCCTGCGGGGCCGACGTGTCGGTCGGCCGTTCCCCGTTGGGGGGAGCCCTCTTCCAGTTGCGCATCCCGATTCCCCCTTCGCCCTCCACCGAAAAAACCCAGCCAGCAGGTCTTTAATGACGCGGAGTCCTGTTGATAGTGACCTTCCATGAACGATACCGCCAAGGGTTGTGCCGGCGACCTGCCGGATCGGCTCGGCCACTACGAGGTGACCGAAAAAATCGGACAGGGCGGGATGGCCATCGTCTATAAGGGCGTTCAATCGTCGTTGAATCGGCCGGTGGCCATCAAGGTGCTGCCGCCCCAGTTTGCGACCACGGCGGAATTGCTCGCGCGCTTCGACCGGGAGGCGGCCATTGTCGCAAAACTGGCCCATTCGAATATCGTTCAGGTCATTGACCGGGGCCGTCAAGATAACCTCCTGTTCATCGTCATGGAATATGTTGAAGGGCAAAGCCTTGACCAGCTCATCAAGTCCGGCGGATTAACCCTCGCCCAAATCATCGACTACGCAACGCAAATCTGCGAGGGGCTGGGCTATGCTCACACCGCGGGCGTGATCCACCGCGACCTCAAGCCCGCCAATATTCTGGTGGATCAGCGATCGAACCGAGTCAAGATTGCCGATTTCGGGATCGCCTCGCTCGAAACCCCCGACAATGCGCTGGCCACCCTGACATCGGACCGGGTCGCGATCGGCACGATGAATTACATGTCGCCCGAACAGCGCCAGGATTCCCACCGCGTTTCTTCAATAACCGATATTTATGCTTTGGGCGTTATTCTTTATGAAATGCTCACCGGCAAACTGCCGGTGGGTCATTTCAAGGCCCCGAGCCTGATCCGGCCAGATATCCCCTTGGGGTTCGACACCATAGTGAACCGGTGCCTGGCCGAATCCCCGTCGGACCGCTATCAGACCGCCGCGGAAGTCCGCGACGAACTCCAACGACTCACGGTCCGCCGCACGGCACCCCGCTCGTTTTCGGTGTTGGGCCGCTTTACCAAACGCCAGCAATGGGCCGCACTGGCCGGTGCGGCGGCCGGGATCCTCCTACTCCTCGTGGTCATTGCGGCCCTGGTCGGGCAATTCCGAAAGAGTCGGTCCCAAAAAGGCGGAGATTTTCCGATGGGCGGAGTTCACTCCGCCGGAGAACTGCGGATCCAGAACGACTACGCCCGGGCGCAGGGACTGATTAGCGGGGGCAAGTGGTCTGAGGCCATTTCGATTCTCTCGGGGTTGGTTCAGCAGGCGCCCCAGCATCCTCTCGCCCCTGAATTCCAGTTCGCGATCGCCACGGCTTGCGGCGAGATACCGGACCCGGAGCGCAGTATTCTGGAGTTCGACCGGTTGATTCGGAATTATCCGGAATCCCCGCGCGTACCCGAGGCCATCGTCAATAAATGCCGGGTGGAATGGAAACAGGGAACCCGACGCCGCCTGTGGGGTGGCGCCGTTTGGGACGCCCGGTTACAGCAACGGCTGATCGCCGAATTGCAGGAGGTGCTGAATCAGTATCCCACCGGCGGCACAGCGGCACCCGCGCTGGATTTGACGGCTGAAATCGCCGAAAGCCCCCTGCTGGCCGATGCCCGGACCGCCGCGGAGGCCCTGATGAAACGCTATACCTTGACGTCCCATGGACCGGCCGACGCGCTCTTTCACGCGGCGGAACTATACGACCAGAAAGTCAAGGATCCGGTTTTGGCCGAACAAGCCTATGAGCGCTTTGTGACCGACTTTCCAGCGGATCGACGGACCCCGAAAGCGCGCACTCGTTTTCAGCAACTGCATCGGAACCCGTAACCCTGAATAAGGCGCAGGGGCCTGTGTGAAACCCGGCGCCGGAGGATCTCGCATGAAATCCGGTCGATTGCCTGAGTCGCTACGAAGCACGAGCTGTCTCGATCAGCCTGCCGGGAGTGTTGCAGGATCCTCTCCGGTTTGGCGGCGGTTGGGACTTTTCGTAGCCGTTGCGGGGGGCGCGCTTCCCGTATGGGGCCAAACCGCGGAGCCCCTCGTACCCGCCATCCCGGTGTCGCCCTACGAACCCGGACTGATGTTACTGTCGGTAACGGGAATTCTCCTGTTGGGCGGGGTGATTGTCCGGCTCTTGCGCAAGTTGCGGCTGATTCAGCGACTGACGTGGATTGTCCCGGTGTTCATTTTTTTGACGGGCGGGTTCTGGCTGTTTCTGCGGATCGGCCAGTTCGCGGATGTGCCTCATTTAACCGCCTTGATCGGGTTCCTTTTGTCTTTTTTTATTTTCATGGCCGTTCTCCTGCCCGTCGCACTCTGGGTGTTGCCCTCCCGCGCCCTGCAAACGCGCGGAGGAATGCCCGTGCTGTTGCGCGCCATGGCCATCGTCTTGCTCGCCTTTGTGGGGCTGTTCGTTCTGCTGACCTGGGCGTTTCCCAATATCAACTTTATGCCCGTTTTCGTCACCTCCGGCGTCGTGTCCATCGTATTGGGCTTGGCGCTTCAAGAGTTGCTGAGCAACCTGATGGCCGGCATCGTGATGAGCGTGGAGCGTCCGTTTACGATCGGAGATTGGATCCAGGTCGGCGCGGCGGAAGGCGAGGCGGTGGAACAAACCTGGCGGGCCACCCTGGTGCGGACCCGGGAGGGGGATCACCTGCTCATCCCCAACAGTCTGGCCGCCCGGGAGATCCTGGTGAACTACGACCGCCCCACCCCCGAGCACCTCGTCAAGATTGGCGTCGGGGTTGCCTACGACACGCCCTGTGGAGTCGCAGTGGAAGCCTTGCTCGATGCCGCCTCCAAAGTTGAAGAAGTCTTGCGAACCCCCGCCCCCGCCGTCCACCTCAAGGACTTCCAGGACTCTTCCATCCTTTACGAACTGCGATTCTGGATTGACAACTACGGGTCGCTGCACGCCATCGAAAGCGATGTGCGAAAACAGATCTGGTATGCGTTCAAGCGGCATGGGGTGACCATTCCGTTTCCGCAACGCGATGTAAATGTCCGCCAGACAGCCGAGCGCCCGCTCGAAGCCTGTTGTCGGCTGGTCATTACCGGCGGTCCCTTGTGCGGCACCCGGTTTGCACTCGGCGGATCTCCGGCTTCGGTGGGACGGGCATCGGACAACACGATCGTGGTGGCGGACCAACATGTTTCCAGCCATCATGCGATCATCGAGTCCTACGAAACCGGGCACCGCTTGCGCGATCTCAACAGCCGCTACGGAACGCTTCTGAACGGGCAATGGGTGGAGTCGGCGGTGCTGGCCCAAGGCGACGAGATTTCGATCGGCCCCATTGCAATGGTTTATGAAACCCACACGGCGCCGCTCTCCGTCCAGGTCGAGCGCCGAGTCGTTCCGGCCCCGCCGGGCCGTTATGTCTCTCCCGGCGCCACCACCGGAGTCAGCAGTTCTTCGGACAAGGAAACTCGCGCATAAACGAACCCCAAGCCCCAGGCCGAAAGTCCGAAAGCGTGGATTTGTCAAAAGAAGGGACCGGCCATGTTACGGGTTGCCGTCTCCGCTTGGTTGCTCGCAAAAACTGGCTCCGGCCACCAGCCGGCAGCCCTCCACCTTCCGCGGAATCACCGTCACCCGGGTATTGACCCGCAACCCAGCCGGTTGAATGGTAACCGGCAAATACTCGCCGGTCCAGCCTTGGGCCTCACCTGACGCACTCACCGATTCAACCCATACTTCGACCGGACGGCCCACCCAGGTCTGGGCAAAAGCAGCCCGCTTGGCCTCTCCCAGTCGTCGTAAAATAGCAGCCCGCTCCCCGGCAATCCGCGCCGGAACACGGGGTTTCATTTGAAAAGCGCGGGTGCCGGGCCGGGGACTGAAGGGAAACACGTGCAGATTGCTAAAGGGCAGTTGCTCAATTACCCGGAATGATTCCTGAAAATCCGCATCCGTTTCTCCCGGAAATCCCGTGATCACATCGGCGCCCAGTCCGACTCCAGGAAGTCGTGCCGCTGAGTATTCGACCGCCAACCGATAGTCCGCCGCCGAGTATCTCCGCCCCATCAACTGTAAAATACGGTCACTCCCACTTTGCAGGGGTAAGTGTAAAAACCGACAGATCGACGGATGCGCGACCATGACGTCGGCCACCGCCCGTTCAACCGTCGACACTTCAATCGATCCCAACCGGATCCGGCCAATGCCGTCCACGGTCAAAATCCGTTCCAACAATCCCGCCAGATCGAGGCCGCCGGCCTGGTAACTCCCCAAGTTGGCGCCGCAGAAGATGATTTCACCATAGCCCAACTCCGTGATCCGCCGGATCTCGTCCACAATGTCCTGCGGCGGCCGACTTCGCGGCGCGCCGCGGGTCAGGGGGACCACGCAATAAGCGCATTGAAAATCGCATCCATCCTGGATTTCAACCCAGGCTCGCACAGTCTCGAATTGTGGTAATGCCACCGAAATTCCCGAAGGCGGAGGAAAACGGAGGGGATCAATTTGATGCAAAACGGCAGGAATACGAAATTTGTCCGCCTGCTCGGCCAGCCGATACATCCCGGACGGATCCAACCCCTTGAGCGGCGCATACGCCGCGGCGCATCCGGCGAGTACAACCATTGGATTTCCCGCCCGATGAGCGGCCTGGCGCATAGCCCGCAGACTATCGCTTTCCGCCTTCTGGGTCACAGCACAACCGTGGATCACGACCACATCGCAGGCTTCGCCCCATTGAACCGTTTCGTAACCGGCGGCCGCGCAGACGGCCGCCATCCGCGCCGTTTCCGCCTGATTGAGGCGGCAGCCGATCGTTTTAAAAGCAATCCGCAGATTGGAATCCATGGTCCCTTAAAGTGAATTCCGGCGACAAAACGCGCCTCACGCGGCGCTACTACAAACCGGCCTGCATTCCTGCGTTGGTAGTAGGCGCGCAAGAGCGCCGTTCTTCAGGCTGGAGAGCGAGCGTCACCACGCAGTAGAAAAAATTTACTCAACCACAGCGCCAGTCCCGGCGCTCGTCACCATCTTCGCATAGCGGTTGAGGTAACCTGCCGTGATCTTCGGAACAAACGCAGCCTGTCGCGCCTTGCGCCGCGCCAATTCCTCGGCGCTCACCTCGACCGCCAGGGTACGGTTGGGGATATCGATCGCAATCATATCCCCGGGCTCCAAAAGACCGATCACGCCACCGGCCGCCGCTTCGGGAGAAATATGGCCGATGCAGGCGCCCCGGGTCCCGCCGGAAAAACGGCCATCGGTGATCAGCGCGACGCGTTCGCCCAACCCCTGCCCCATGATGTAAGACGTCGGCGCCAGCATCTCCTGCATTCCCGGTCCGCCGCGCGGTCCTTCATACCGAATGACGACCACATCGCCGGCCTTCACCTGGCCGGCCAGAATCCCGGCACAGGACTCTTCTTGGGAATTAAAAATCACCGCCGGCCCCCGGAAGGTCAGCATCGTTGCCGCCACCCCGGCCTTCTTCACCACCGCGCCCCCCTCCGCCAGGTTGCCGCGCAATATAGTCAGCCCCCCGTCCTGAGAATAGGCGTTGGTCAAGGGACGGATCACATCCGAATCCGTCACTTTGGCCCGGGCGATATTCTGGCCCAAATTCTTTCCCGTCACCGTCGGCACATTGAGTTGAAGCAATCCCGGGATTTGCGCGATCGCTTTGATAATGGCACTGATTCCCCCGGCGCGATCCACATCCTCCATATGATAGGCCGATGAGGGCGAGACCTTGCAAATGTTGGGGCATTTCCGGCTGATTTGATTGATCCGCTCCAGATCGTAGGCCACGCCCGCCTCATGCGCGATCGCCAGGGCATGTAAAACCGTATTCGTGCTGCCGCCCATGGCCATATCCACGGCAAACGCATTGTCCAACGAAGCGAGGGTCACGATCTCCCGCGGCCGGGGCCCGTCAGCCAGAGCCATCTCAACAATCCGTTTCGCGGCCTGGCGGAACAACTTTTTCCGGCGCGGATCGACCGCTAAAATAGAACCATTCCCCGGAAGCGCCATACCCAGCGCTTCGCACAGGCAGTTCATCGAATTGGCCGTAAACATTCCCGAACAGGATCCGCACCCCGGACAGGCATGCTCTTCCAACACCTGCAATTCCGTCTCGTTGATCCGTTGGTTTTTCAAGGCGGCCACGCCTTCAAAAACACTGATCAAATCCACCGTCTTGCCCGCCGGTGTTTTGCCCGCCTTCATCGGCCCGCCGCTGACCATCAAGGTCGGAATATTGGCCCGCAAGGCACCCATCAGCATGCCGGGCACGATCTTGTCGCAATTCGGAATACAGATCAGCGCATCGAAACAATGCGCCTTAACCATGGACTCGACACAGTCGGCAATCAATTCCCGGCTCGCGAGCGAATACTTCATGCCGGTATGCCCCATCGCAATCCCATCGCAAATGCCGATCGTGTTGAACTCGAAGGGGATCCCCCCCGCTTTACGAATCGCCGTTTTGATCAAAGCCGCCACTTTATTCAGATGCACATGACCGGGAATAATCTCGGTAAAGGAATTGCAGACACCGATGAAGGGGCGCTTGAATTCTTCCGTCTTCACCCCCACCGCACGCAGTAAACTCCGGTGTGGAGCCCGTTCAAAACCTTTTTTAATCTGGTCGCTATTCATAGTGATTCTCCATTCATACTTCAATTCCGGCTATCAATTCTACTCTGCACCCGTTCTGTGGACAAGTGGAATTAACCCTCAAAAAAGGAAAAAGGATGGGAATGTGAGTAAGAATTAGGATTACGATCAGGAATATGATCAAAACTTAGGAGTGAGCCGCTTGATTCGTAATCTTGCTCGTAACTGCGGTGACTTTGAGTTCGCCCAAACCCGACCGTCTGTTAGTAGAACAGGAACACGGTGCCGCCATTCCCGAGCCAGATGATCTGCCCGCCGGCGCTATTGGTTGTGCCGCCGCCCAGATCATGCCGGGTCGTATTGACGGACAGGTTGAAATTGGTCAGGTTCAGGATGGCATTGGTGTAAACATAGAGATTGGCCACCGTCATATTGTTGGAGAGCGTGACGCGAGTCGAGTTGTTGGTAATCAACAGCCGCGCGTAGCGCAACTCGTCCGGGACCGACCAGAGGGCAGGCGGCAAAATATTCAGGCTCGTCGCGTTTTGTCCTCCATTATTGACGATGACATCACCCCGTCCCGCGCCCTGACCCGGCCCCTGCAAGTAAATCGTACCGGCCCCACCTGGTAAAGTACCTTGGCCGGAGACGGTCATGGATCCGCTAAAATTCGTAAATGAACCGGCCGGGTTCAGGAGGACCACCGCGATCCGGCCGCCGCCCCCGCCGGCCGCGGAATTGGCGATACCCCCTTGAGCCTTGATCGAACCCGAACCCAACAATTGTCCCGTCGTGAGGAAGAACGTCCCGCCCGCAGCGCTCCGATTCCCGTCACGCGGTCCGCCCTCGGCGGTCATCAGTCCGTTGATCGTCGTAATTCCCCCCACGCTCAGGATCACCGCCTCCCCGCCGCGTTCAAGATCGCCCGCAGCCGACCAACCACGGCAGCCACTGCCGAGGTTGGTTGGCGCCAGGACGGATCCATAGGTTGGCCGTCCCGCCATGCCGGCGCCTTTACCACCCTCTCCGCCATAACTGGCGGCATACGAGTCGTCCGCCGACCCCCCGGGGCCATAGGTCGCCGAATAACCTTTGCGGTTGACGTTAACCTCCGCGCCGGCATCCAAGAATAGATTGCTGCTGACGGTCAGGGTTAGCTTGTACGTGTCGCTCGAAACATTGGAGGTATGGGTCAGCATGCCACCCGCCTGTACGATGAAGTCGTTGCTGACGGTCATCGGTTGGTTGATCCAGAGGGTCGCGTTGGTCCGGACGGTCACGTCGCCCGACACGGTCAGCGGCGCGAAAACCTGCACCTGCACGGCCCCCGTTCCCCCGCCCAATATCAGGGTCTGAACCGTCGTCGTGGTGCCGATGATCAGGGCATTATTGGTCTCCACCAGAATCAGCGAACTGGCATTGGGCGCCCCCACCGGACTCCAATTGGCCGGATTGGTAAAACTGGTCGAATGGGTCCCGAGCCAGGTGCTCCACGAACCCTCGAAAACCCAGTTCGAGTTGCTCCCGCTGTCCTTCGAACTCATGGGGTAAATGGGCTTGCCACCCCCGGCATCGCTGTCCTTCACATCCACCCCCAGAACCCGCGAGTACCCAGATACATTCAAGAGCCAGGCGCTCGGGGACGATGCGCTTCGCAAGGTGATATTGGTTAGCGAGGCCGATCCCAGCATTTCGAAATCCCGGAGATTAAAGGGGACCCCCGCCCCAAAGTTGACACTCACCGGATTGGTTCCGCCGTTAAACCAAAATTGCTTTGCCGTACAACCGCCATTGAGGGTTACCAGACCTGCCCCATTGGTGACCCAAAGATTCCAGTACGTCTTGCCCGCCAGGTTCACAGTCTGCGCCCCGGCCCCGCCGATGATAAGCGTTGAAGCGGCGGGTGTGATCGTTCCGCCGCCGGCAAAATCCATCAACCCGCCCAAAAACCTCAGACTCTCCGTTCCGGTGGCGCGAAGAGAACCGGCCAGGTTGGCGTTGCCGTTGATCGTGAAATCGTAACCGCTCAAGGTTAGGGACGCGCCGACATCGAGATCAAGACCATTGACCTCCCGTATCGTATCCAGAACCGGATAGTTCGAGCACCCCGCCGGAATCACCGCCTTCGTGTCAGACAGGGTCGGTATCCGCTCCAAGCTCCAATTCCCGGGAGTGCCCCACATCGCGCTATTGGTTCCGAGCCAGATGTTCGTCTGCCCGGTAACGGCAAAACTCCAGTTGGAGTTGTTGCCGCTATTGGTGGAATACGATGGCGAAATCGTCGCGCCGGGCCGGGCATCAGAGTCTTTGACATCCACATAACTTACCGATTGGATGGCCGCATTCGATACAGCCAGTTTCCACTGCGTGCCGTCAACGGTTGAGCGCAGCACGATGTTGCTCCCGCTCGCGCCCGTGAAGGTCAGCGCTTCGCGCACCACGTTGCTCGATGCCGCCGCGAACTTGACCGTCTTCCCAGGCGTCGTACACGTCAGCCGGTAGAAAACCGAGGTGCCGTAAACCGTCGAAGTGGAGGTCTCGCTGCCGGCAATGTATATGGTCGAGCCGGTGATCGCGTTGAATGTCGCGGCGTTGGACCACATTCCACCGACGGTCAGGGACTGGTTCAGGGCCAACTGCAGCACGCCATTGCTGCGAATCACGACATCGCCCACCGCCGTGTCGGTGACGCTGGTCGTGATCAAGGCGCCCACAGTGGCGGAAAGCGCGTTGTTGTCGACGATCAATGTCCCCTCATTGGTCCCCTGCCCCGGTGCCCGCAAGTAAACCGTTCCAGCTCCGCCGGGGCCCGTTCCCTGTCCGGAAGCCGTGATGGGACCGGTGAACTCCGTGAAGGATGCCGCGGCATTCGTCAGCACCAACGCGATCCGCCCGCCGCCGCCGCCGGGCGAATTCCCCCCCCCTTTCGCCGAGATCGTACCCGACCCCGTCAGGCGCCCGGTCGTCAGGAAGAGACTGCCCCCCGCGGCGCCGCCGTTCCCATCACGAGGACCGCCCTCGGCGACCATCGAGCCGTTCAGCGTCGTGGTCCCGCCCACGGCGAGGATCGCCGCCCCTCCGCCCCAGTCTTTGTCATAACCTTGGTTGGGATTTGATCCGCTGCCCAGGTTAGTCGGCGCGACCAGTGACCCGTAGGTCACGGCCGGGCCGAACTTCCCCTGCCCCCCGTGACTGGAGCCGCCGCCGTTCGGTCCTGGGGCGGGTCCCTTGCCGGTGCCATAGCCTCTGCGACTCACGTCGATCGCGCCACCGGCATCCACGGTCAGGTTGCTGATGACGGTCACGTTCAGCCGAAGCTTTTCCGAGTCAAAGTTGCCGTCGTGGCGCAGGAGTCCGCCGGCCTTGATCGTGACGTTTGAGAACAGATATGGCTGATCCACGATCAACATCGCATTCGTCCCCACCGTGATGTCCTCACAGGAAACGGAGGAGCCCGCGTTGGTGTGGATTCGGATGAAATAATTCGACCAGGCGTAGGTGGATGGCAACGCCAGCGACACGCCGTAGAGCGAAATACCGCCGCAGTTTGTGGCGGGACCCGGCCCCCCCACAATGGCGGTGTTCGTAAGCACCAGTGAATCCGCACCGAAGAGTCCGAGATTACCGGCGTTGGTCAGGACAATCCGCGAGAAATCGCACGTCATCGCCGCTGTGCCTCCGAACCGTGTCGCAATGTAGGCAGGAGACCAGACCAAGTTGTTGTCGACGATGAGTTCGCCGCGACCTGCATCCGCCGGCTTTTCCCGATAGATCGTACCCGCGGCGCCACCCTTGCCTGCCGCAGCACTGATAAGCCCGGTGAAGCCGCTAAAGTCGGCCGCCGCATTGGTCACAATCAGGGCAATCCGGCCTCCGCCGCCGCCGCACGTCGCCGTGCTCACGATCACCCCGCCGCAGGCATTGACTTTCCCCGTGCCCGTAAGCGAGCCGGTGGTGAGCCAGACGCTTCCGCCGGACTCCGTGCAGTGCCCATCACGCGGCGAGCCGTTCGCCCATATCGAACCGTCGAGGGTCGTAGTGCCGCTCACCGCCAACCGGATCGCCCCGCCGCCACAGAACCCAAATCCGCCGGAGCCCACATTCGTCGGGGATGTCATGGATCCGTAGGTCGGCGCCGGAACAACGGAGGAAATCCCGGGCGGCAAGTTGGCTCCACCTTCGATCCCCCCCTGCCCGCCGTAGCTCGATGCCTTGGTGTTGTTGATGCCCGTTCCCGTTCCGAGCGTCGAGCCCTTTGCGTTCGCGTCGATTCGTCCCGCCGGACCCACGACAAGATTCCCGCCGATGGTGACGTAAAGCCGGTACTGTTCCGTGCCGGCGTTCACGGTATGGGTCCACCCGCCGTTGCTGATAATGCAGTTCCCAACAATGGTGAAATTGGTGAAGCCATTGGTGCCATAGACGGTGGCAACCGTCACGGTGCCGAGGTAGCCGACCTGGGTCCAGGATCCAACGGATGCCGGGGCGTTGGTATCCCACGTCATGAATTTATTGGTGGACGCATCCAGCACGATGTCATCCCCCGCGACCGGCGCGCCTTCGAGCCAGTTGGCCGCCGTGCTGGCGTTGCTGTTCGCGCCGGCCCCGGTCCAGTGCCGCTGGGTGGCGCCCAAGGCGTGAACCGCAAAGAATCCGATCCATAGCATCACCCAAACCATGGAGAAGGAATGTTTCATACGGAACACTCTCCTAAGGGTTTTCTCCTTGCAATCCGCGACTACTGACTGTGCAGCGACTTTAACATGGCGGTGGACAAAAAGAGATAGATTGTTTATGCTAAATCAATGCAAAAAGAAGCTTTTTTTGTGCCTAAAAAAGACATCTGCCTACGGGCAAGATTCGACTCGGTCATGTTTTTCAGAGGGGCTTCCGCACGAATCGCGAGTGTTCGCAAAGATGCGCAGGCCGAACTCATTGTGATGCTCGGCGGACAGTATCAGGCGCGGATGCCGAAAGTGAGGGGCGGAAACACGATTGAAGCCCGAGCCGGTGACGTGGTCTTCTGGCCCGAGAACAGTACCCGCTCAGAGGAAAACCCGCCGGATGCGCCCCCATTATGCATCTGCATCTACTTTTGGTGGCCGCATTCACCCGATCAACTCCCCCGCATTGTTCATGATCGGGAGGGCCTTTTTCGCAATCTGGCGGATCGGATGCTGTCGGTTCACAACGAGCAGAGTCCTTCGGCACGCGCCATCTGCAACGGGCTGCTGGCCGGCCTGCTGGGCGAGTACATTCACCTGGCGGGGCACGTCCCGAAAAATCTCGTGGAATATGTCCTGCGTTACGGGGATGAACATATGACCGAACGGACGCGACTTGACGACCTGGCGCAGGCCATCGGTCTCAATAAGCATCATCTCGGCCGAAAATACAAGGCGTTGACGGGTCGCAGCCTGATGAAGGATTTGCGCCAACGGAAAGTGAAGCGCGCCCAGGACCTGTTGCTCATCCATTCGAACCGCACCCTCAAGGATGTTGCGGCGAGAACGGGAATCGGAGACGAACATCAGCTCAGCCGCTTGTTGAAGCGACACACCGGCCTGTCGGTTCGCGCGCTGAGACAAGGGGCCCGATGAGAATTCAGATGGGGGATCACGATTAACCGGAATGACTTCAAGAGGCGCGGCCGTTAGCCGAACAACGTCCCTTCATGAAGGATCGAGGCCAGACGACGGTAGGAGACAACTTCAATGCCATCCGCCGTCTTCAGGTCTGGGGAGTCCGGACACACGACGATCCGGCGAACAAGGCCCGGAGGAGTGCCGAAGGCGCGGAGCCCCTTGCACCAGGCTGGGTTGAAGATCGTGCCCGACTTGACTTCCACCGCGACGATCTGATCGTTTCGGATGGCTAGAAAATCCACTTCCGTTTCGAGCGATGAACTCGGCGCCCAGTAACGGAGATCTGTGAAGGCCCGTCGGTAGTCGCGATAGGCCAGGAGGGTGGTGCAGACCAGCCCTTCGAACAAGTGGCCCCGCTCTTCGGCGGCCAGTTGGGATTGAAGCTGTTGTTTGGCTGCGCGCACGAGTCCGGGATCAATCCAGAAAAGTTTGGGATGCTTGCGCTCTTTGATCCGCAGTTTTCCTTCGTAGGCGCGGAGCCGGACACAGAGAAGGGTTTGTTCGAGGATATCCAAATAGGCATCCACGGTGGGACGGGAAATCCCGCATTCGCGAGCGATGTTGGTGGTATTGATGGACTGCCCGTGAAGGAGGGCCGCCACCGAAATGAAACGGGCGAATCCCGGGAGATTTCTCACGAGGGCTTCCGCCTGAACTTCCTCTTTGAGGTAAGTCATGATGTACACTTCCAGCTTTTCTTCTTTTACGTTGCTCTTCCAGGCAATCGGCAGTGTCCCGTACCGGAGCGCGTCTTCCAGGTCAAAGGGTCCGGGAATTTCGTCGGGTTGAAAGGGATACAAAGTGCGGCTCAAGGCGCGTCCGGCTAGAAGATTGACCCCCGCCTGACGGAGTTTACGGGCACTTGATCCACAGAGGGCAAACTTGAGTTGGCGAGTCTCAATGAACCGGTGTACTTCATTGAGAAGATCGGGCATTTTTTGAATTTCATCCACAATCACCCATGAACCCGGAAGAAGTGCTTGCAGTTCAAGGGCAAAACTGCCCGGCTGTGCCATGAAACGATAACGCTGCCTTTCGTCCAGGAGATCAATGATCTTGGCATCTGGAAAACTGTGTTGCAGCCAGGTGCTTTTGCCGGTTCCTCTGGGACCAAGTAAAAAAAATGACTCTTCCGGGCGCGTAAGGGCTCTTTCGTAGTACATAGCAGGTCCTTATGTTGAATAGACCCGTTTATACCAATAAATTAC
Source organism: uncultured Verrucomicrobiota bacterium (assembly GCA_964497135.1). Taxonomy (GTDB): domain Bacteria; phylum Verrucomicrobiota; class Kiritimatiellia; order CAIKKV01; family CAIJXV01; genus CAIJXV01. The sequence goes on from CAZCDO010000008.1 coordinate 27,469, forward strand.
AAAATGCGCAAGCTATAGTTGCGATTATCCAAGATATAAGAATTCAGCAGTTGCGTTATCGATTTTGTATGTACTACACGGACGGCATCATGATCTTTCGAGCCATGATTTTTCGGCGGCCGCAATTTTATCTTCGCTGAGACACGGGATGAGATAAGGAGCGGGAATGAGATGAGGAAGAGGATTACGATTAAGACATTAAGACTTCCCGCTTTACATTACCGTAAAATAGATTACTGTAATGGGCATTACGGTAATGGAGAAAAGCGATGAAGTTCTATGACCGCGAACGGGAATTGGCCGAATTGGGCAAGCTGGAGAAGCAGACCGGTAGCTCCGCCCGCATGACCGTCCTCACCGGAAGACGGCGGGTCGGTAAAACGTCGCTGGCGCTGAAGTTCGCCCAGTCCCGCCCCCATCTCTACCTGTTCGTCTCGAAAAAGTCCGAACACCTCCTCTGCGCGGAGTATCTGGAGGACATCCAACGGCAGTTCGACGTGCCGGTCATCGGGGAAATCAGGACGTTCCGGGATGTATTCCGGCTCCTGCTGGAACTCTCGCAGAAGAAGCCGTTCACGCTGATCGTCGATGAATTTCAGGAGTTTCTCCAAATCAACCCCGCCGTCTACTCCGAAATCCAACACCTATGGGACGTCAACAAAGGCAAATGCCGCATGAACCTGATCTGTATCGGATCGGTCTACTCGCTGATGCACCGGATTTTCGAAGAGAAGAAGGAGCCGCTGTTCGGCCGGGCGGATCGCATCCTTGCCCTCCAGCCGTTCTCCCTCCGAACGATCCATGAGGTTCTGGCGGATAACGGGGTGACCGGCCTGCGGGCGCTTTTCGACTGCTATGTCCTGACGGGGGGAATGCCGAAATATTTGGACCTGCTCGTCGCCAACTCAGCCCTGACTTTCGACCGGATGCTGGATTTTTTCCTGCAGACCGACTCCCCTTTACTCAACGAAGGCCGGAACCTGCTGATCGAGGAGTTCGGCAAGGAGTACGGCACCTACTTCTCCATTTTGGAACTGATTTCGCTGGGCAAGACCGCGCGGTCGGAAATGCAGTCCATCCTGGAGGCGGACATCGGCGGCTATCTGGACCGGCTGGAGAACACCTTCGGTATCATCTCAAAGCACAAGCCGATCGATGCCAAACCCAACGCCCGGCTCCAGAAGTATCGGATCACCGACAACTTCCTGAACTTCTGGTTCCGATTCATCTATCGCAACCGCTCCGCCATTGAGACCGGCAACTTCGCCTACGTGCGAGAGGTCGTCCTGCGGGACTATTCGGTCTACTGCGGCCTTCTTCTGGAGAAATGCTTCCGTGAACTAATGGCTGATTCCGGGAACTATAATCGCATCGGATCCTACTGGGAACGGGGCAACCAGAACGAGATCGACCTGGTCGCGATCAATGACCGGAAGAAGACGATCACGATGGCCGATATCAAACTGAACCCGGCGAAACTGAGCGTGGAGGGGCTGAAACATCGGGCGCAAGGATTGCTGGCATCCTATCCCCGACATCAACCGGAATGGCTGGGCCTGAGCGTGGAAAACATGGCGGACTTCCTTCCAAAAGCGTCTATCTAGAACGGTCCTCCGGGCCGTTTCGGGTGGCGGTATAAGAATCCCGCAGTTGCGTTATGGAATTTCAAACCAACGGCCGACCTTCCCGCTCCGGCTCGGATCCCGCGGCCATCCTTCGACTAACTCAGGACAGGTCGGCCGCAGCTACACCTGAGACAGGTTCAGATCACGCCGTTACTCCCGCTTCTGTGGGGGCGGACGGCGGCCGCCCATCCCCCCCCCCGGCCTCCGACTGGCAGGAATACCGGTTTTTTCGCCGCAAGTCGCGGCTGACAACAACCTGACAACTATCAACTAATCATTACCCTACACGGAACCGGTCACTCCATGGGATGCTGCGGCGTAGCGCAAAAGGTTGTGCCGGGTCGCCAAGTACGCCGGAACGTTGAGCACGCGACAACCCTCCCCACAAGGAATGACTTCAAGGGGCGCGGCGGTCACCAGCACGCCGAACGATTGGCGGGTTGTGCGCAGATAATCCGAGACGCTTTCCGCGTGGCGCCGCCTGACGGCAAGAGTGGCCTTGCACTCGATCGGTATTTTCAAACCAAATTCGGCGGCATCCATGACGAAATCGACCTCCACGGCGCTCCGGGCATCCTTTCGCCACGTCCCGACCTTCATCTTCGCCGACGCCCCTTCAAGCAGACCCAAGAGAACCGCATTTTCGAAAAGGCCCCCGAGCGGCGTTCGCAGCCCCGGGTCAAGCGTATGCAACAGGGAAATCGAAGGAACCGCCAAACTTCGGTAGCGGTTAACGACTCCCAGATCGTGCAGATAGCGCTTGGGAAGGAAGTCCGAGTGCTGGGGATCGAGCGACTGAGCGTGGACCTCCAGTACCAAGTGCCATGCGCTCAGGGCGGCAAACACTTTCCGCGCGTGGTACTTGGTGGCGTCCAACTGTGTCAACTTCGACGGGCTTCCCACATGGTTGGCGACTGCCCGGATCGCCGCTTCGAAGAGGGACGGATCGTAGTCCTCCTTGCGCGCAAAATCATCCTGCAACGTGCCGACAATCTCGTCGATGACGGGTTCGGCCGCCGCTCCGGCCGCCATCGCCTTCACCGCCTCGGGATATCCTCCGGCATGCAGGTATCGGTCATAGAGTCCCAGCAGATGATCATGCCGGGACCGCCTTCTTCTTTCTGATTGGCGAATACTTTCTGCGGAGCGCCGCCCCTTCTTTCTTCAAGGCCTTTAGGAATCCCGGGGCTAGAACGGTCTTCTCCTCCCCGACCTCCAACATTTCTCCGAGCACCTGAGCTCCATCGGAGTTTGGATAGGCCCTGATAATCGCACGGGCATCCTGGTAGGTAATCACCAGCGAGTCGTAACTGTCCAGCAACCTTTGGATGACGGGCAGGAACTCTTCCGGTCGCTCCATGGAGTTCAGGACTTTTTTCCAATCTGCATAGGCACGGTAAATCGGAGCGAAGTTAACCAAGGCCTTCATGATGGTGCTGAAGTTAGCCGCCTTACCCGTCGGCACGATGCCGCCAAACACCCCACGAGCTGTATCGTACCGTTCCTGTTGCCAATCGTCGGTGCGATATCGGTCCCGATCGGCTTTTTTACGGAAGTCCGGTACTTCCATCGGCTTTCCGCCCTCCAGTGAACTACGCAGGGCCTGAATGCCAGGGATGGTGACATCGCAACCGCCATAAATGTCGAAGGGCCCCTTCTCGCCGGTGAGGATTTCCCGGGCGAAATAATAGAGTGTCCAGAAGTCACCGCCTCCATGGCCTGTTCCTGCCGCCAACTCGCCCAGCCCTTCCCATCTCGGATTGACATTCATCTGGGGCGATCCGCCGGAGGCACCCAAGCGCAACTTGACCCCGTCGTGTCCGATCGTATACGCCCCGCGTGTTCCCCAGACCCGCTGACTATGACTATCGTTAGTGGCCGCCCCCATGAGATTGCGAACCACGCCGCCATTATCCATTTGAATTAGAGAAGGAGTCATCGTGCCGTTATCCGCACCATACGCACGGAGAAATCCGCCGATCCGCGGTGTGCAGGGAAACGTCTCCACCCTGACCGGACGCGTTCCGGTGTTGACCATGACAGGCCCCAACGAATGAGTGCAGTAGTAGTGAAAATTGAACCAACTGCGCCAGTTATGAACCGTGTGACCGGGCTGGACAGGCAAGCCGTCAATGTAGGTATAAGCCAGCGAGCGGCACTCGTGGACGTACTCGTATTCGGCATAGATCATCTCTCCGAACAAACCTTCCTTCCACCGACTGGCCAGCCACATGTTCTCCGCGGAAAAGGGATAGTTTTCGGCCAGATTGTAAACCAGCTTGCGTTTCTCAACCTCTTCCACCAATTTCACGCCTTCTGCCATCGTAAAAAACGAAGTCACCTCCGACAGTACATGCTTGCCCGCCTGTAAACACTTGATCGCATGCGGTCCGTGTGAGGGACAAAACGTGGCCAGCAACACGGCATCAAAATCCTGCTTGAGAAAATCCTCTTCGTTCTCCGTCACAAAGGCCCCGGGACAATGCTTGATGAAATTGTCGCGCATGTGGGCATTAAAGTCACATCCCGCCACCACGTCGATGTTAAGAAACTTGCACGTATTGAAAAAGCTCATCCCTCGTCCCAATCCCCAGATCCCGAGCCGAATCCGCTTATTTGTGTCAAAAACCCGTTGTTCCTTTTTCGCCTTAAGCATGATAACTCTCCGTGTAATAAAGCCTAGTTGTTTAAGAATGGCTCTTGTTGCCGTCAACCTTATCCGCTTGCAGGCTTTTTATGCAATGATTATGATCAATCAAAAAACGAGATCCTTATTGATTTCCGATATTTCACATGAACCTGAATATTCGACATATTGTAGTCTGCCGATCCGCACAGGAAACCGCGTATGCCGTGCCCTCTCACACCCTGAGTTTTGTGTTTGAAGGACTTGAATACTTCGATTCACCGGGTTTTCACGTTGGTCCCGACGCCACCGGTCTCAGTCTCCACCCACAGGGTCTTCCTATCCGATTCCGGTACACCAATCGCCGGGTGAACTACGCCATTCTTTTCGACAGCGATGAAGTCCGTCGTAGCGCAGCACCCGATCGGGTGGATTTGCACAATGCCGGAGACTGGTTTTCAATCCCTCCCTTCCTCTCCGTGGAAGCCGGTCGTCTGGAAGGCTGGCGGCTTGAAATGGAGCACATCCGCTCTTCCTTCCTCATGCCTACCGCTCGAAACCGCCTTCGCGCCGAAATGGGCGTCTTGAATATGCTCCGGCATATGATAGATGGGGCTGTTTCCACCGGAGGGATTTCGCCGGCAGAACGATTGAAAAGCCTCCTCGATAGAGATACGTCCGGCACCCGTACGATGGAGGAGTTGTGCACGGACTGCGGTTATTCATCCGATCACCTGCGCATCCTGTTCCAAAAGGAGTTCGGCGCCACCCCCAAACAATATCGGGTCCGTCGCCGCATGGCGGAGGCGATGGAATATATTGCGGGAAGCCGGTTATCCATCAAGGAAATCTCCGGCCGACTGGGTTTTACGCATCTCTCTAATTTTTCAACCACGTTCAAGGCCGTCCACAACTTGCAACCCAGTGAAGCGTTGCATCGCTTCCGGGGCTCAGGCCAGCCTCTGCCCCCGCCAGAGTCGGCCAATCTTCACACTGTTTGCCCCTTGCCCTGAATCGACGGCCGCATACCCCCGAGCGGGGATTCGTAATCGTAATCTTCCGAACCACCTTGTTCACGATGGAAGGCAAGCCGCTTTTAAGATTTAGATCTATTCCGACCCGCGAGCGCTCTCATTCCGACACCGACCCCAGGAGTCTCCGCCGGAACTCCCGGGGCGCCATTCCGAACTTTTTCGCGAACACGCAACTGAAGCGCTTCAGACTCGTCAGACCGGCCCGCTCGGCCACCTGACCGATTGATAGCCGGGGATCGGCGAGCATTTCCTTCGCACGTTGCAGGCGGAGCCTCAACAACTCTTCACCCGGGCCATGGCCCAGGAACTTCTCAAACCGGCTCTCCAGCGTGCGCCGGGACAGGGGATGCGCCGCCGCCAGGATGTGTTTGACGCCCACGGCTTGGTGCGCGTGTTCGCGCAGAAAAGCCAACGCCCGCGCCATCGCCGGATCGTCAATCGCCAGGATATCCAGCGACTGGCGTAAGGTCAGCGACAAGGGTGCCACCAGGATCGGTTTGGCTGGAGATCTGTCGCCCTTCATCTGACGTTGGAGCGCCCGCGCCGCCTCGACGCCAATCGGTTCGCCCAATGTCCGCACGCTTGCCAGCGGCGGCGTGGACAAGTCGCACCAGAGCGGTTCATCGTCAACGCCGACCACGGCGACATCTTCCGGAACGCGCACCCCGCTGACCGCGCAGACCTCCAGAAAGTGCACGGCAAAATAGTCGTTCAGGGTGAACACCGCGGCCGGCTTCGGCAATCGCGCCAGCCAGCGGGCCAGAGCGGGATCCTCCTGTGGCGGCGTGGCATACAGGCGATAGGGATCGTACCCGCGCTCGTGGCTGTGATGAACACAGCCGTGTCCCACCTCCGCCACCCGGGCCATGAACCCGTGACGGCGACGGCGGGCAAATTCGTGAACGCAAACGCCGTAGGTGCCAAAATGAACGAAACCCCGCCGCAGGCACTCCTCCGCGGCTAGCCGGCCGATCGCCTCATCATCCTGACACACCAGCGGAATATCTAAATCCGGGAACAAATCAACGGTTGCCACCGCCGGAATCTTCCGGCCCTTCAGCGTTTCCACGAGTTCGCGGCTGGGTATACAGCCGATAACGCCCGCGACATCCTGACACCTGTTGATTACGGCGGTTAGGTGAGCCGGACCGACCAAGCGCACCTGCCAGCCGTTCGCATCGCCGGAAAATGCCCTCACTCCCGCCAGGATCTCCCGCCAGATACGGGCATCGATGGGGGCGGAGAATAGCACCATAGGTTTTCGGATGGTTGTCACCTCGCCCGGAATCGTACCACGCCATTCGCGTAAATACAGGAATAATTTGCGCATTTTCGCACCTTGGCGAAGGCGGGATTCTGATGCATAATAACAATCAGAAGAACATCTGCTGTAATCGGAGGATTCATGCGAACAACGGAGAGTCTTTCCCGGGCAGCGGTGGCGGCCGTCTTGCTGCTGACGCTGGCCCCAACCGCTTTCGCCGTCCTGGCGACAGGGGGCAACGCCACCAACAACTTCGGCTACTACCGCATCCACACGTTCACAAATAGCGGAACCGCCAGCAACTTCGTCGTCATCGACGGCGGCAATATCGAGGTGCTGGTGGTGGCGGGTGGCGGCGGGGGCGGGGGAGACGGCGGGGGGGGCGGCGGAGCGGGCGGCCTGATCTATCTCGCGGCGACCTCAATGGTGCCGGGCGAGATTGCGGTGAAGGTTGGCGCTGGCGGCAGAGGTGGCGCGGTTGGGGCCTCGGTCGTTGCTGCGTCCGGCACCAATTCGGAGTTCGGCCCGCTGATTGCGATCGGCGGGGGCGGCGGCGCGTCTCGGGAAACAAACGGCATCAGCGGCGGGTCAGGCGGCGGCGGAGGCGCCAGTGCCTCTTTGGTACGGAGCGGTGGACTGGCCACAGCGCCAGGGCAAGGGTATAACGGTGGAACGGTGTCGGCCCTCAGCTCCCCCTACCCCGCTGCCGGCGGCGGCGGTGCGGGAGGCGCGGGGAGCAACGCCGTCTCCGGCATTTCCGGCAACGGTGGAGTCGGCTTGTATTTCCCGCAGTTCGCCGATTACGGCGGCTCGCCTGCCGGTTGGTTTGCGGGTGGCGGGGGCGGCTCGAAATACAATGCCGGCGGCGCTTACGGAACCGGCGGCACGGGCGGCGGCGGTGCGGGCGGGGCGAGCGGTACAGCCGGCAAAGCCAACACCGGCGGCGGGGGGGGCGGCTCGTGCCAGAGTTATGCCGGAACGAATGGCGGGTCCGGCATCGTGATCGTGAGATACTTCCTGGCCGACCTGCCCGGAGTCTCCAACGGCGTGGCTCAGAGCCTGACGATGAACTCGGCGGACCTGGTGGGTACGCTCCTCGCCACGGGGGCGTCGCCGACGACGGTCTACGCATTCTGGGCCACAAACGACTGTACGACCAATGAGACCGCCTGGCTGGCGAATGGCGCGGGGACGAACCTGGGCCTGCGCGTCCAAGGCGAGGTGTGTACCCACACGGCCGCCGGTCTCTCGCCCAATACGCCCTACTACTTCAATTTCATGGCGAGCAACACGGCGGGTAAAATGTGGGGCAGTGTCTTTGGGCCCGGGTCGTTCCAGACCCCGCCCGACTGGACCGTCTATAGTCGCAAGTGCAAGGTGACCTTCGCGGGCTACAACCGGCCCGCGACGCTGACCAACTTCCCAGCCCTGGTCGTGCTCAGCACGAACATTCCTTTCTTCACCTACAACGATTTCCTCTCAACCAACGCCGATCTGCGCTTCGGTGACTCCGGGCTGACCCGGGAACTGCCCTACGAGATTGAGAAATGGGATGCCAACGGCGCTTCCTACGTCTGGGTGCAGGTGCCTCAACTGACGGACACAAACACAGCCATTTGGGCCTACTGGGGCAGGAGTGGTGCGGTCGCGCCGGCCTATGCCACCAACGGGACGATGTGGTCGAACGCGTTCGCGGGCGTCTGGCATCTCGCCGAAACGAACGGGGCGGCTAAGGACTCCACCACAAACCGGAACAACGGGACGCTTTCCGCTTCGGGTGTGACGCGGGGCACGACGGGCACGGTGGATGGCGCCTATGCGTTCTCCAATCCCGCCTCCGGCAATCTGGACTGCGGAACAAACGGAAGCCTCGACGTCGGCTACGCCACCTGGGAAGCGTGGATGTACCGGACCGGTGGGGGTAATTACTATGTTGCCATCGGCAAAGGATACAGCGCGGCCTATTGGTTCGGATTGAACACCGCCAATGGCATTCGGCTGCACTGCGCCGGGCCGGCGCATGACTCCACGTCCGCCGTTCCGCTCAATCAATGGACTCACGTTGTGGCCACCTGGGACGGGCAGAACGTGCGTCACTACCTGAACGGTGCGCCCAACGGAACCGTCGCGGAAACAGGGGCACCGAAGATGAACGCCACGCAGGCCGCACACATTGCCGCCGACTTTAGCAACGGCTCCAGCTCCAGCGGAGGCTTGACTTACTACTTCCCAGGGCAATTGGACGAAATACGCGTGTCGAATATCCCCCGCTCCTCCAACTGGGTCTGGGCCTGCTGGATGAACATGGCGTCGAACGGTGTCTGCGCCAGTTCGTTCAATCAGTACGGGCAGGTGGAATCGGGCGCCATCGCTCCGCCAACCGTTGTGAACGGCGCCGCGCGGAATCTGACGGCCAGTTCCGCGGACCTGGTGGGCACGCTCGCGCTCGCGGGCTCCGCGCCGGCGGCGGTCTATGCCTTCTGGGCCACGAACGATTGCACGACCAACGAAGCCGCCTGGCGGGCGAATGGCGCAGGCACGAACCTGGGCCTGCGCGCGCAAGGCGAGACGATCACCAACACAGCCGCCGGCCTCGCGCTGGCCACCCGCTACTACTTCAACTTCATGGCCAGCAACACGGTGGGCACGACATGGGGCAGCCTGTTCGGATCGCCGTCGTTCGCGACCACCAAGGACTGGAGCGGTTTTGGCCGCAAGGCGAAGGTGACTTTCGCGGGCTACAACCGGTCCGGACCGCTCACCAACTTCCCGGCCCTGATCGTCCTCAGCACAAACATTCCGGGGTTCAACTACGCCGACTTCCGCTCGCCTCCGAACGGCGACCTGCGTTTCGGCGACGCCATCCTGACCAATGAACTGAATTACGAGGTCGAGTCGTGGAACACCAACGGCAACTCCTATGTGTGGGTGCAGGTGCCGCAACTGGCGGACCCGAACACGTGCGTCTGGGCGTACTGGTGCAACTGGGCGGCAACCACGCCGGCTTACGCGACCAATGGCGCGACGTGGGACGCGAACTACGGGGGTGTGTGGCATCTGGCGGAAACGAACGGGGCAGCCAGGGACTCCACCGCCAACCGGAACAACGGAACGCTTTCCGCTTCGGGTGTCACCCAGAACGCGACGGGTACGGTGAACGGCGCCTATACATTCACCCGGACCTCCTCCGGCAATCTGGACTGCGGGACTGGCGCGAGCCTCGACATCGGCTATGGCACATGGGAAGCCTGGGCTTACCCCACGGATTTCACCACAGGATATGGTGGTGTGATTTCCAAGGGATACAACTCTGCCTATTGGTTCGGTCTGTCACAGACCAGTGGGAAGGTCAGATTGCACTGCGCCGGGCCGGCGCATGAGTCCACGACCGCCGTTCCGCTCAATCAGTGGACCCACATCATCTCCACCTGGGATGGCCAAAATGTCCGGCACTACCTCAACGGGGTACTCGATGCGACCGTTGGGGAGACGGGTGCCCCGCGATATAATCTAAACCGGTATCCGCATGCATACATTGCCGCCGATCTTAATGAATCCCCGAGCTTCTTCCAAGGACGGCTCGACGAGATTCGTGTGTCGAGTCTGGCGCGGTCTTCCAACTGGGTGTGGGCCTGCTGGATGAACAGCGCGTCGAACGGGACCTTTGCCGGCTCGTTCAATCAGTATGAACCGGTCCAGGCGATTGTCGTCGATAAGCCGCAGATCGCCAACGGCGCGGCGCAGAACGTGAAAAGGAACTCGGCCGACCTGGTATGCACGCTCATCGCCACGGGGACTTCGCCGACGACGGTCTACGCATTCTGGGCCACGAACGACTTCACGACCGACGAAGCCGCCTGGCGGGCGGCGGGCGCGGGCACGAACCTGGGCCTGCGCGCACAAGGCGAGGTGTGTACCAACACGGCCGCCGGCCTCTCGCCCAACACCTTTTATTACTTCAATTTCATGGCGAGCAACACGGCGGGCAAGGTGTGGGGCACCATCGCTGGGTCCCCTTCGTTCGCGACCGTGGGCCCCCCGGCGGTGAACAATGGGAACGGGGCCACGGCGCCGGACTTGACGGCGGCCACACTGAACGGCAACCTGACCAGTACGACCGGGCATGTGTATATCCTGTGGGGAACGGACCCGGATAACCTGGCCAACACCAACGACCTGGGCTGGCGGTCCGCAGGGGCCTTCGCGATCGCCCTGACGGGGCTGAACCCATCTGCGGTGTACTATTACCGCTCCTATGCCACGAACGACGATGGCGACAGCCTCGCGCCAGTCACGAACTTCACCACGCTCGGTTGGGCCTCCTTTGCCTATCGGGCGAAGGTGACCTTCGCGGGCTACAACCGGCCCGGAACGCTCACGAACTTTCCGGCCCTGGTCGTGCTCGGCACGAACATCGCGGGATTCAAATACTCCGACTTCCTCGCGGCCCCGAACGGCGACCTGCGCTTCAGCGACGCCACCCTGACCAATAAGCTGAATTACGAGATCGAGTCGTGGGATACCAACGGCAACTCCTATGTGTGGGTGCAGGTGCCGAGACTGGCGGACAACAGCACGATCATCTGGGTCTACTGGAATAACCCCTCGGCCAGTCAGCCCGCCTACACCACCAACGGCGCCACGTGGACCGAAGGCTATGCGGGCGTGTGGCATCTCAAGGAAACGAGCGGGATATTCCGGGACTCCACCGCCAATGGCAACCACGGGACGAGCCACGTCACGGCGAGCGGAAAAGACGGCATCGCGGCGGGCGGCCAGCAGTTCAATGGAACCTCCGACTTCATCGATCCCGGCAGCGGCGCCACCTTGAAGCCTTCCGCCTTCACCTACGAATGCTGGATCAAGGAGGGGGCCTATCAGCAGCAGCGGATCTTCATGGGGTGCTATTACAGCGCCGTAGGCGGCGCGATTCTTGGGATCCAGAATTCCGCCCCAAATCTGAGCAAATACCACATGAACGGCGGATACCTGATCGACACCAACACCTCCTTGTATGGCGAGCAGTGGCGCCAAATCGTGGGCACCTATGCCAATTCCAATGCCGTCCTGTATGTCGATGGGCGGGGAAGAACCAACGCGGGTTCATTATCGCCGCCCATTTACCCGGTCGACCCGTTCAATATCGGCCGCAGTTTCGCGCACGACGAGTATTTCAACGGCTGGATGGATGAGGTGCGCGTCTCGAATGTTGCCCGATCTTCCAACTGGATCTGGGCCTGCTGGATGAACATCGTGTCGAACCCCCTATTCAACACGGTGGGCGCGGCGGGGGAGAACGCGACCCGGCTGGTCGACAATGAACCGGGCGCAACGGCAGTGTCCCTCACCAGCGCCCGGCTCAACGGGAACCTGCTTTCCACAGGAGGATTCCCCACCGCGGTGTTCGTCTATTGGGGACCTCAGGATGGCGGAACCAACGCCTTGGCCTGGGCCCACACCAACGTATTCGAAGGCTATCCGGCCCTCGGCCCGCTGTCCACCAACATCGCGGACCTGTCCCCCCAGCGCATGTACTTCTACCGCTTTGCCGCCACCAGCGCGGTCGGCACAAACTGGGCGGCCACCACGGCGAGCTTCCTGGCGGACGACGTGACCGTACAGGTGGCGCCCGCCTCGGTGGACGAGAATGACCAAAGCGCCCTCTTCTGGATTATCCGACCGGCCGCGGCCACCAACGGCCCGCTGACGGTGAACTACGTTTTGGGCGGCACGGCGACCGGCGGAAGCGACTATACGCTCTGGTCAAACCCGACCAACCTCACCTTGGCGGACGGGGTCGGCAGCGCCGCGGTCCAGGTCGTCACCCTTCCGAATAACTTCCTGGAAGCCAACGAGACGGTGACCCTCGCCTTGACCAACGGCCCGTATCAGACCGGCGCACCCGATGCGGCGACGCTGACTATTGCCAACGGTCAGTGGGAACAGCGGATGCAAATCGTTTTCGGCGGCTATACCCCGCCTGGTGGCGCGGCGACGTTGACCAATTTCCCGGCCCTGGTGATCTTTAGCAACACAATCCCCCGTTTCCGTTACGCGGACTTCCGAGCTGGCGGAAGCGATCTGCGTTTCTCGGACAGCAACCGGATCAACAAGCTGAACTACGAGATCGAATCGTGGGACACCAATGGCAACTCCTATGTGTGGGTGCAGGTGCCGAGACTGGTGGACAGCAACACGTTCATCTGGGCCCACTGGAATAACCCAGCGGCCAACCCGCCCTCATACACTACGAACGGTGCCACGTGGACCGAGGGGTATGCGGGCGTGTGGCATCTCAAGGAAACGAGCGGGATATTCCGGGACTCCACCGCCAATGGCAACCACGGGACGAATTATGTCTCGGCCTCAGGCAAAGGCGGGGTCGTGGCCGGCGGCCAGCAGTTTGACGGATCTGACGATTACATCAATCCCGGCAACAGATACAGCCTGAAGCCGCCCGCCTTAACCTACGAATGCTGGATCAAGGAGGGGGCCAGCCAGCAAAGGCGAATTTTCATGGGCTGTTATAATGGTTCACAAGGAGGCGGTGCGAGTCTCGGGCTTCAAGATGACAGTCCTAACATGATCAAATACCTGATCAACCCTGCCGGATACCTCAGCGGCACCAACGCTTTGAATGACGGTCAATGGCACCACGTCGTGGGCACCTATGCCAATCCAAGAGCCGTCCTATATGTGGATGGGGCAGGAAAAACAAACACCAGTTCGGTGTCTCGGGAGCCTTTCTACCCGGCCGACGCGTTCAACATCGGCCGCAGTCAAGCCCATCTCCAGTATTTCAACGGCTGGATGGATGAGGTCCGCGTTTCGAATGTCGCCCGCTCCTCCAACTGGGTCTGTGCCTGCTGGATGAACATGGCCTCAAACAGCGTCTTTGTACAGTTCTCGGTCAATTCTCAGCGTGGTACAATTTTCATGATTCAGTGAGGGGCCCGCAGGCGGATGGAAGGAGAAATTTCGATAAAGATTAGGAATAAGATTAAGATTAGGAGTTAAGATTAAGATCAAGATTACGATTATGAAGGAGAACGAGACTGTATCCAAATCGTAATCGTAATTCGTAATCCTAATCGTAATCTTGGGTGAACCATGTCGGGGATCATTTCAACATTATTTTTCATGCCACAGGGGATGTCAATCACCACAGCAATCGCAAACCTTGCGCGGCATACTGAGCCAAACGGGTATCCGCCGAAATCAAGACGCTGTGACTAACTCCTCATCCGAGAGGGTGAAATCCTTTTGAAACCGGCAGGAACCGCGATCGGACAGAATCCCGAGTTTGCGTTTGGAAAGCTTGCGGAACTCCGGGTAAGGCACAAGCACAGCGATCTTGCGCTGTGACTTGCCGTAACCCACGGCGATGGGATGTCCGGCCTTGATTTCATCGAGAACGGACGAGAAATGAGCCTTCAGCTCGCCCACGGCCATTGTTTTCATGGAGGTCACTCCTTTCTAATGCACGGAAAAAATAAGGGGGCCCGGCGTCCGTGTCAAGTTGTCAAGCAGGGGCTCCAGGGGCGCATTGCAGCTCCGTGGGTACTGAGGTTCGAATGGCTCAACGCAACGCCATGACCGCGCCGAGATAGGCGGCGTTCCACCCCTGGATCGACGTGCGGATCCAACGGCCATCCTCGCCGTGCAGGTTCTCGTGGGGCAGGAAGTCGCCGCCCTATCACGGTAACTGGTATGTCTTGGCGCGAAATGTGGCTAAAAACCAGGTCGAAACGTTCGCCCTCTCGCGGTTTCGCCGCATCGAAACCGGCGGATCCCCTTTCACCCGCCCCCCCGACTTCAGTCCCGAGACCTTTGCCCGGCAGGCCTTCGGGATCACCGGTGGGGAGGAACCCTTGAAGGTCCGGCTCCTATTCGAGCCAAAACTGGATTGAGGGCACAGGAATGAGTCCGATTTGGGCACGCCTGACCATAATTCGCGCCGCCAGACAGGACTCGAGATAAGGAGTGGACTGAATTTGAACTTTATGCTTGTATAATGAAACCAAAAACATCAGAATAGCCCTGTGTATTGAAATAGAAACGATATAAGTGTGGCCATGATAAGAGATGTTACCCAAAAGTTACTGACATGGAAAACCCAAGCACGGCGGAAACCACTCATCTTGCGCGGTGCACGCCAAATCGGTAAGACATGGGCGGTGAACGACTTCGGAAAAAATCACTTCAAGGGGGCAGTTCATGTCATTGATCTGGAGAAGCATCCGGAATGGCATCGAGTTTTCGAGGGCGACCTGATCGCCACCCGAATCCTGTCTGAACTGGAAATCCTCTTAAATGCCCGAATCGCACCCGGAAACGACTTGCTCTTTATTGACGAGATTCAAACCTGTCCACGAGCCATCACCGCCTTGCGTTACTTTTATGAGGAATGTCCGGAACTGCACGTCATCGCGGCGGGATCCCTGCTGGAGTTCGCAACCCGCGATATCTCGTTCCCCGTGGGACGGGTCCAATTTCTGAATATGACGCCTTTGAGTTTTTCGGAATTCCTGCGCGCCACAGGCAAGGAGGCGGCCGCTGATATTCTTACTTTCCCCCCCATCCGGCAACCCGATGTCATCCACCAAATGATGCTCGATGCTGTGCGGCAGTATATGTTTGTGGGGGGCATGCCGGAATGTGTGGCGGCCTATGCGGCGTCCGGCAAAATCCGCGATGCGGCCGAGGTGCAGGTGGAACTTGCCGACTCCTATCGGCAGGATTTCTCCAAATACACCCCCCACGTGGACAGGAAATGCCTGACGACCGTGTTTGCTTCGGTGGCCAGAAATATCGGTCGCCAGATTAAGTATTCTCATCTCGCGGAGGGATTCACCCATCCCACCATCAAAAAAGCGTTCGATTTGCTGTGCCTGGCTCAGGTGATTCACCGAGTGCCATCGGCAAGTCCGGCCGGCCTGCCTTTAGGCGCAACGGCATCCGCCCGGAATTTCAAGGCCCTGATGGTGGATATTGGCGTGATGCAACACCTCTGCGGGATGCCGATGGACATCGCCTTCGCACAGAAGGATCTTCTGGCCATCCATGAGGGGGCCATGGCCGAACAGTTCGCCGGGCAGGAGCTGACGGCGGTAGGACACTCGGACTTACACTATTGGGCGCGGGAGGCCAAGAGTAGCAGTGCGGAGGTCGATTTCCTCGTGGTTGTGGAGGGCCGGATCATCCCCATTGAGATCAAAAGTGGCGCCGCAGGTCGACTCCGAAGTCTACGCCTATTGCTGGACACCTATCCGAATTGCCGGACCGGTTACGTTTTGTCATGCGCCCCGTATGCGGAATTGCCGGAACAGCAACTCGTCTTCCTCCCGCTTTACTACGCAGGAACCTTGGGCGTGCTCAGTCATGAATTGTGAGATCATGCGCCAACAACAGGAAAACGCTCGAGGTCCAGGTATACGCCTTGTCCCGCAGGGGTGCGCCGGTCAGGGCATCGTAATTTTCCGCCATTCCGCTCTTCGCACACAAGCGGCAGAATCGCAGGGCAATATCGCGGGCCAACTTTTTCTCTCCACACCGAATCAACCCTTCGTAGAG
>CAZCDO010000009.1:0-375 GCA_964497135.1 uncultured Verrucomicrobiota bacterium
TCAGAATTGATCTCCCCGCTGGCGTGGTATTTGCGGAGGGGCCGGATCAATTCGGACAAGGGGCGGCCGGTGCGGCAGAGGATATCGGCAATGCAAAAAACCGCGAGAGCTGAACTTTCCGTGAAATAGTTGTCTTTGAAATAATAATGACCGGAGAGTTCGCCGGCGAAGAGGGCATCGGCATCGCGCATTTGCTGTTTAATGAAGGCATGTCCGACGCGGGACATCATGGGTTTGCCACCCGCGGCTTCGATGACTTCCTTTACGACCCAACTACTGCGGAGATCGTAAAAAATAGGGCCTTTGGTCTGGGCCAGAAGACTTTGGGCGATCAGCGCGGTAATCAGGTCCATGGGAATGATGGCCCCTTTTTCA
>CAZCDO010000009.1:385-41279 GCA_964497135.1 uncultured Verrucomicrobiota bacterium
GCATCGCCATCAAAAGCGACGCCAAAATCGAAGGATTGTGAGCGGACCAGATTTTGGAGGGCTTTGAGGGTATCGGTATTGAGGGGGTTGGCCTCATGATTCGGGAAGGTGCCGTCGAGCGTGTCGAACAGGGGGGCGACCCGGATTCGGCCTTCGAAACAGCGGGCTTCAAGGATACCCATGGAATTGGCGAAATCGACCGCGATGCTGACCGGGCGGGAGAGGGAAACGCGGCTTTGAATGTGTTTGACGTATTCGGGGAGGATATTGACCTCGAAAATGCGGCCGGGTGTTGGGGCCGCCGGCGCGAAGGCGGCGGCCTTGACGATTTGTTCAATATCCCGGATGCCGGTGTCGCCGCTGATGGGGATGGCTTGATGGCGGCAGAGCTTGAACCCGTTCCATTCCCCGGGATTGTGGGAGGCGGTGATCATGATGCCGCCGTCCGCTCCGAGCTTACCGTTGGCGAAATAGGACATGGGGGTGGAGCAGAGGCCCAGGTGGATGACGTCTGCGCCTTGCTCAGTCAGTCCTCGGGCGAGGGCGTGGAAGAGGGGAACGGAATGGGGTCGCATATCCTGTCCCACGACGACTTTCCGGCATTTCAGGAACGTGGCGAAGGCCCGTCCGATTTGGTAAGCGAGATCGTCCGTGAGGGTTTGACCATAAATGCCCCGAATATCATAGGCTTTAAAAATTCCAGCCATTCGATCGACTCCTCTGTGACAAACCCGGCATTCCCGGGGGGGTGGCGATGAAAACGGGCTATTTTAAGAGCGAAGGTGATAAAATTCAATCCCTTTGTTTGGGCGGCCGCGCCGGGAGATTTTTGCCCGCCCCCCGTCGAAAATTTTGATTGACTCCCCTTCGAGAATACGCACAATGCAAATCCTAGTGTGGCACTGGGATTTTGTTAAAATATTAACAATTTTGATTGGGAGGCGTGGCGCCGGGAGTGGGACATCGCGATGATGGAACAGATCAGTCAACGAGGAGACACGATGAAAAAAATGACGAAATGGGCAGTCTGCGGCGCAGTGCTGGGCTTGATGGGCGGGGCGGTGGCGATGGCTCAAACCAACGTGCCGGATCGGATTCGGGTGGGAGGCGATCTCCGTCTGCGCCAGGAATATTTCGACGAAATTCCGATTTCGAAGGATCCGCCCGGAGTGACCCGGGGCGGTGAAAACAATTATTTTCGGGTTCGGACCCGGCTTTGGACGGAAATCGATTTGAGCCAGGATGTTCTCTTCAAGGCGCGCGTGGTGAATGAATTCCGGGACTGGCAACGTCCCGATCAGTCGGGAAAGCCGGATAATGCGACCTATGACTTTCCGGACGAAGCGGTCTTCGATAATCTCTTTCTGGAAGTTCGCAATCTGCTGGACCAGAAGGTGGACCTGCGGGTGGGGCGGCAGGATCTGATGTACGGCAACGGCATGGTAATTCTCGAGGGGTCCCCGAAAGACGGATCCCGCACGATTTATTTCAATGCCGCCAAGCTGACCATTCGGGAAATTCCGGACACCACCGTGGATTTGCTGGCCATTTATAATGATTCGGAAGACGACTGGGCGATGAATTCGACGGATCGCGATTTGACCGGATTGGTGGGCGGGAACCCTGAGATGCGGGAGTCTGGTGGCGGCTTTTATCTGAAGAATAAGTCCATCAAGGATTTGCCGTTGGAAGTCTATGGGCTCTACAAGAATGAGAGCGATTGGGATCAGGCGGTCGGGACGAACACGGTTGCGCACGATGAGTTGGATGTGAATACCTTGGGCTTCCGCCTCATGCCGGATTTTGGCAATGGACTTTCGGCGAACCTGGAAGTGGCGTACCAATTGGGGTGGAGGGGCGATGAGGACGTGGCGGCGTATGGTGTGGATTCAGCCCTGATGTATAAGCTGTCGGGTTTCGAGAATTGCAAGCCGATGGTTTACTCCGGGGTTTACATCCTCTCCGGCGACGATCCCAACACGGACAAGGATGAAGGGTGGAATCCCTTATGGGCGCGGTTCCCTCAATACAGCGAAATGTATGTGTATGCCTACGATGCGGATGGCGCGGCACGATGGTCGAACCTGATCATGCCCAATGCCGGAGTCAAATGCAATTTTGGGGATCAACTGACGACCAAGGCCTATATCAGTTATTTGTGGGCGATGGAGGATAATGGTCCCGGCGAGGGTCGGGAGCGCGGATTCATGGCGGGGGTATTTGCCGAGTATGTGATTGGGAAAGGGATGTTGACCGCGAAAGACAAACTCGCCGTTCATGCGCTGTGCGATGTGCTGGAGCCGGGGGATTATTACAAGGTTGACGATCTGGCTTTATTTGCCCGGTGGCAGGTGATGTACGAGTTTTAAGGGCCCCGCCCGGCGGGGATTTAATTAAACTGGAATGATGGGGAACACCGGCGTCCATCCGGGACGCCGGTGTTCTTTTTTTTCAGGTTGCCGCTATTCCCGCCGCCGGGTATAGTAGTCCCGCGATTGACCATTTTGCGAGGGCTTCCGTTCCATGCGTATCATTACCCGCTATGCCTTGAAGGAATATCTGATTCCTTTTTTTTACTGCATGGCCGCATTCATTCTGATTTATCTGGTTTTGGATATATTCGACCGATTTACGGATTTTATTGAAGCCCAAATCCCCCTGTGGCAGATTTTATTTTTTTACGCTCATTACTTGTTTGCGGTGGCCGGGTTTGCTCCGTTTATTGTGGTGGTCATGCCGGTGGCCTTGTTATTGGGCGAATTGTATACGCTGGTTAATTTTGCGCGACACAACGAGTTGACCGCACTCCGGGCGACCGGGATGAGTCTGTACCGGTTGATGTTTCCCTTCTTGTTGGTGGGATTTTGCGCGGCCCTGACCTGCCTGGTGATCCAGGAAACGATCGGGCCCCGGGCCACCTTATGGGTCAAGCGATTTGAGGCGGAGAATATTAAAAAACGTCCCGCCCAAGAGAATATGTTCATGGATTTTCTGTACCATACCGGGGGGGATCATCGGCATTGGCTGGTCCGAATATTTGACAGCCGGACTCCGGGCCGCTGTAAAGATGTCAAGATTACTCAAGACCGTAAAGATGGTTCACTGGCGGAGGAGATTTGGGCGGAGAAGGCTGAATGGTTGGACGGCAAGTGGTGGTTTTTCGGCATGAAATCCCAGGCATTCGACTTACGGGGCGAGCCCGTGGGAGGGGTGAGTAAGCCGGCTCTATATCCTCTGGAAAGGCCGGATTTCAAGGAGACCCCCCAGGATTTTCTTCAGGAATTGAACCAAACCGACACTCTTTCCTCGTGGGATATGTACCGGTATGTGGCCAATCGCCCCAATCTTTCGCGCACGACCCGAATCCGGCGTAAGGTTGATTTGCAGGCCCGTCTGGCCATGCCGTGGACGTGTTTCGTGGTGATATTAATCGGAATGCCGGCGGTGATGACGAGCAGTCGCAAGGGGGCTCTGTTTACCGTTTTGGGAGCCATTGCGGTGCTTTTCCTCTTTTTCTTTCTGGTCCATCTGGGCATGATCCTCGGGAAACGAGAACTTTTGACGCCTTGGCTGGCCGGTTGGTTGCCGAACCTGATTTTTCTGTGTGCGGGATTGACCGGCTTACTGGTTATCCGGCGCTGAATTTACCGGGAAACGGGGCCATGGAAAAACGCCGTCTGGATATTTTGTTGGTGGAACGGAATCTGTGCGATAGCCGGGAGAAGAGCCAGCGCCTGATTCTGGCCGGGGATGTATTGGTCAACGGCCAGAAAGTTTTCAAGCCGGCCCAATCGTATCCGGTCGATGTGCCGTTGGCGTTGGTGGCGCCGGAGAAATATGTCAGCCGGGGGGGGTGGAAGCTCGAACAGGCATTGCTCACTTTTGGCTGTGACGTGCGGGATAAAGTTGCGGCTGACATAGGCGCCTCCACCGGTGGATTTACCGATTGTCTTCTGCAAAATGGGGCGCGAACCGTCTATGCCGTGGATGTGGGGCAGGGCCAGTTGGCCTGGAAGTTGCGCAACGATCCGCGCGTGGTGGTTCGGGATCGGATCAATGCCCGGCATCTGACGCTGGACCAAGTGGGAGAACCGGTTGATTTGGCGACCATCGATGTGTCGTTCATTTCTTTGACCCTCATCCTGCCCCCGGTTTGCGAACTCATGAAGTCCGGAGGCTGTCTGATCGCCCTGATCAAACCCCAGTTTGAAGTGGGTCGGGAAAAAGTCGGCCGGGGCGGAGTGGTCCGGGAGGTTCGGTTCCGGGAGGAGGCGGTGGACAAAATCCGGAATTTTGTTCAGGCGCATTTGCCGTTGATCTTGCAAGGCGTCACGCCTTCGCCTATTCTGGGGCCGGCCGGAAATCAGGAATTTTTAGGCGTTTGGAACAAGCCATGAAAAAAATCGGGGTGATCGCGAACCTGCAAAAGGCGCATGCCCGTTCGGGAATGTTGCATCTTTTGGAGCTGGCCCGGCAATGGGATTTGACGGTGACGACCACGCCGGATGTGGCCGCCCTCTCCGAGTCCCCCATAAACGCCACCCTGTCGCAGGATTGGGAGACGATCGAGGCCCTCGTCGTCTTGGGCGGCGATGGCACCCTGCTTCGGGCGGTCCGAGAATTGGATGGCCGGGATAAGCCGATTCTGGGTGTCAATTTGGGCAGTCTGGGTTTTTTAACGTCCGTGACGGAAGGCGAATTGGCGCACGCCATTGAATCGATTTCCCGGAATACCGTAACCGTTTCGGAACGGGCCATGTTGTCGGGAACGATTCTGAGGGACCGTCCCGAGGTGACCCATTGCCGGGCCTTGAATGACATTGTGATCCGGTCCACCGGGGGACGGGTCATCACGTTGGGAATGTCGGTGGGCGGCCGGGAAGTGTCCCATTTCGTGGGAGACGGATTAATCGTGGCGACCCCCACCGGTAGTTCAGGATATGCCTTGTCGGCGGGAGGCCCGATCATTATGCCGGAGGCCTCCGTGGTATTGGTGGCGTTGATGTGTCCCCATACCCTCAGCACCCGTCCGCTGGTATTGCCGGACACCGCCGAGGTGGTGGTCCGTCTGGTTAAGTCCGCCGATGAGGTCTTGTTGTTGGTGGACGGGCAAAAAGGGGAACCCTTGAAGCCCGGCGACCGGGTCGTGGTGAGCCGGTCGCCCCGTGGGATCCGGTTTTTGCATGTGCCGGGGTATGACTACTTTGGTGTCCTGCGGCAGAAATTACACTGGCGGGGGACGGCGTTGGAAGGATCAGGGCCGGACTTAACCTTCCGGGATGGCTCTTAAAGCCGCTTCATAAACCTGACGAAGAGGAACGCCGTGTTGGCGGGCCTGGATTCGACAGTCCTCGTATTCGGGCGAGGCGGTGATTCGGGTTCCCTGCCAGAACCCGCATTTTATTCCAATGGTTCCAAAGCGGGTTTGCACCTGCACGGTCTGACGGTCCAGAGTCGTTCGTTGAACCGGGAATCGACGAATTCCCAGGGTTGGGGTCTCCCGGAAAATCAGGGCTTGCAACCGGTCTTCATCCCCGAACTGGCAGAGAACACTCAAAAGCTGGCCCGGGCGTTGCTTTTTCATCTGGACGGCCGTGACAAAAACATCCAGGGCTCCCGCCTCCATTAATTGACCGGTAACATCCCCGATCCATTCGGGATTGGCATTGTCCAGATTGCATTCCAGCATCAGGCATTCCGAGGGCGCACTCAGGTCGGCGGCGGATACTTCATACAGGGATGCCCGGAGCAGATTGGGGCGGGAGTTCAAAGTTCGGTGCCCGAATCCATATCCCGATCGGATGAGACGGTGTGGAACCGGAGGGTCCGTTAGCAGGGGGAAAGACGTCAACAGCGCGGCTCCCGTAGGGGTCACCAGTTCAAACGGCTCATCGACGGATTGGACCCGAAATCCCTTGAGTAATTCCAGGGTGGCGGGGGCGGGGGAGGGCAGCAGACCATGGGCACATTGGATCACCCCATGTCCCAAGGGCAAGGGCAAAATCCGGTGCGCATCTATTTTTAGGTGATGAAGCAACCAGCAGACCCCGGCGATATCGACGATCGCATCCACCGCGCCCACCTCGTGAAAATGAACTTGATTGACGGGAACCGCATGGATGGCGGCTTCGGCCTCCGCTAGTCGGCGAAAGACCCGGGCAATCTGATCACACACGGGCGGAGGTAGCGTGCTTTGGTCGATGAGCTTCAGGATGTCTTCCAGTCCCCGATGCGGATGCGCGTGAGCGTGATGGACCGGGTGGACGGCGACATTGACCCGTAATCCTTTCATCCCCTGCTCGACCACGGGGTGGACCTCGATGGTGTAGGGATCGGGTAACGGAATCCCCTGCAAAGCCGATTTTAAGTCATCCAGATTGACCCCAAGGTCCAATAGCGTAGCCAGCAATAAGTCGCCACTGGCGCCACCCAGACTATCCCAAACGAGAAAACGTGAGTTCATAAGAGGGTGCCCTTGGAGGACGGCTAAGAGGCGGATTGCCGATTGATCAGGGCCGCGCATACACCGGCGCCAAATCCATTGTCGATATTAACCACCGAAATTCCGGGCGAACAGCTATTGAGCATGGCCAGTAATGGCGTCCAGCCTTGAAGATGCGCCCCATACCCGATACTGGTGGGGACCGCGATGATCGGCACATTCACAAGGCCCCCCACCACGGAGGGGAGGGCTCCCTCCATTCCCGCGACTGCAATAATGACCCGCGCCTTTTTGAGGTCATCCATATGAGCCAGCAGGCGATGAAGCCCGGCAACTCCGACATCGAAGAGGCGATGGACCTGGGCGCCGAGCCGTTCGGCGGTGAGCACGGCTTCTTCAGCAACGGGAATATCAGAGGTTCCGGCGGTCAGCACGAGAACCTGTCCGTGCGGGGACGGGAGGGGGGTGACATCGAGCGTGATGGCACGGGCCACAGGGTGATGCACGGCGGCTGGAAAAACGCGATGAACGGCCGCGAATTGTTCCGGTGAGGCCCGCGTCGCAAAACAGTTTTGAGCGGCCCCGGACAGGCTTTTCATGATGGCGATGATTTGTTCGGAGCTTTTCCCGGGGCAATAAATGACTTCCGGAAAACCCCGCCGTTGGAGGCGATGGAGATCCACATGGGCAAATCCGATATCGGTTTCAGCGGATGCCCGAATCAATTTGAGCGCGTGTTCCGGCGTGAGCGAACCCGCGGCGACCTGAGCCAATAGTACGTCCAAATCCATGGTTTATTCTGCCTCTGACGACCTGCAAAAGCAAGCGATTATCGGGCGATGAAGAGCGAAAGGGCGCCCCAAATCAGGTGGTTGACCCCCAGGGCATAGAGAGAGGAAACGACATCATCCGCGACAATTCCCAAGCCCCCTTTCAGGGATTGAATTTGTTGGGCGGGGGGGGGCTTGAGAATATCCAGTACCCGGTGATTGAGGAACGCGATGGCCCACATCCAAACGGGGGCGGCGGTCAATCCGAGCATGCAGAGCGGGAACGTGACCATTTCATCGGCGACAATCCGACCGTCGTCCTTGGTTCCGAAAATCTTTTCGGCCCGGTGGCAAAGCGGAATGGACAATCCGATGAGTGTTAGGACGATGAAGATTTGGACTGGGAGCGACAGGGGAGCCAACAGGAGGGCGATGGCAACCCCTGGCAGTGTGCCCACGGTGCCTGAGGCCCAAGGGGAATATCCGGTGCCGAAACCGGTTGCCAAAAACAAACACGCAGAATCAAGAGTTTTCATTATAAAACAAAAACCGCGGGAGGTTATCCCGCGGTTTTTTCTGTTCTAGGGGGTCGATCAATCGGTGGCTTTGATCCGATAGAAGAAGACCCGGGAGTTGGTCGGAGCCTTATCCATCCACGTATTGGTGATTTCGACTCGATTCGCCACGCCCGTCCCAGCCCATGTTCCACTGGTCAGATTGGTGCGGACCAGGATCTGGTACGGATTGGTCATGGCCCCACCGGAGGTGCCGCCCAACCATTTGACCACATTGGATCCATTCTGGATTCCGCGGAAGACAATCTTAAAGATGGAGTCAGGATCGGTCGGATCTGTTCCCGCGATGTATTCGTCACCAGCAGACATGGCGTCCTTGTCGGAATCGTTCGTCGCCGCTTCCTCAAAGGTCAACCCGGTATTGGTCAGGCCATATTCGGCCAACCAGTAGTGGGGCGTTCCGTTGTTGGCGGTCACTGTGGCGCCGATCAGGCCGTGCACGGTGCCGGTTCCAACCACTGCGATATTCGAATAAACGAAGTTGTAGGTCACTCCGAAATTCCCCGCAACCGCCGTGCCGCCATTGGTCAGCACGCCGGACACGTAGTAATAATTCGAAGCGGTGATCAGGAAGTTGGTCGTTGCTCCCTGCTCCACCCAGATATTGGTCGACGGCTCGATGGATCCGTGGAGGTCAACGGATGGGATGAGAAGGATGGGGGCGGCTACATACTGCAGGGAGCCGGTGTCCGGCGTACCAAATCCGCCGTTAGCCACGGCATTGGTAGCCCGGACCCAGTACCAGTATGAGGTGCCGACGACGATATTGGAGATGACATCGACCGTTGTCCCGGCAGTCGTCATCGCCTGGGTGGCGGTGCCGATCTCATTGGTCGTGTTTTGCCAGACTTCGTAACCGGTCGCGTTATTCACGGCGGTCCAAGAGACCGTGATCTTATCCGGATAGAGGGCGTCGGAGGCCGCTATGCCGAGCGGCGCGCCCAATCCGAGATAGCCGGTATCCGACGCGCTAAAGCTCGTGACAAAGGTTTCATTCGAGGCCTTGATCCAGTAGTAATAACGAATGCCCGCGGAGGCGCTGGTATCCTCGAAGAAGGAGTTGGTGGTTTGACCGATTTCGGGCGCCACCGCCGGGTTGGACCCGGTGTCGCGATAGACCATGAAGTTCGACGCACTTCCACTGATGAGCGCCCAAGCGACATAAACCCTGTCGGTATAGGTGCCATCGCTGGCGACCACATTGGCGGGCGGTGGGAACCCAGCCCCAATGACCGCGTGAATCGATCCTGAGGAGGATACATTGGCCCACGTGTAATTGATAGATTGGACGCCCAACTCTTCCCCGATGGAGACGCCATTGGTCAAAATATCTTCAATGATATAGTTGGGATCCGCCGTAATGGCGAACACCGGTTCTGTGGGGCGGAAGCCCCAGACATAGAGGTTGGTGGACGGAACGATGGTTCCGTTCCCCGAGACGCTGGGTTCAATGAGGTATCGGACCGAGAGCGGATTGGTCGGGTCGGTTTCGAGTTGGAATTCCTGCCAGGTGGGACTGCGATCCCCATCGAAATCGTTGGTTTCATCGACATCGAAATCATAGAAGCCGTTCGTGGCCAGCCACCAAAGCGGCGTGCCGTTGGCGGCGAGCCGGGGGCTGATGATTCCGTGAATGTTGATGTCGCTTTGAATGTCGGAGATCGTATGAGTATAGTCGGCCACGTTGGTTCCAAAAGAACCACCGACGGAGACATTATTGGTTTCGACGTCCGCGATGTACCAGTAAAGAGGAGCGGCGATATCGACGTTGGTGCCGCCGGCCTGGACCAGATAAAACGTATTAGAGGGGGAGATGGTCCCCGGGGCGTCGACGGTTGGAATGACCCCGAAGGTCAGTAAATTGAGAGGAACCCCTTGTTGGATTCGGATGTCGTCGATCATTCCCATGCCACCGATGGAAATGCCCGAAAAGGTTTTCAAGGTATACAGGGCGGAAACGAACCACGTTCCCCCGCGTTGCGTGGTGTCGACACTTTCTCCCGAAAGGAAGAAGGCATTCGTGTCGGTCATCGGCAAGCCGTTATTCAAGCGGATCTGAAAACGAGGGAGTCCTTCGGATTCGACGCAGAGCTCAATTAATACCCGGATCCAATCGTTGGATCCGACGGGAGTATGCGAAAGGGTTGTCCAGTCCGGGAGGAAAATCGGATCGCCTTCCACCCAGACGTTGGTCTGCGCATCTTCATCCCATACATAATCGCCGGTTGTGATAATGAGCGTGTGATAAATGGTCAAGAACCCATTGGTATTCACATACATGGCCAGATGACAGTTATTGGTGACGCTCTTGACCAAGGGGCTTTCCTCGGCATCCATCCGACCCGGACGCAACATCATTTCCATATACATATTAGTCCGAACGGTGGGGAACAGATTGGAAATGCCCTTGCTTCCGGTAGCCGTTTCGAAATAAAGAACGTTGGATTGGGTTCCCGAGATATATGGATAGCCGGGGGCGAGATAGGTAAACAGGTGGTTGGAAACGCTGGCGATATCGTTACTGTTGCCGAACCACCAGCCATTGTCGCGGGGAGGAATGCCTTCCGTTGTGTCGTCATAAAGCAAGGAATAGCCGTTTGTAAGAGCCTCGAAGGTTTCTTCATAAGGCAGGTCGGGGTTAATCCCCTCCGCTTGAACCGAAGAAACAAAGAGGAAAGTTGCCAAACCCATAACAGACAGACAACGGGTAAACAGCGTTTTCATTCAGCACCTCATTCGATAATGACGGTCATGCCGCTTTGATATAAAAGTCCCAAACCGAGGAACGCTTCTTTTAACCCTGAATCGGTACTCAGGCCAGTGGTTCCTTTGCCTGTTAATATACCGGTTGTTGACCGGGGGGTCAATTGTTTTTTTGGCAAAATCAGATTCGTCACCTGCGACCCGTCGGTCACATTTATTTATTTTTTCTATTGGCGTTGCCTGTCAATTTTAGGTATAAGCATTCATCCTTTTGTTTCGGGTCCCATTTATGGAGGTCGCAACAATGAATCGCTATGTGTCATTCGGGGTGCTGATGATCATGCTGGGGCTGGTGCGGGGGGGAGAGGCGCAAAACCGGATGCCGGCGGTCGGCATGAGTGGGAAGTCGCTGGCGCCGGTCAAAATTCGTTCCATTGACGGGATTGGCCAGAGAGAATTGGTCAAGACCCCTGAATACAGCACCAGCGTATCGCGCGGCAAAGCATCGGCCGGGAATTGGGCCCCAATTGTGGTGACCTTTGAGACCACGCCGGAATGGATCAATGAATTGGTTTTTCAATATTATGTCCTTTGTTTTAACAAAGCTTCCGATCGGGATCCCGGTCGCAAGGAGTATACCTTGTTCAAGGGGGCGGTGTCTCATCGGGATGTGGCCCGGGGCAAGTCCCGGATGAGTGCCATGTATTTGCGCCCGAACACCATTGCCCGGCATGGGAATGTTATTGCGGTTGCGGTGGAAGTATTATACAACGGCGAAGTGATCGATTTGAAATCCGAAGAGAGTGGCGCCAAACTTCCCAAGGAGTGGTGGAAGAGTCCGGAATTGACGGTGAAGGACGGCTATCTCCTTAACCGTCAGGAAACGCCATTTGCTTTCATCAATACGGATGATTTTGAAGCTGTAAAATAAGGGGGGGTATGTTTTCCAGCGAACGCATTCTCGCGCTCGATATTGGCGCTAGCAAGCTGGTTCTGGCCGAATTTTCCCAGATGAAGGGCGGCGGAATCGAATTGCTGAATTACGGGAGCGCCCCCATCGGGCTCGATCCCGATGCCACGACCGAGTCGTCAGCTTATATTGTCACGGGGATCCGGGAACTGATGCGCGCGCACGCCATTCACCCCGGCAAAGTGAGTCTTTCCATCTCCGGCCAAAATGTCATTCCGAAAAATGTCAAGTTGCCCCCGGTGGCCAAGGATAAAATCGGACAGGTGGTGCGGTTTGAGGCGCAGAACAATGTGCCGTTTCCGATCGAGGAAGTCGTCTGGGATTATCTGTTGACCGGGGAAGAGGATGGGCAATTGAGTGTCCTGATTGTGGCGGTTAAGGAAGAATTGGTCGCCAAAATCACGGATTGCGTCATGGCTGCGGGGTTGGATCCTGAAATAGTCGACGTCTCCCCTCTGGCGCTTTACAATGCCGTGCGTTATAATTATGGGGATCTTCCCGATTGCACGATGATTCTGGATATGGGGGCGCGATCCACCGATGTCGTATTTGTCGAGGGCGACCGGATCTTCAACCGCAGTATTCCCGTTGCGGGTAATGTGATTACCCGCGAATTAATGAAAGAGTTTGATCTCTCTTTTGAAGATGCCGAGAAACTCAAGATGGCCCACGCCTTCGTCGGGTTTGGCGGGACCTATGAGTCCGGCGAAACCGGGGTGGCGGAACGGGCGTCGAAGGTGGTCCGCAATGTGATGACCCGGTTGCATGCCGAGGTCAGTCGCACGATTAATTTCTATCGGAGTCAACAGGGCGGATCCCAGCCCTCGCTGGCTTTGTTGGCGGGCGGGAGTTCCGTGATCCCCCATGCCAACACGTTCCTTAAGGAAAAATTAAAAATCGATGTCGATTATCTGAATCCTTTCCGGAATGTCGCGGTATCCGAAAAGATTCCGACCGATCAGATCGCCGAAGATGTGAGCATTCTGGGCCAGGTGGTGGGCACGGCGTTGCGCCGGGTCAACCGGTGTCCGTCGGAAATTAATTTGATGCCGCGCGAATTGGTCCGGCGCAAGACCTTCGAACGGCGCCTGCCGTTTTTCGGCGTGACCGCCTTAGGGTTGGTGCTGAGTATGTTGATCTGGTGGGTGTATTTTCATCGGGTGGGCGGCAATTACGTGCGTCGCATGGAAACCGTCCAGCAAAGTGTCGGTCATCTGGATTCCAGTGCCCAGGCGATCGATGTGATCGGACGGCAGAAGCAGGCCGTTTATGTTCAGGCCGATTCCTTGGCGGCCCTGGTTCGCCGACGCACCCAATGGCTGGAGATGTTCAGTGTGCTTCACGACCATCTGAGCGAGGGGATGTGGATCAATTATATTGGAATGTCCCCGCGGGCCGGGGGGGACGGATCCTATCTCGAGATCCGGGGGCGTGCTTTTTCGGACAAGGTCAAGTTGGAAGCCATCAGCGAGTTTGCCGGGTCGTTGAAGGGGAAGGGTTATTTCAGCGAGGAAGTCCAGGTTAAAAAAGTCAAGCCGGTTCAAGGCACGGACTTTTTAAACGAGTTTACGATCGAAATTGGAGTCAAACCCTAGCATCGACGGCCCCTTCGCGGGTCGCCACGACAGGATAATCGATGAATCCACGCCAGCATATTGTGGCTATCGTTATCGGGAGCGTGCTCCTGGTGATGTTTCTTGTGATGGGCTTTTTCCTCTATCGCAAGGTTGCGGAATACCGGCAGACCAGTGCCTCCTTGGGGCGCGGGCTCGACCGCCAAAAACAATTGTTCGGCAGGGAGCCTTTTCCGTCCCCCGAGAACATTGAGCGGGAGAATGCCAACCTCGCCCGGATTCAGGAGGAGTTCAATAAGCTTTTGGACTTATTGAGCGCGTCCCAGGTCGAGCCCGTCGACCAGAAGCCGGCCGCTTTCAGCACCCAATTTTGGAAAGTGCGTGACGAGTTGCTGGCCCAGGCCCGGGATCGGAAAATTGCGGTGCCCGCTGAGTTTGCCTTTGGGTTCCAACGTCACATGGGTGGAGACTTGGCGCCGTATTTGGATGTGCCGCGTCTGACCCAGCAATTAATCATTGTCCAGGAACTGTGCAAGGTTCTCTACGAGGCCAAAATCGATGAACTCAAGGCGGTGATCAGGGAGGAATTCGAAGGGGAAATCGTTGTCGGTACGGAAGCGGGGGAATCGCCGGTCGTCCCCTCCGGGCGGCGGGGCGCGAGATCGTCCACGCCGGCTCCCACGATTGCGGAGAATCCGGTGGTCAAAGAGACCGGCCTGATTCCGGAAGGCGAACTATTTGGGAAAATGCATTTTGTATTCCGGTTTTCGGCGCGGGAATCCGTGGTCTTCGATATCCTGAACAAACTCGCCCGCCATCCCCTGCTGATCGTGGTTACCCGGGTGGATCTGGTCGGTGACGAAGCGGGCGGCGCCCGTCCCGCAGTCCCCGCCGGTCCGGTGGAGGCGATCCCGGCTTCCGCCGAGTCGGCCGGACAATCCGTCACCCCGCCCCCGTCCTCCCCCGACCTGATGGATCGCGATCAGCGGATCCGCTACGGACGCGAATCCAAGTTATCGGTCGTTTTGGAAATGGATGTCTACCGATTCCGGAAAGAAGACAACGGAAAGCGATTCTGATATGGTCATGGAACGAATGCAACTCTGGTTCAAAAACTATTATGACAAGCTGGCCGCCTTTGCCATCTTGTTGGCCCTCCTGTTTTCGCTGTTTTTTTTGGCCATGCATGTTGGGTTGTTGAAGCGCGAATACGCCGAGTTTGAACAACAACAGGCCGCCTTAACCCCTGCGCATCTCCATCCCCCCCCCCCGAACCTGATGGTTTTCGAAGACGGCACTCAGCGACGCCAGGCCCCTTTTCAAGTGCCGGATTGGACGAAAACCAACCAGGTGATGGTTCCCGAATTGCGGGTCAGTTGTATTCATTGTGATCGGCCGATTCCCTATTCCGCCATGGCCTGCCCTTTTTGTCGGTTCGCCCAGCCTGAAAATAAAACGATGTCCCCGGATCGCGACGACGATGGGATGCTGAACGATTGGGAAGTTCTCTACGGGTTGAACCCCCTGGACCCGTCCGATGCCACCGGCGATTTGGATTCCGATGGCTTTACCAATGTCGAGGAATTCAAGTTCCACTCCAAACCCAACGATCCCCAGGATCGGCCGCCGTGGACCGCAAAACTCTACCTGACCCACATCAAACCGTTGAGTTTTGCCCTCGTTTTCAAGGCGGTCAGCACCTTTACCGATCGGCAAATTTTTCAATTGAATTTGCGCGACGGGGATAAAACCCTCTTTCGCGCCTTGGGCGAGGAAGCCGATGGTTTCAAGCTGGTTAGTTTCGACAAGGACAATGCCGTGCTAACACTGAAACGCGGGGAGAAATTAATTCCCCTCGTCAAGGGACAGCGAAATCCCCGGACGGAGTTCGAAGTCACGTTGCTCTTCGATGTCGAAAACCGATCGATTCCCTTGCGATCCGATTCCGAGTTCGCCTTGCGCGATGTAAAATACAAGGTAAAAGAGATTGACACCGAGCGTAAGCTGGTATTAATTATTGACCTTTTGAGCGGCCGGGAGGTTTGGATTGGCGAAAGACAGTCTGCGGTTCAAGAGACGGGACCGGCTCCCGCCCCTTGAAGTTATTGCGCGCGTTTTTTTTAAATCAGCAAAGGGAGAGCCTTTATGCGGCACCTGAAGAATGGGATCATTGCGGTTTTTTGTGTCTTCATGGCACTGGGTACTTGGCGGTTAGTGGGGCAGGACAATTCGGCCGTGGCGCCGGAAGAACTTCTGTTGAGTGAGAAACAAGGCATCGCCTCAAATGCCGAGCCGGTGGTGCCCGTTGCTTCAACGGTTTCTTCCGGTGATGAACTTCCGGCCGAGTTGGGCGGAGTGGATGCGCCCCCCCCTGCCGTTGTTCCGCCCGTTGAACCGGAAGCCGCACCGGTTGTGATCCCTGAGGCGCCGGTGGCTGAGGTTGTGACGCCGGCGGAACCGGTTGTTGCGGCGGAGGTCGTGCCGGAAATTCCGCAAGAAGTGTCGGCGCCCGTCGAAGCGGTCGTTCCGGCTGAGGTAACGCCAGAAATCCCCCAGGAAATAGCGGTGCCGGTCGAAGCGGTCGTTCCAGCCGAAGTCAGGTCTGACCTTCCGCAGGAAGTGTCGGCGCCGCCGGTTGCAGAGGTGGAACTGCCCGCTGTGGGTGAGGCGGCCGAAGCGCCGGCGCCCCAAGCCGAAGAAACTCCAGGGGTTGTTTCGGCTCCTGAAGCAATCATTCCGCCCCCAGCGCCGGATGCCGGGATGGCCGCCCCGGCCGGAACCCTGTTGCAACCTTCAGATAAAAACACGGAATATTTCAAGGGCCGTTCCAAGGTGGCGGAAACGTTGGCCGCCCAGGAAGAGGTCCGGCGGAAGGCGAACGCGGAGGAGGCTAAAAAATTGGTCGAAAAGGCGGACCTCGCCTTTAAAAGTAAGGATTACGAAACGGCCTATACCAATTACGTCCGGATTCGAAGTGCCTTTCAAAGTGCTCCGGATACCCTTGAAAATCGGGAAATCCTAAAGCGGGCACAAAAAAATATTCCCGTCTGTCAGTATGAAATTATTAGGGGATTGGCCAAGGAAAACAAGAACGCGCAAGCCGTTGAAGCGGCTAAGCCGTTCTTAACCGAAAATCCTGACAATCAGCCGTTGGCTGAATTGAATAAAAAACTCGAGGCGAAGATCGCCAGCAAGCTGGATTCTGGAACGGATAAGCCGACTCCCGTTGGCGATAAAACGCCGGTTGGTGCCCACAAATCGGATGTGCAATTGTTGCTGAAAGCCGGAAAAGATTACCTGAATGCCCGAGAGTTCGACAAGGCAAAATCTCAGTTTGAGGCGGTTTTGGCCTTGGAGCCCGCCAATAAAGATGCCATCAAATATCTGGCGGAGGTCGCCCGTCGTCGGATGAAAACCGGACTGCTCGAACGGGAGTCCACCGCCAAAGGGATGGTCGCGGATGTGACCAAGACTTGGAATCCTCCGGATTACAAGCAAATCAAGCCCCCGCCGCCAACCAAGCCGCCGACATCGGACACCCAGGCGCAGGCGATCATCAAAAAAATGTCGGAAATCACCATTCCGGAAATCGAATTTCGGCAGGCCAACATTCATGATGTGGTTGAATTTTTGAATAAAGCCAGTATGGAAGGCGACAAAACCGCAGTGGATGGTGCGCCCCGTGGGATCAACATCATTCTTAAAATCAAAGGAAATGCCTCGGCCCAACCTGCGGTTGGCGGAGATAATTCCGGAGGATTTCCCGGTGGTGAGGCGGGTGGGGATGTTGGCGCTCCGGCGGGTGGGGTACCCCCCATCACCTTTACGGCCCGGTACATTTCTTTGGCTGAGGCGCTAAATATCATCACTTCGGTCTCCGGTCTGAAATATCGGGTTGAAGGGCGGGTGGTGATGGTGGTGGATGGCGCGGATGAACCGCGCGATATGATTTTGCGGATGTATCCCGTCGAGCCCACGTTTATCGAAAAGGTTACCACGATGGGGCCCATGCGCGCCTTGGGCGCAGGAACGTCGATAGGGGGAGGGGGTGACTTCGTTTCGGGAGATGCTTCGGGAGCGGCAGGCGGCGGCTCCGGTGATGATTTGAAGCAACGATTTAGCGGCATGGGGGTTCCGTTCCCGCCGGGATCGTCCATTCAATACAATGCCGGAATTGGGCAGGTGATTGTTGCGAATACCTCAGAAAATCTGACCAAGTTTGAGGCCTTGTTGAGTGTTCTTAACGTCATTCCCGCGCAGGTTGAGATTGAAGCCCGGTTCGTGGAGATCAATGAAACCGAGCTGGAAGAGTTAGGGGTGGAGTGGTTGCTGACGGATAATTGGGAGATGATGCAGAAGAAAAATACCCCCTTCGGAACTCCGATGTCTGCGACCGAACGAATCCAGATGAATAAGAACAACACCGACGGCGGATTTACCAAGGGGTTGCGTTTTTGGGGTGATTCTTCGACGGGAGATGAAGCGCCGATGATGGCCGGGTCGAAGGGACGTTTATTATCCATCTCCAGTATTCTGACCAATCCGGAATTGACTTTTGTTTTGCATGCGCTGGAGCAAAAAGGGCATGCGGATGTGTTGTCGGCGCCGAAGGTGACGACCCGATCCGGTGTCGAAGCCTCCATTCGAGTGGTTACCGAGTTTATCTATCCCACCGAATTCGATGTGCAGACCTCCTCGGAGGCGGGAAATAATAATGGGGGCGACAATGTGGTTCAAAATAACATTCCCGTTTCAATTCCCCTTTCTTTTGAAACTCGGGAAGTCGGGGTGATTTTGACCGTTTTGCCGGAAGTCAGCCCGAATGGGGGGACGATCAATCTGACCATGACGCCTCAGGTGGTAACGGAACCGACTTGGGAACAATATGGGGCGGTGATCCCAACGGAAAACGGCCCGGTCCAGTTGGATATGCGGCAGCCCTTTTTTAAAACACGGACCTTGACCACGCAGATTTCGATTTATGACGGAGCGACCGTGGTGATGGGCGGATTGATCACCGAAGCGTTGACCACCGTTGATGACAAGATTCCCTTGCTGGGTGATATTCCTTTGCTGGGTTGGCTGTTCAAAACCAGCTCGCAGAAGAGTGAAAAGAAAAATCTGTTGATTTTTGTCACGGCGTCTCTGGTTGATCCAGGGGGCAAGCGGATTAAAAAATCGGACGATTTGGGAGCCGCTTTGATGGGTCCCGCCAATCCCGATGTTCAGGCGCCCCCGGCGCCTTGAGCCTGCAAGGTTGAATGTCCACCTCCCGGCTTTTGTTGATCGATGGATCGAATCTCTTTTATCGCGCTTTTTTCGCGATAACCGAGTTGTCTACCCGTGCCGGCCAGCCCACCAATGCCGTGTACGGTTTTATCCGGATGATGCGGCAATTGGAGCGGGAATGGCGACCTTCGCACTGGGCCGTGGTCATGGATGGGGGACTGTCCGCACAGCGGACCGCCGTGTTGCCGGCATACAAAGCGCACCGTCCGCCCATGCCGGATAAACTCAGGACCCAGTTTCCGGTTTTGGAAGAGTATCTGACCTGTGCCGGAATTCATTTTGAAAAATTTCCGGGCGAGGAAGCCGATGACTTGATGGCCTCTTTGGTACGGATGGGGGGGGGGATGTCGGACATTCTGCTGGTAACCAGCGACAAGGATTTTTTTCAACTGGTCACCGATCGGGTCGGTGTTGTTTCACCCGCTAAAATCAATGCCCGGTTGGGACCGGGGGAGATTTGCGAAAAGATGGGGGTTCCTCCGGAAGCGGTGATTGATTTTCTGGCCTTGACCGGGGATGCGGTGGATAATATTCCCGGGGTTGCAGGCGTCGGCCCCAAAACCGCCGCCCTATGGCTGGGTCGATGGGGAACGTGGGAGGGGATTTTGCGGCACTTGGATGAACTCAAGCCGGTCTGGCGGGAAAAGTTGAAATCGTATCAGGATCAGGTCGAAATCAATCGGAACTTGATTCGCTTGTATGGAGACCGGATGACCGCTGTGGATTGGGAGCGATTCCGGGTTCAACCTGAATTGGCGGATCGGATGTTGCCGTTTTACGAGGCCATGGAATTTGAATCGTTGGCCCGTCCCTTGCGGGAGCGGCAGTTGTTTTAAACTTAAAACGGTTTGGGGTGGGCAAGAGGGGCGCATCTGCGATTAGGTGCAGTGACCGCGTGAATCCAAGTAAGTCGGGCATTCCTGCCCGACTACGGGGGGGGGTGGGGACGTGTCAGGCAAGAATGCCTGCCCTACTTGGGAGACGGTTGCGAAGTGCACCGAATCGCAGATGAGCCCGACAAGAGTTATTTAGAAAAACAGGGTTGACAAGTATCGTAAAACGGTTAATAATGTTCGTCACTTTTAGGTTCATACCACAGTCATTCACACATTTGCTGATTTTCCCCTTCGATTTCCCCTTGTCTTAATGAAAACACTGGCCATAACGGGGGGGATCGCTTGTGGAAAAAGTCTGGTTGGCCGACTGTTGCAGGACCGGAACATTCCGGTTTGCGAGGCGGATGAATTAGGACATTCGTTGTTGGAAAAAACGTCTCCGATTTATGCCGACCTGACGGCCGAATTTGGAAAGCAGATTCTCGATGCCGAAGGCAACATCGACCGGGTTCTGTTGGGGCGTGACATCTTTGCCGATGACAACAAAAGGCTCCGGTTGAATCGATTGATTCACCCCCGGGTGCATCGCCTCTGGTGCGATTGGTTGACGGCCCGGGAGACGGAGGGGGTGCGCTGTGGGGCAGTGATCATTCCCTTGATGTATGAGGTCGGATTGGATGAGAAATGGTCCGCGGTGGTGTGTGTGGCCGCGCCCCGGGCGCTCCAGTCGGAACGGATGCGGTTGCGGGGGTGGTCGGAGGAGGATGCGGCGGGTCGGTTACGGGCTCAATGGCCACTGGAGATGAAAATGGAACGCGCTGATTTTGTGATCTATAACGGGGGTACGATCGAGATGGTGGCTGAGCAATTGGATCGGATATTGAAATCTTTTCTGGGAGAACACTGACATGGACGAAAAACAAGATCATCAACATTCGCGATCCCGACGTCCGTCGCATCCCCGGGGCCGGGTTGTCCGTGTGGGCCGCATGCGGCCGGTGGCATCGGAAAATGAACCGGAGGTCCGCGATCAACCGGAAGCCGAACCTCGGCCCCCGGAAGCTTCGGTTCCGCCGTCATCGGCGACCTCCTCTGAAGAGGTACCCGTCACGACCCCTGCCGTGGACGCCGTTCCCCGGTCGGAACCTGCGCCCGAAATTGCACCGAGCCCGACGAATGCGGACTCCGGCGCTCCTCCTTCGCCTCCGCCTCCTCCCCCGCCCCCGCCCCCCCCGTCTTCTGCGCCGTATGGAGGGTATCAGCGGGTCAGCCGGGGAACACCCCGGGCTCTGAGCATTTTTGAATTACAGATCAAACCCGTTCCTGAATTGCTGGCCATGGCGGAAAGTTTTGGCTTGGTCGAATTGGGCGCCCTGCGAAAGCATGAACTCATTTTTGAAATTCTGAGGGCCAATGCGCGGATCGGGGGGGCCATCTTTGGGAAAGGGGTGCTGGAAATTCTGCCGGACGGGTTCGGTTTTTTGCGCTCGCCCAATTATAACTATCTTCCCTGTCCCGAAGACATCTATGTGTCTCCCGCCCAGATTCGGCGGTTCGCCCTGAGGACGGGAGATCAAGTCGATGGCGAAATCCGGTCGCCCAAGGAAAAGGAACGGTTTTTTGCCTTGTTCAAGGTCGATAAAATCAATGGTGCGCATCCGGATCAAACCCGGAGCAAGGTTCCGTTTGAAAATCTGACGCCCCTATTCCCGAACCAGCGGTTCATTTTGGAAACGGTTCCCGAAGAAATTTCCATGCGGGTCATGGATATTTTTACGCCGATCGGGAAAGGCCAGCGCGGATTGATTGTTGCACCGCCCCGGACGGGTAAGACGGTCCTGTTGCAAAAAGTGGCCAATAGCATTTCCACCAATCATCCGGAAGTGTATCTGATCGTGTTGTTGATCGACGAGCGCCCGGAGGAAGTCACCGATATGGAGCGCACGACCAGTGCCCATGTTTTGAGTTCGACTTTCGATGAGCCGCCCGAGCGACACGTCCAGGTGGCGGAAATGGTCATTGAAATGGCCAAGCGCATGGTTGAATGCGGTCGGGATGTGGCCATTTTACTCGACAGCATCACCCGTCTGGCCCGGGCATATAACACGCTTCAACCCCATAGCGGCAAAATTCTTTCCGGAGGGGTGGATGCCAATGCCCTGCACAAGCCCAAGCGGTTTTTCGGGGCCGCCCGGAATATTGAAAACGGGGGAAGCCTGACGATTGTCGCCACCGCGCTGGTCGATACCGGAAGCCGGATGGATGAGGTGATTTTCGAGGAGTTCAAGGGGACCGGCAATATGGAGTTAGGGCTCGACCGCGCCCTGGTGGACAAGCGGATTTTTCCCGCCATCAACATCGAAAAATCGGGAACCCGTCGCGAAGAACTCTTGCTCCATCCGGACGAATTAAATAAGATCTGGATTTTGCGTCGCGCGGTCAATGGCGTTCCGGCCGTGGAAGCCATGGAGTTGATATCGGGGCGGCTCAAAAAAACAAAAAGTAACGCGGAATTTCTGATGGCCATGAAGGAGTGATGGGGATTGAAGCCCTAGCATGAGGAAAAGGATGTCATGAACATATCGGTTGTCCAATCGGCGCCTTGTCGGAAAAATGTCACAGTAGAAGTTGCGGCGGATGCGGTGGATCGCGAATTCGCGTCGATCCAAGGCTTTTTTTCGAAAAAAGCGGCACTGCCCGGCTTCCGGCCCGGGCATGCCCCGATCGCTTTGGTGGCCCGCAAATTTGCCCGTGAAATCGGCGAAGAGGTGGCGGAGCGCCTGGTGGCGCAGGCCTATCGCGGCATGGTGGAGGAGGAGAAAATAACCCCGGTGACGATCGTGGATGTCCGGCATGAGCCGCCCCTCCGAGCTGCGCCGTTTAAGGTCGATTTTACGGTCGATGTGGCGCCCGCGTTCGATCCGCCGGACTGGAAACAAATCCGGATCGAGCCCCGCTCTCTGGACGTGACGGACGCCCAGGTGGAGGAGCGTTTCAACGAGTTGCTGCTCAGCCGGGGAACCTTGACTGAGGTCGAGGCGGAACCCGCCGCCCTGGGGGATTTTGTGCAGGTGGATTATGCCGGCGAAACCGGTGGTGCCCCGCTGGCCGGACAGGTGCCCGCGGAACATCGGATGGCCGCGGAAGCCGTTGATTTTTGGGTTCTCCTGGGAACGTCGTCCTGCCCGGTGCCCGGACTTTTGGAGGCGATCGTCGGCCTTAAAAAAGGGGAGACGGGCAAAGTCGAGGTGTCCTTTCCCTCCGATTTTGCGGTCAAGGAATTGGCCGGGATGGCGGCCCAGTACACCGTGACGGTCAAAGTCGTTCGCCGTCGGAAGCCGGCCGAAGTCAACGAGGAGTTTCTCAAGGGATTACAGGTCGCTTCAGAGGCGGAATTGAAGGATCGGATCCGGGAGAATCAGAAACGAATCTCGCTGGGCGAGGAAGCGGGCCGCCAGCGGGAGGAAGTGGTTCAATGGCTCCTCAAAAACACCGTATTGACCGATTTGCCGGAGTCCGTGGTCAAACAGGAAACCCAGCGGATTCTGAGGCGGATGGTATTCGAGAATCTGCGCAATGGAGTGCCCCAGGCGGAACTGGAGTCGCGCCAACAGGATCTCTTCCAATCGGCTTCGCGGGGCTCACAGGATCGGGTCAAGCTCGATTATATTTTGCATCGGATCGCCGATGATAACGGGATCCAGGTGTCGGATGAAGAGGTGGCGCGGGAATATGAACTTCTGGCCCAGCGCATGGAGACGACGGTGGCCAAAGTCCGGCAACGCATCGAAAAGGAGCATCTGGAGGAATCGTTGCAGGATGATCTGCGCGCCCAGAAAACCCTGCAGATGATCCTGGCCCAGGCCGGCGCGGGCGAATCTCCGCGGGAGGAAGCCGTTCAATGAAAGGGATGAATCAGATGCTGGTGCCCATGGTGGTGGAACAGACCGGACGGGGAGAACGGGCCTACGACATTTATTCGCGTCTGCTCAAAGAGCGAATTATTTTCATCGGGACCGGGATTGACGATGATGTCAGCAACCTGGTCATCGCTCAACTCCTGTTTTTGCAGAGCGAGGATCCCGAGAAGGACGTCGGAATCTACATCAATTCGCCCGGCGGGTCGGTGACGGCCGGCCTGGCGATTTACGACACGATACGGTTTATCAAGTGCGATGTGGCGACCTATTGCGTGGGGCAGGCGGCCAGTATGGGGGCCGTGCTGGTGGCTGCGGGAACGCGGGGGAAACGCTTCGCCTTGCCCAATGCGCGGATTATGATCCATCAGCCCTGGGGCGGGGTTCAGGGTGTGGCCGCCGATATCAGCATTCAGGCGCGTGAAATTCTGCGTTTACGAGACCGGTTGAACGGGATCCTGTCGTTTCATACCGGCAAGCCGGTCGACAGCATCGAGCGCGATACCGATCGCGATAATTTCATGTCCGCCAGCGAGGC
This sequence comes from uncultured Verrucomicrobiota bacterium, assembly GCA_964497135.1. Taxonomy (GTDB): domain Bacteria; phylum Verrucomicrobiota; class Kiritimatiellia; order CAIKKV01; family CAIJXV01; genus CAIJXV01. The sequence continues at coordinate 24,000 of CAZCDO010000009.1, forward strand.
GTGCGAGTATGGATTGGTCGATACCGTGTTGACCTCCCAACGGGACGTTAAGGCATAACTCGATCGACGAGCAGACCGGGAGGGAGCGGAGCATGGCTAAACGTACAGATCAGACTCATTGTTCATTTTGCGGCAAATCGGAGCGGGAAGTCCGTCGTCTGATCGCCGGGCCCGGTGTGATGATTTGCGACCAATGCGTATTGCTGTGCAATACCATGCTCAGCGAAACGCCGACGGCCACCCCGGCGAGCGCGGAACTGAAAGTGCCGAAGCCCCACGAGATTTTTGAATTTTTAAACCAGTATGTCGTGGGACAGGCTCAGGCGAAAAAAGTATTGTCGGTGGCCGTTCATAATCACTACAAACGGTTGCAGCAAAATACGGGTTTATCGCCGATGTCGAAAGCCTATGCGGATGTTGAAATCGAAAAAAGCAACATCCTGCTGATCGGGTCAACCGGAACGGGCAAAACCCTGCTGGCTAAAACCCTGGCCCGTTGCCTGGATGTGCCCTTCAGCATTTCGGATGCGACCACGTTGACCGAGGCCGGGTATGTCGGGGAGGATGTTGAAAACATCCTGTTGCGGCTGATTCAATCGGCAGATTTCGATATTGCCCGCGCCCAACGGGGCATTGTTTATATCGATGAAATCGATAAAATTGCCCGTAAAACAGACAATGTTTCGATTACCCGGGATGTGTCGGGCGAAGGGGTGCAACAGGCGTTGTTGAAAATCCTGGAAGGAACGGTTGCCAATGTCCCGCCGCAAGGCGGACGAAAACATCCCCAGCAAGAATATATCAAGATCGATACATCGCATATTCTCTTCATCTGTGGGGGGGCTTTTGTCGGTTTGGATACGGTTCTGAGTCACCGCACCGGTCGGCATCATTTGGGGTTCGTGCGTTCGGGTTCTGAACCGGCGGGGGTTCCCGCCGATACTCTGGCCGGATATGTGGAGCCCGAGGACCTGGTTAAATACGGATTGATCCCCGAGTTCGTGGGCCGCCTGCCGGTTGTGTCGATGATGAACGATTTGAGTGAGGCGGACCTGATCAATATCCTGATCCAGCCCAAAAATTGCCTGGTGCGCCAATACCAGAAGTTGTTTGCCATGGAGGGGATTTCCCTGACGGTGGACGATTTCGCCTTGCAGGAATTGGCGCATTTGGCGATCAAAAAACGAACCGGTGCCCGGGGATTACGGGCCATTTTCGAGCAGCTCATGCTGGACGCCATGTTCGAAGCGCCCCGGCGGAACAATCTTAAGGTGTTCAATATCACCCGGGAAATGGTTCGCGCCCGGAAGGCCCTGTTGGATGATGCCGGCCAGCAGGTGGCCTGAGGGGCTTCGGCGGGGCCAGCGAGTCGTCAGGTGGCAATCATTTGTTCCGGTCGGTTTTGGGCGTCGAGCCGGACGATCAGGGGTTTATGGTTCGCAGCTTCAGCGGTGGGGACGAGGGTGAAGGTGAAAATGATGATGCGATCGCCAACTTTTCCCAGGCGTGCGGTCGCCCCATTCAGGCAGATCGTCCCGGAACCCGGCTCGCCTCGGATGGCATAGGTTTCAAAGCGGTTTCCGTTTTCAAGATTGGCCACGAGAATTTTTTCGAAGGGCAGAATTTTGACCAGATCCATGACGGTGGAGTCGATCGTCAGACTTCCATCGTAGTCGAGTTCCGCCTGGGTGACCCGGGCATGATGTATTTTGGCCTTCAACAGGAAAGAAAACATGGCGCATTCCTCAAGACGGTCTGCATCCTATCGTCCAGTCAGGCTTTTGGCAAGCATCTTCCTTGAGGTCTGTATCTTTTGGGCACCGCCTTTGGGCTTGGAAAACGGCCCGTGAAATGGCATGGTATGGCAGTTTTCGAAAATCAGGAGACTCGTCCATGAAGTTCAAATTTCCGCTGTCGGCTGGGATTGGTCCGCTCCTGGCGTTCATGGCCGGAATCGTTTACTGGAAAACCCTCAGTGTCGGCGCCTATCCCAATGAATCCGCATTGCTAATCGCTCAGGTTTCCGGGGTGTTAGGCATGTCCTCCGCGGCGCATCCGTTATGGGTATTGGCCCTGAAACCCTTTCAATATTGGGGACGGGGGGATCTGGCCCAGGCCTATAATCTGGCGACGTTGGTGTTTGGGGCGCTCGGAGTGGGGCTGTGCTATCAGGTGGTGCGGAACGCCGTGGTGCGGCTGGTGGAGAGTGAGGGCGTTCATTCGGTCCGGTTGGCCCGGGCCGCTGGATTTTGGGCGGGGCTTTCCGCATCGCTGTTTCTCGCCTTTTGCATGCCCTACTGGGTGGTTTCAACGCGGGCATCCAGCGAACCCTTCGGGATCCTTCTGCTATTGGGGTTGACGGCCTTAATGCAGGTCTTCACCCGATCTCAGCGGCTGATTTGGCTGATGCTTTTTGCTTTTTTTTACGGGGTCTGTCTGGTGGAATCGGCCGTTCTTTTTCTGTTCATTCCGTTTTTTGGCGTCTATCTGCTGGTGGCCCTGTGGCGAGCCCAACGCCTGGAAACCCGCGTCATTCTTCCCGCCCTGCTGAGTGGGGGAGTTGGATTATGCGCCTATATCTGGGTCGCCTGGAGTTTTTCCAAAACTGAAACCGCCCGTTTGTATGAAATCAACGGGTTGTGGCCGGCGGCATGGGAAATATTGAAGATGCAATACCGGCAGATCCTGCAAGGTCTGCCCCAAGTGGGTTGGCTTCTCGTGGGGTTGGTGACCATTATCCCCTGGATGACGGCGCTCCTGGTGGGACGGCGCGGTTTGAATGAGGAGCGCGACTGGAGTTTTTACCTGTTGCATTTGCTCATGACCGCCGTGGGGCTCGCGGTCCTTTTTAATACCGGTATCAGCCCCTGGCGGCTCCTCGGCTTCGGAATGATCGTGGTCACCCCCTATCTGCTGGCGGCCACTTATTACGGTTACCTGGTGGCGTACTGGTTCCTGTTGCCGATGAATTGGGGCGGGGCACTGGATGATCGGCCGGGATTGCGGCGATTGCGGGTTGGGGTGGGAGTGGCTTTGGCGGTCGCCCTGACGGGGGGGGCCGGGTATGCCGTGCGTTTGAATTGGAATGAGGCGGATGCGCGGCCGGCCGCTCTGATCAATCGCCTGGCCCACCAAGTGGTCGATGATCTTCAGGGACGTACCTGGTTGATCACCGCCGGTGAAATCGACAACAATATCTTGATTGCCGCCCATGACCGGGGAGTGCCCGTTGAACTTCTTGATCAAACCCGGGGCAACGATTCAGTCTATCGGCACCATATCGCCTCCCGTATTGACGATGTCAACCTGAAAAGCCTGGCGGAAGTCAGCTTGCTGGCCTTTCTGCAGGAATGGATGAAATCCGGACGGGATATCTCCCGGACGGTGGCTGTTTTCAGCATGCCCGATTTATGGTTTTCCGCGGGATTGGATTATCTTCCCCATCGGACCCTTTATCTGGGGGTGGAAACCAATTCCCCGGTTTCGCCAGCGGTTATGATCGATGCCCATCGATCCTTCTGGAAAGAGGAGATACCCCGGTTGCGGGCGGCCGCCCTTCAACCCGGGCACGCCTCCCCTTTTTCAGCCTTTGTCGTCCGCCATTTGAGCATGGAGGCCAATAATTTGGGCGTCTGGCTGGAAGATCATCATCAACCTGAGGCGGCGTCCGAAGCCTATGCCCGGGCGCGGGAACTGGATGATGACAATATCAGTGCCTTGCTCAATCAATATGTCCTCGCACAGGCGGGCGGGACGTTCCCCGATCGCGAGGACGTCATCCAAAAAGTGGACGCGCTGGTACGGGATGGGCGGCAAAAAACCCGGGTCTGGTCGCTGGCCCGTTCCTATGGGTATGTGCGAATGCCGGAAGCTTTTGCGGAAATCGGCCTATCCTGGGCGGTTTCGGGGTATCCCGGAATGGCGGTTTCGGGATTGCGGCGCGCGATCGCCCTGAAGGGTGAGAATGCACCCCGGCTGAAACAACTGCTGGCGGCGGTCTATTTGGCGCAGGATCAACCGCAGGAGAGCACCGACCTCCTCAACGAGGTTTTAGCTCATGCGCCCGACAACCGAAACGCCTTGTTCGGGCTCGCCCGGATCCGGATTCGGGCGGGAGATTATGTTGAGGCCGGAGCCTTATTAACCCGCCTTGAGAAAATGGGTGCCTCCCGGGAACGGACCGCCTTGGAGTGGGTTCAGATTTATTTGGCCACCGGTGAATTCGACCGGGCGCGGGTTCAACTGGAGGAGTTGGTCGAATTAAACCCCCGTAATCAGTCGGCCTGGACATTGTTGGCGGCCTTGCATTATTCCCGCCAGGACGAGGCGGGTTTACAGGCATGTTTGAAACAAATCGAACAGTCTTCCCAGCCGACCTTTGCCGGCCTGATCCTTCAGGGATTGATCGCCATGGATCGACAAAATCTCGAAAATGCGCGCCGCTTTTTCGAGCAGGCGCTCGTTCAGCAACCGCGCAATTCAATCTTGCTCGGCTTGATGTTGCAATTGGATGTCCGGATGAATCGGCCCGCCGAGGCGGAAGCCCGCGTCCGGCAATTACTGGAACTCGATCCCGAGCATGCCGAGGCCAATTATATCCTGGGGTCGCTCCAATTTCGCCGCCTCCAAGTTGCTTTGGCGGAAGCGTCGTACCGACGGAGTCTCGCCCGCGAGCGTAAAGCCGAAACCCTGAACGACCTGGCCTGGTTGCTCCAGACGAAAGGCGCTTTCGAAGAGGCGGAAACTTTGGCGCGGGAGGCGCTGGAGCGGAATCCCTTGATAGCGACCCTTTGGGATACGCTGGGCGTCATCCTGAGGAAGCGCGGCCGTCTGGCTGAAAGCGAAACAGCCCTGCTCAAAGCGGCATCCCTGAACACCGAACAACTGTCGATCCAGGTCCACCTGGCCGAACTGTATGCCGCCCAGGGTGCGCGCGATAAGGTGCGGACCTTGATCGTCCGGTTATTGGAACGGGCTGACGAACTGGATGTGGATGATCGCAATGCCCTGTTACGGTTGCGGAATGAAAATAGTTCTCCCCCATAAGAGGATTGGGATGGCAATGACTTTGACCTATTCAGAAGCTCAGGCCCGATTAACGGAACGTCAACAAGAGCAGGTTTTGGCCTTTTGGAGTCGTCTCGATGAAGGCCGGCGGCATGCTTTGCTGGAGCAGATCGCCGCCTTGGATCTGGACCTTATCGACACGATGAAGGCCTCCCTGCCCGGCCGGATGACGACGACCCCGGAACCGGCGGATCCGATGGCTGAGCTGACTCCGGTTCAGCCGGAACACCTGACGGAGCAGGCGCGGGAAGATGCGCGGAACCTGGGGGAGCAGGCGTTACGCCGGGGTGAAGTGGGAGTTCTGCTGGTGGCTGGGGGGCAGGGTACCCGGTTGGGATTCGATGGCCCGAAAGGCACCTATGCGATGGGTCCTTTGAGCCAGGCTTCGCTGTTTGCCATTCACGCCCGGAAAATTCTGGCCCAACGCCGGATTTTTGGGCAAGCCCTCCCCTTTTATGTAATGACCAGCCAGGCCAATGATGCCGAGACCCGCGGCTTTTTTGCCCGGAATAATTTTTTCGGCCTGCCGCCCTCCGAGGTGTTCTTCTTCGCTCAGGGGATGTATCCCGCCCTTTGGCCGGACGGCCGGATCGTTTTAGAGGCACCCGACCGCCTGTTTTGGGCGCCGGATGGACATGGCGGCGTATTGGCCGCCCTGCACCGGGCCGGGATGTTGGATGATCTGTCCCGGCGGGGAGTGAAAACCCTCTTTTATTTTCAGGTGGACAATCCGCTGGTTGAAATCGCCGCGTCGGAGTTTATCGGTTTGCACTTGAAGGCCAAAGCCCAAATGTCCCTGAAGGTCTGCGCCAAACGGGATCCCGAGGAAGGCATGGGGGTTGTGGTGCGGCGGGGGGGACATTATGCGATGGTCGAATACACCGAACTCACGCGGGAACAGAAACATGACCGGGATGCGGCTGGAAATCTGAGGTTCAAATACGGCAGTGTGGCGATTCACGTATTCGATCTGGAGTTTCTGGCTCAGGAAGCCCGGATGGGATTGCCCCTCCATTCGGCCTACAAAAAGGTTCCTTTTTGCGATGCACAGGGTTGTTCGCAAAAACCCGACCGCCCGAACGCCTATAAATTCGAAAAATTTATTTTTGATGCCCTGCCGGATGCGCAACGGGTGTTGGTCGTCGATTTCGACCGGGCGGAGGAGTTTTCCCCCGTCAAGAATGCGACCGGATTTGATTCTCCCGATACGGCCCGGTCGGATATGATGAGCAAATGGGCCCGATGGATGGAGGCGAACGGAATCGCCGTTCCGCGGACGCCAGAAGGCAGGCTGAGGCATCGGATCGAGATTGATCCCTGTTATGCCGGGAATGCGGACCAACTGGGACAGCGGCTTCCTCCGGGTTTCGTCTGGGGAGGGGATTTGGACTTGCGGGGTGAACCATGATCGGCCTGGTGGTCATCGTGATCGTCGTCTTGGATGTCATCCTGCTCGGCGTATGGTTGGTTCGTGTGCAGGGGGAAATCAGTCGCTTTCGGGAAGAAGTCAACTGTTCCTGGATCCAACTGCGCGAGGCGATTATCTGCCGCCGGGAAATCATGCCCTACCTGATAGCCAGTATCAGTTTGCGGGAACGGGAGGCGGTCGAGGCGATCGGGAACGCTTGTGACCTGGCCTCGCAGGTGGCCGGCATTTCCGAGCAGTCCCGCGCCGAATCCCGCCTTAACGCCACTCTGCGCAATTTACTGATCACGATTTCAGAACACCCGGAATTCAGCCGGGATCCCACTTTTCAACGGATTTGCCTGGAACTGAAAGCCATCGATGAACGCATCGATTTCTTGTGTGATCTTTATAATAAACAGGTGTCGGCCTATAATACCCGGCTCGACTCGTCGGCGACGCGATTGCTCGGCGTGTTCGTTCCATTAAAACCAGCGGAAATTTTCAACGCGGCCAATGGCGGAGTCCGGGAGGCCTTGGCCCACCTGACGAAGATCGACACCTCGAATGGGAGTTCACCATGAAAATCAGCGCGGCAAAGTGGGCGGGTCGGAAGGTTTGGCGGATGGATAATGACCGGTTGGGTCTGACCCTGATGGAAGGAGGCGGGCACCTCTCCGGACTCGAGTTGAAGGATCGGCCCGGGATCAATCCCTTCTGGACCCCGGTCTGGAAAACAATCGAGCCGTGGGCTTATCGTCCGGCCGATGAAAAGCGCTATGCGGCCCGACTTCTGGCCGCTATTTGCGGGCATAATCTTTGTCTGGGGGCGTTTGGCGAGCCATCGGCTGACGAGGTACGCGCCGGACTCGGTGGACATGGCGAAGCGCCCGTGGTGCGCTGGACCGTGAAGAAGAAATCGGTCTCGGCCCGCGGGGTTTCTCTCACCTATGGGTGTCGGTTGCCCTTGGTGGAGATGGATTTTGAGCGGACCGTGACCATGAATCGCAACTCGGCAGTGATTTCTGTTCGCGAAAAAATCAGGAATCTGGCCCGGCGGGATGTGCCCTTCACGATGTGTGAACATGTGACTCTGGGCCCCCCTTTCCTGGAACGGGGGGTTACCGTATTCGATCTGTCGGCCACCCGAGGGCATACCTTTCCTGGAGCGTTCAGTGATCAGCAACGGATGAAGGCAGACACCGATTTTGTATGGCCGAAAGGGCCCGGGCTCAAGGGGTGTTCGGTGGATCTGCGGACGATCGATCCGGCTATTCAATCCAGTGATTTTTCGACTCAGCTAATGAATCCGCGCCGGGAACACGCTTGGTTCAGTGCTGTTAATCCCCGTTTGGGACTGCTGGTCGCCTATGTGTGGAAGCGAACCGATTTTCCGTGGCTTGGGAATTGGGAAGAAAACCTGGGACGGAAGTCGGTTCCTTGGAACGGAAAATCTCTGACCCGGGGGATGGAATTCAGCAATACCCCGTATCCGATCGGGTTGCGCCAGTCGGTCAGCTTGGGCCGATTATTCGGAGTGCCCACCTATGATTGGCTGCCGGCCTTGGGAACCCGGACCGTGGAATACAGTCTTCTAGCCCAACCGATTGATGCCCGCTGTAAAGGGGTGGCTGACATTCGGCCGTCGGGGTCGGCTTTTGAAATCGATCTCCGGGTATAGCCGCGATGGAATTGACCGGCAAAATCGCATTGGTCACCGGTGGCGCCCTCCGGATTGGACGGGCTATTTGCGAGGCCCTGGCCCGGGAAGGATGTGGGGTGGTCATCCATTGCCGTTCCTCGATCCGCGAAGCGGATGCCCTTCAACAGGAATTAACCGCCCGGGGCGCACGGGCATGGACGGTTCAGGGTGATTTGGCTACCGAGCGGGGTTGTTTTGAGGTCATGGACCAGACGTGGGCGCATGTGGGGGGGGTCGATTATCTGATCAACAATGCCGCCGTATTTCATCGGCGCCGTCTGGCGGAGGTGGTGGAGGCGGATATTCTGGAGGAGTTCAGGATCAATCTTCTGGCTCCCCTTTTTTTAATCCGCGAATTTGCGGCACGAGTCCGGACGGGTGCCATTGTGAATTTGCTCGATCGACGTATTGCCGGGCATGCCGTCGAAGCGATTCCCTATGCTCTCTCCAAGAAAGCGCTGGAAGAATTGACCTGTCTGGCGGCGATTGAATTGGCGCCGGGAATCCGGGTCAATGGGGTGGCTCCAGGGGCCATTCTGTCCCCGCCGGGGGAATCGGATGCCTCGATGAACAAAATCGCGGCCCAAACCCTCTTGAAATTGAATCCCCGAACGGAAGAAATCGCCGAAGCCCTTGTATTTATCTTGAAAGCGGATTCAATGACCGGACAAATTTTATACGTTGATGGGGGCCAACATTTGCAAAATCCAGCGTAAGGGGGAGGGATCAGAAACCGGCTTTGGGCTGGTTGCGTTCCCATTGTCCCTTGATTTGCGAACCGTTGGCGAGGGTGTAAACCCCTTCGCCCTGCATGGCATCGTTCACCCAGGACCCCTCATAGGCATCGCCGCCGGGGAAAACGAATCGGCCGGTCCCGCGGACCAGGTGGTCGCGTTTCCAGAGGCCTTGGATGGCATTGCCGTCGATAAAGGTATAGGTGCCTTCCCCTTCGCGAAGATTCTGGTGCCAGTGACCTTCGAATTTTTCGCCGTTGGCCATTTGGTACCGGCCGACGCCTTCCCGTTGGTCTCCCTCCCACTGGCCGTCATAGGCGTCTCCGCCGGAATAGGTTTCGGTGCCCTGCCCATGGCGCCGACCATTCAGCCATTGGCCGGAATAAATTTGGCCATCGGGGAATCGCAAGGTGCCTGAGCCGTGGGGTTTCCCGTCAAGCCAACCGCCGTCATAAATGGCGCGCCGGGAGAGGGGCTGTTTGCTGACGATCGTCGGTTGTAGGGGGGGGGGCGGCCGGTGGGCGGGACGGGGGGGGGGCGGCGGTTCCAATAGGGCGATGGCTTTTGAATTTTTACGACTGCGGGCGATGTCGAGCGCCGTCAATTGACTGCTGTTTTTCAGGGACGGATCGGCCTTGAGTTTTATCAGGAGGGCGATTGCCTGGTCTGAATTATTGAAAGCGGCCCAATGAAGGGGGGTGAACCCATTCACGGTGACGGGATTCAGGGGGGCTCCCTGATCGGCGAGTAGCGCGATTAATTCGGGCATGTTATTGTAGGCGGCCCAATGGAGCGGGGTGAATCCATTGACGGTGGCGTCGCTGATGGGCGCTTTGTTGAGGATCAGGAGGCGGGCGGCGGCAAATGCTTTGTTATTGGCGGCTTCATGCAAGGGAGAGGCTCCGAGTTCCGTTGTGGCATTCACCTCCGCGCCGGCGGCGATCAGGAGTTTGACGGCCGCAGTAGCATTGGAGAAAGCGGCGCAATGAAGAGGGGTTTTCCCGTCCCGGTTGCGGAGGTTGACCAGCGCGGGTGGGGCCTTTTTGAGCAGAGAATGAAGGGTATCGGTGTCGTTGGCCAGGGCGGCATCGTGGATGGGATCTGCCGCGAGGGGCAAAATCGACAGGAACATAAAACCGAGCCCAACCAGGGCTTTCCGGATGTGATGGTTGATCATAAGTCGGCCTCCAATTACCGACCAGAATAATGATCCGGACGGAAGGATTCAAGCTGTTATTCAGATGTTGCCGATCATTGCTGCGCTTAACGTTCTGGTCCATAAGCGCGAGGGGCCCGATTCAGGGAAAGCGCTGGACCAATTCCCCGAAAGAGTGGACCGTGGCATCGGGGGTTTCAGTGCCCGGATGGCCAATGCCCCAGGTGACGAAAATCCGGCGGACCCCGGCGCGTCGGCCGGATTCCAGGTCGGTATGGTGATCGCCAATCACCCAGGTGGCTTCGGGCGGTATCCCGGTCAAGCGGAGGGTTTCGAGGATTCCGGCGGGATCGGGCTTCAGGGCCGGGGCATTGCCGTCGCCGATGACGACTTGAAACAGGTCCCGGATGTTGAAATGGGTCAGGAGACTGTCCGTAAATTCCAATAATTTATTGGTGACGACCGTCAGCACATGGCCGCGCTGATGCAGGGTTCGCAATCCCTCCTGGACGCCGGGATAAAGCGCCGCGAAATCGAAGAGATGCTCGCGATAGAAACGGCGTTGGGCGATGAGCGCTTCATCGAGATCGACCCCGCTACCCCGGATGGCCCGCTCGACCAGCTTTTTAACGCCATCGCCGACGTAGCCGGCAACGACGTCCTCCGGCAGAGGCGGCAGATGGTAGAAGCGACGCAGTTCGTTGACCGCGACCGCGATATCCCGACGGGTGTCGATGAGGGTCCCATCCAGATCAAAGATCAATGCCTGGCGCGACATGTCCGGATTAGCGGATTTTATTGGCTTCGCGCCGTTTCTTGATGATTTCCTCGGCCAGCGTGAACGGCACGGCTTCGTAATGTTCGAAATGCATGGTGAAGGATGCACGGCCCTGGGTGAGGGTTCGGATGGTGTTGGAATACCCGAACATTTCACTCAAAGGAACCAGGCCGCGAATGATTTTGTATTCACCCTGTTCATCCATGGATTCGATCCGTCCACGTCGCTGGCAGATGGAGCCCGATGCAGCGCCGAGGAAGTCTTCCGGAGTCGTGACTTCGACCGACATGATCGGCTCCAGCAATTCGGGATGACCGGCCATGAAAAGTTGACGGAAACAGACCCGGGCGGCTTCCCGGAAGGCGAAATCACTGGAATCCACATCATGGGACGAGCCGTCGGTTAGCGAGACGCGCATATCGACAACCGGATATCCGGCGAACGGCCCGTGTTCCATAGCTTTGATGACGCCCTTTTCAACCGAAGGGATATATTCGGACGGAACATGGCCGCCCTTGACGTCATTAACAAACTCGAATCCGGCGCCCGGATCGAGCGGTTCGAGGGTCATGCAGACGTGCGCATATTGGCCGCGACCACCGGACTGCTTGATATGTTTGTAATGACCATCAGAAATGGCCGTGGCGGTTTCCCGGTAGGCGACTTCGGGGCGTCCGATCTGAGCGATCACCCCGAATTCCCGGCGAAGACGATCGACGAGGATTTCCAAATGCAATTCGCCCATCCCCGAAATAATGGTTTCCCGGGTTTCCTCGTCGAAGCTGACGATAAAGGTCGGATCTTCATCGGCCAGCGTGTGGAGGGCCTGTCCCATCTTTTCATCATCGCCCCGGCTTTCGGGTTTAACGCTGATGGACATGACGGGGGAGGGGAATTCAATAGATTCGAGCACGATGGGGTTATCCTCGGAACAGATCGTATCCCCGGTTTTGGTCTTGTTCAAGCCAACGACCGCGACGATATCGCCACACCGGGCGAGGGGGATGGCCTCCTGCCGGTTGGCATGCATGCGGAGTACCCGGCCGATCCGTTGGGTTTGGTCTCGACTGGTATTCAACACCGTTGTTCCGGATTCGAGGGTTCCCGAATAGATCCGGATGTAGGTCAGTTTGCCCATGTGCTTATCGGCCATGATCTTGAACGCGAGGGCCGAAAAAGGCTCAGAGTCGCGGGGCAGGCGTTCGAACGTCTCGTCGGAGTCGGGTTTTTTCCCGACGATCGGTGGAACATCACAGGGGGAGGGGAGGAAGTCGACGATTCCGTCGAGCAGGGCTTGGACGCCCTTGTTTTTGAAGGCCGATCCGCAAAAAACGGGGATGACCCGGCGGGCGATGGTGGCCTTGCGGATGATGCTTCGGATTTCATCTTCGGACAAGTCGCCGGTGGTCAGGAATTTTTCAAGTAATACGTCGCACTGTTCCGCGCATTTTTCGACCAGATTGGCGCGCCACTTTCGGGCCTTCTGCAATTTGTCTTCAGGGATATCGGCGTAGGAAAAGGTTTCGCCCTGATCCTTTTCATCGTAATAGATGGCTTTCATGCGGATCAGGTCAATCAATCCGGCAAACTTTTCCTCACTGCCGATGGGGACCACCACAGGCACGGCATTGGCGCCCAGGATGCTCTGGATTTCATCCACAACCCCAAAAAAGTCTGCTCCGGTCCGGTCCATCTTGTTGATGAAAGCCAGTTTAGGCACGCTGTATTTTTCGCTTTGACGCCAGACCTGTTCGGACTGGGGCTGGACTCCGCCCACCGCGCAAAACAGTGCGATGGCGCCGTCGAGGACGCGAAGACTGCGTTCGACTTCCGCCGTGAAATCAACATGTCCGGGGGTATCGATCAGATTGATGGAGTGGTCGCGCCAGGAGGTATTGGTCGCGGCGGACGTGATGGTGATGCCGCGCTCTTGTTCCTGAGGCATCCAATCCATGACCGCCGCACCATCATGGACTTCGCCGATTTTGTGGGTTTTTCCGGAATAATACAGGATTCGTTCGCTGACGGTGGTTTTACCCGCGTCAATATGGGCCATGATGCCGATGTTACGGATGGTTGCGAGGTGCTCGGTCCCCGCCTGATTGATATCGTCAGCCATAGTTTTGAATCCTTATTTCACCAGTACCCCGGAATTGACCCGGGCTCACAAAAAGTCAGCTATACTATCAGGCTTATGGCAAAGTGACAAGCTTTTGTTCATTTTTCTTTGGGTTTTTTTCAAAAAACGCTAGATTGAAGCCACCTGAATCAAGGCATTGGGGGGAAGGCAGGCGATGGTGACTCAAACGAAATGGTGGATGGGGTTGATTTTTGCGGTCATGCTGATCCTCGGGATATGGATGATCGGCGGGATGCGGGGGGTCCCCGAATTAAATCTCCCTTTGGTGGATTCCGCCACCTATCACCGCCAGGCTGTGGCTTGGGCCGCCGGGCAGTCCTCCTCCGCCGGGCCGTTTTGGCAGGCGCCCTTGTATCCCGCTTTTCTGGCGGCGATTTACCGCGTGGCCGGGCCCCGGCCCCTGGTGGCCCGAGCGGTTCAGGTTTTCCTTCTGGCGCTTGGCGTGGGGTTGACCTTTTGTCTTGCCCGGCGGTGGTTCAGCTCCCGAGGTTCCGCTGTTGCCGCCGGCCTGACCGCGCTGTGCGGGCCTCTCTGGTTTTATACCCTTCAGTTAATGCCCGTGATCGGGTTCATGGTTCTGAGTCTGGCGGCGCTCCTGATGACCCTCCGGGCTTTCGACGACTCCCGCCGTCGCTTTATCCTGGCCGCCGGTTTGTTGTGGGGCATGGCGGCATTGACCATCCCCACCGTTTTGTTCGCCGTCGGGGTCCTGATGCTCTTTCTGCTTTTACGCCGAACGGACCCGGCCCGTCCGATTCCTTGGCTTCGGATGGGGGGGCTGGTCTTGGCGATGGGGCTGGTGATCCTACCGGTGACATTGCGCAACCGGTGGGTGGGTGGTGACTGGGTCCTGATTTCCGCGAATAGCGGCATTAATTTTTATATTGGCAACAACGCCCGGACCGATGTGACCCTGGCGACCCGCCCAGGCCTGGACTGGGAACGCTTGGAGCGGTTACCCTATCTGGCCGGCGCACGGTCCGCAGCCGAAGCCGACCGCTATTTTCGACGCGAGGCTTGGGATTGGATCCGAAGTCATCCCCTCGCCTTTGTTCTGAATGAACTCCGCAAAGTCCGTGATTTTTTTCAAGCGCGTGAGATTCCGCGCAATCTGGATTTGGCGACTCTGCGCATCTATTCGCCCGGGCTTCGATTTTTGACCGGCGAATGGATGGGCCTTCACTGGCCGGGGGGGATATTGATTCCGCTGGCCCTGGTGGGCTGGATCGGTCTCGCGCGGCGGAGTGATTCCGGCCTGGGGGTGGGGATTTACGGGGCCGCGTTCGCGGTCGGTGTGTGTCTCTTTTTTTCCGCCGGCCGATACCGGGCACCCTTGTGGCCGCTGATCGCCATTGGCGCCGTGGCGGCGATTGACCTGGCTCTGACGACTTGGCGGGCCCGGCGTTGGATCTCCCTGGCGGCCGGGACAGTGGGGGTCATCGTTTTGGCGGTGGCGGTCAATTTCCCGTGGGCGCATCCCACCGATGGAATAGCTTTCACCGCTGAACTGGAGCGTGTGGTCGGAGCGGCTCTGGAAGTGCGGGGCGATGTTAAAAGCGCTGAAGCGCGGTATCGCCGGGCCCTGGAGCTGGATCCGGAAAATGCCGACGCCTATTACCTGATGGGCAATCTGTGCCGGGCCGGGCATCGCGGGGATGAGGCGCTGCACTATTTTCGCGAAGCCTTGCGCCTGAGACCCGATCACGATTCCGCGCGGGGCAATTTGGGGTTTTTGCTCTATGAGCGGGGCGCGATCGGCCCGGCGCTGAATGAATTGGAGCTGGCGGTTCGCCTGAATCCCCTGAATGCCGCCGTCCACCATAATTTGGGTGTGGTCTTACAGGCCGTCGGTCGCTCGGCCGAGGCCGAAAGTCATTTCCAAAAAGCCCGGGCCATCCGGAACTTGTTCGCGAGGTATTGATGATCCTGTCACTGACCCATGCTGAAGCGGTGGCTGAATTTCGACGTCAGGGGGTGACGGTCCCGCGGGCCTCTGCGGTATATCGGGCTGTTTTCCAACGCGGCTGTTTCGATTTTTCGGACTTGCCGGAATTTGCCGGCGCGGCCGGCGAGGCCGCGCGGTGTGCCGCCTGGGTCGCGCGGCCCTCCGGGCGGATCGCGGATCGGTGCGAATCGGAGGGGGTCTTGAAATTCGTAACCGTTCTGGACGATGGCGCACGGATCGAGTCGGTACTGATTCCCGGACGCGGCCGGGATACGCTCTGTCTCTCCTCCCAGGTGGGGTGCCGGCGCGCCTGCCGGTTTTGTGCCACGGGCCGGATGGGCTGGGTTCGCGATCTTCGGGCGGATGAAATCGTCGGACAGGCCTTTGCCTCCCAGTTCGAACTGGGGCGGCCGGTCAAGAATGTGGTCTTCATGGGCATGGGGGAGCCACTGGATAATCTCGATGCGGTTTTACGGGCGATCGATGTCCTGACGGATCAACGGGGGTTGGATATTGCGCGGGGGCGGATTACGCTCTCGACCGCCGGACACGCCGAAGGACTGAGCCGACTGGCCGCCCGGCGGCCGGGAAATTTGGGAATAGCGGTTTCCCTGAATGCGGCGGACGACGAATGGCGTAATCTTCTGATGCCGATCAATCGGGAATTCCCCTTGGCGCAACTGAAGGCGGCCTTAAAAGCCTATCCACTCGGTTCCCAGGGGGTCTTTTTCATCGAATATGTTTTGTTGGCCGGCATTAACGATTCGCCGCAGGCGGCCCGCCGGGTTGCGACCTATCTGGAGGGTTTGCCCGTTCGAATCAATTTGATCGCGTACAATCCGGGTGATGCCGCGCCGTTTGAAACGCCGACTCCGTCAGGGGTCCGTCGCTTTCGCGATGAACTGGTGGCGGCCGGATTGTTTGTGCGCCTGCGCCCCGCGCGCGGTGGCGAACTCCGGGCTGCGTGTGGCCAATTGGGAACGTAATCTCCCCTGTGCCCCGTATTGAGCCAGATCGATGATTTATCTTGAATGCCACGCTCCGCATGGTAGCCTGAAATATCGATTTTGCACCAATCCAACCGTATCGCGATATCCCTTCGAGATGTCCTTATGACGATTGCCAAAACCATTCATTGTCCGGCCTGTCAGGCGGAGAGTCTGTTGAAACGGGTCCCGCTTTATGAAGGATTCAAAAAAGTTGGCGAGACGCTGAGTTGTGCGGATTGCGGGCATGAATTCGCCAGTGAGACCGAGGTTCCGTTTGCGGGAAAAGCGCGGCCCGCTATTTTTTCCGAAGCCGATGCGGCCCCGGCAGTTCGGATTTTCAACGCGGACGAAAAAGGGAAATTCTGCCGCTATTGCCGGCATTATGTCGTCAATCCTTTCACTCAGCGCTGCAGTCTGCATCGACGGTTGGTCCAGGCGACCGATATTTGCCCCCAATTCGAGCGCAAGCCCGATGAGGAAAAAGGTTGATACAGGGCGTCCCCCTACGCCATTGCGCGCAGGGGGTGCCCTAACGGTGTGCAAAAAACATGTTCCGTAGAAAACCATACCAGACCGTCGAGGAGTTCTACCAGGCGGTTGAGCAACTCATTCAGGCACTCAAGGCGAATGGGAAAATGGATGAAGCCTCGCGGCTTGACCGGCTTCTCCATGGCGTCTGGACAACCGGATCGGAACTGATTGGAGAATTGATGCTGACGTTGGCCGAAATGAAGGGATCCGTTCCTGGCGATATCCGAAAACAGATCGACGATTGCCGCTATTTTGCCAAACATCACAGGCGGATCCTGGGCCTGAATTAAACTCCCCATGAAATGGATGAATATCCAATCTGTTCATGCGATCGGCGCTAGCGTGTCGCAGCTTATTCCTCACGGGCTGGGATTTGCCATGAGCCGATGGATCTTCGTTGGGATGGTGTTGGGGAGGGAGGTGCCCGGCGGACGAGGGGTCGACGCAACCCCTCCTGGGACCCGGCGTACCGCTGGCCGATAAGGGACATGTTAATAGTATCGTTAATATTAATAGTATCGGGGCAGGGTAAATTTAGGCGTAAACGTTAAAATCCGGACATTCTTACTTAGAAAAATGATTCGGACGGGCGAAGAATAGGGCCCCTGACGACGAGAGCGCCTAAATCGTACGGTTCTAGCCGAAAGCCAAAAAATCAGATGGGGTGCAATGTTGCTTCGCAACTTAAAAGAAGTTTAATCCTGATGCCCATCGGTCTTTGGCCCTGAGATTTCGTGTTGGGAAAGCATTCTTTCGATGGGCGGGCAGAATCCACCCACGTGGAGGTGCAGCAGGTTTGCTTTTAATCGAAATCGGTTCTATCCCGTTGCCGG
>CAZCDO010000010.1:0-28449 GCA_964497135.1 uncultured Verrucomicrobiota bacterium
CCGGATCGCCGATCCCTGGCAGGGGCGGGGAACGCTGTATGAAGTGGCGACGGGCAAACGGCTTGTGCGGCCCGGCCCGGATGACATCATCGCGGCTGACCTGGAGATGGTGCATCGCTATGCGGTGCTGCCTGAAGGGGTGTCGCTGGAGTCCATTGGGATGGTTCCATTTTCGTTTGGGAAGATTGAACCATGAACCCCGAACCGAAACACCCCATTTACATCGGAACAATCCTGCTGGAGCGCAACCGTCTGGAAAAACGGGGTCACGTCTCGACAAACGACAAAACAAGGGTTGTCTATCGGAGGGTGGTTGTGATCGAAGGGGCGGCATGGCACGACCGGCAAGAGTGGATGTGAAGGGCGGAGGGTGCCCTGATCAGTTAGCAGAGCGCAGAGAGCAGAGAGCAGAGCGCAGGGAGCAGTTGTCAGTCATCAGTGATCAGTATTCGGACTACTGGAGTCGGCGGCAGTGCCCCAAAGTGACGTGGCATCTACTTCCGGTGTCCTCCGCCGTGGACGAGACAACCCTTTGGACTGCGGCAGTTCACTGCCGCCTTGGGCGTCAAGGCGAGACTGCAGTCCCGCAATCCAAAGGTTTTGTGCCGAACCGGTTGGAGCCGTCGAAAATCGGGATTCAACAACGACCAACGTCCAACACTCAACACCCAATGATCAAGGGGGAGAGGTCGGAATAGTTGGGGAAGAGAACGCGCCTCATACGGCGCTACTACAAACGGGAGCGAATTGGCGTTGGTAGTAGGCGCGCCCTACTCCGCCAAGGCTTTCTGCTTCGCCCCTGTGGCTACGCAGAACAAGACGAAGGGCAATCGCGCGCGCCGTTCTGGGTTGTTGGCTGTTGGCCGTTGAATGCGGCTATCCCTTATCTCTTCCTCCGCGCCGCGCGCTTGATGATGATTGAGCATCTTGACATCACTTTTTTCTTTTGGCAATCTGTCGGCATGAGAACGACATTAACCATCGACAATGACCTGCTGGCGGCCGCCCGGAGTCTGGCGCGGGCCCAGTCCTTAACGCTGGGCCAGGCACTGTCTGAATTGGCGCGACGGGGACTGTCCGCAACGGCGAGACTCAGCAAAGGCCGCCGGGGCGCTGGTTTTCCGGTGTTCACCGTCCCGCGTGATGCGCACCCGATCACCCTCGAGGATGTTCACCGGGCTGAGGATGAAGCATGAAGGTGAGCTTGCTTGATGTAAACCTGTTGATCGCGCTGGCATGGCCCTCTCACATTCATCATCGGGATGCTCAGGCCTGGTTCTCCCGGAACGTGGCGGGCGGTTGGGCCACCTGTCCGCTGACCCAGTGCGCGTTCGTCCGGATCTCGGCCAATCGGAAGATCATTCCCGAGGCCGTCACTCCCAAGGAAGCGTTAGCTTTATTGGACAAGATGGTTAGCCTGGAAACGCACACCTTCTGGAAGGATGACGTCACGATTCTGGACAAGCACATCCCGTTAACCCTTTTGGTAGGCCACCGACAAGTCACCGATGCCTATCTGTTGGGTTTGGCATTGCACCATGACGGGCAACTCGTGACCTTCGATGGGGGGATACTGGATTTGTTGCCATCCAACAGTTCTCATCGCAAGGCACTCCAGATTATAGAGCCCCGGCTGATCTGAAATCGCCTGAACCGTAATCCACCTCCAAGTAGAACTTGGAATGTGGACGTGTGTGCTCAGTAAACAAAACCAGACATTGCGCTCTGGTCGTAATTTTGGCAAGTTCTACGCACTGAATCCATTTCATCCAATACCCCCTAAAACGATTTTGGAAGCATGTCTATAGTGTTCAGGCGTATTTTTGTTTTGACGCTGATAACAGCGGGCCTATTGTTCGGACTCGGGATGGCGACCCACCACGATTGGACTGCGCACGAGTCGGTCAGGGAGATGACGCGTCGACTGGAACAGAGTCTTCAAAGTCGGGAAGTGCGGTCCGAGTTTGAGCGTTACCAAGCCTATACCGCCAAACGGCTGGACCAATCCGCCGACACAAATTCTTTCAGGACAGGACACCTGGGACTGCGGTTTGTCCAACGGCCAGTCCCGTGCGCAGGGCTGGGCGGGCGGAATACTGATCGACCTGTGAGAGGTTGATTTACCGAGCGCTCCCCGGCTGAACCGCAATCCGATAGGCGCCCGGGGTCTGGCCGGTCATGGCCTTGAAAACGGTCGAAAACCGCTGGCTGGTTCCAAAGCCGGTATGGTGGGCGATATAGGCCAAGGTATATGCGGAATCGCGCAGGAGTTCCCGAGCGAGTTCCAGCCGTACCCGGCGGAGTTCCTTGAGCGGGGAGCGTCCGAGGGTCTTGCGGAACTGGCGTTCAAGAGACCGACGTGAAACACCCACGGCACGGGCTGCATCGGCCACTCCAATGGCGTTCCCAGCCTGGGCCCTGAGATAGATACATGCCTTGGCTACGGCCGGGTTTGTGATCGCATAGGTGTCGGACGACGACCGGGTTATCACCGCGCCAGGCCCGACCAGAGGAGGGGACTGCTTTCTTGGTTTGCCGCGAAGAAGTTGATCGAGGCGTGCGCCCATGTGGTACCCGATGTGTTCCCACGGCACAACGATGCTCGACAGCGAGGGCTCCGCAAGTTCACATAATAGATCGTCGTTATCAACTCCGAGAACGGCAATATCATCGGGAATCCGCAAACCCAGATTCCGAACCGCCTGAACGACTTCCAATGCCAGCATATCACGCGAGGCAAAAAGCCCGGTGGCATGGGGTAGTGCCTGCAACCAGGCCGAGAGCCGAGAACGGGCCGGACGCCAGGAGGCGGCACCGGAAAGAGGGAGATCCAGCCACGGTATCCGAATCCTCTCAGCAGGGCCATCGGACTCGGAACAATCCGATTCAAAACCGTGGCCCCGTTCGTCAGACCAGTTTTGGCCGTGGTCTCCGACAAATGCGAAATGACGGAAGCCGCGATCGAGAAAATGACGCGCCGCCAGCCGGCCGATTTCGGCGTTATTGAGGGTTACGGCTCCGGATGGGTCAGGGGTGAGAGGTGAGACCACGGGGATGGAGGGGTGAAGGCGGACGCGCCCTGTTGCGTTGAGGATTCCGTGGGGGCGCCATTTGCGCAACAAGGCACGGGTGGCGGAGGTGGGTGCCCCCCCCGCAAAAGTCCATTGCAAACGGTGCTCACGGGCATACCGAATCGCACCCCGGATTTCACTCCGGGCATAGCCGTACTGACTGTCGAACAGCAGTCCAATTCGCAAGGCATCAGCCATACCGGTCTCCGGTCCTGTCGAGGGTCAACATCCGCTTGTCGCAAAACAATACACAAATTTCGCAATTCGACAATATTAGGTTTTCTCCGGTTCTGGTAGGGTAGGGTGCATGAAAGGACCGAAATGAGCGCCAATGCCCAGGCTGGACCTGAGACCGGCAAAATATCCCGATTGGCATACGGGGGGTTACTGGGATACACGATCATGAACCTATGTGCCGCATTCTGTTTCAAGGAATGTGCAGCGGATCAGGCTCACACGTGGCTCTATTTCGCCGCAGGCAATGTTTTCGGCCCGGTGAGCTTGATTTTCCTGATGTGGGTTTACGCTGAATTAAAAGCCAATATGGCGGCGGCGCTTTGCATGGGAGCCGGTGCCATATCCACTCAGGTTGCCTTCTGGGCGGTGTATCAGACCCAACTGGCGCCTTGGCAGTGGCTGGGCGTCGGGCTGGCCATCGGGGGGGGGATCCTGCTGATTTTCGGCAAACCTCCCACCCCTCTGGCTGTCCGCCCGGCTCCGGAAAAGGCGATGGAGCGACTGTCGTGAACCGGATGTTTTTCATCCATTACGGTATTTTTATCATCCTGCAGGTACTCGCCCAAGTGGCACTGAATTGGGGCAGCGGTTCCGGCCAACCCTTGCGATGCCGGCGTTGGTGGGTTGGATTTATCGCGGCCAACGCGGTTGGCGCGCCCAGTATCCTCTTTCTCAAAGAACTCTTCCAAGCCCTGCCCGCCGCTCCCAACCTGGTTCTCGTGCTGGTGATGGCTGGCGTATTTATCCTGACGCAGCTGGTTTTCATCATCTTTTTCAAGTCGCGATTGACCCGGGTTCAATGGGTTGGGGTGGCTCTGCTGACCGGGGGCGCCATCCTGGCCTCCCTCGGAAGGTAAAGGATAATACGGAGGATGAATCATGACAACGTCAGCACCTGAAATCGACTATGCGAATACGGTTGGGTTGGAGGAAATGAGCGATTCCCGCCAACACTTGACCAGCCTGATTGAGACACTAACGACGGTCGGGGAGACCACGGACAAGAGAGTGGAAGTCACCTGCGTATCCCAAGGTTGGGGAAAACTGCAGAGGGGCCGTTCTGTGGCCCGGACGCCTCTGTGTTTGGCGGGTCGAACCTTCGCGATGGGTCTGGGAACGCACGCCGAGAGCGAGATCGTCGTCCGGCTGCCCGTTGGTGCGCGGCGGTTGACAGGTCTATGCGGCGTCAATGACAGTCCGGAAACACGCCAGAATGCGAAGGCGTTGGTATTTAGCGTCGAGGTCGACGGCACACCGGTGTGGCAGAGTGGTTCACAAACCGTCGCCGACGAACCCGCCCCTGTTAATGTGCCTCTCCCCGGGTGCCGTCGATTCACTCTACGGGTCAAGGGGCCGATTCCGTTTGCCCATGCGAACTGGGTCGATCTGAAGGTTAAGCTGGCCAATGGCAAGTCCATCTCGCTCTGCGGAAGATCGAATGCCGATGGCGGATTCAGTTTTGTGTATCGAGGAAAATCATCGACCGAGTTGCTCCCGACCTGGCGCTTGAAAAAGCAGCGGTTGCCTGAAAAAGACGGCATCATTCTGCACCGCATCACGCGGACCGACCCCAAGACCGGGTTGGCCGTGATTTGCGAGATCAAGGAATACACGCGGTTCCCGGTGGTGGAATGGGTTGTGCGACTGAAGAACACCTCCCCGCGCAAGACCCCCCTTCTCGAAAATATCCGGTCCCTGGATGTGTCGCCGAATATCGGGCAGAACCCGTATCTGAATTACTGGACAGGCGACTATTGTCATCCGGATGGCTACGAGCCGTTTCGCGTCTCGCTGGGGCACGAGGAAGAGTACCGGTTTGCGCCGGAAGGCGGCCGCGGGACGAATCGCGCCTGGCCCTATTACAATCTCGAATGTCCGGATTCGAACCGGGGATTGATCATCGTCATTGGCTGGCCCGGACAATGGGCCTCATGCTTCCGTGGCCTCGACGATCATGCCGTTCATATCTGCGCCGGACAGGAATTGACCCATTTCAAGCTGCTGCCGGGGGAAGAGGCCCGAACGCCATTGTCGGTGCTGATGTTCTATCGCGGCGACCGGATGCGCTCGCGGAATTTATGGCGCCGTTGGTATCTGACCCACACCCTTCCCCGGCACAACGGTCAGCCGATGAAGCCGCACCTGGCGTGTGCCACCACGGATACGGGCGAAGAGTTCACGGCCGCGACGGAGGAGAACCAAATCCGGTATATCGGGAAGTTCAACGAACACGGTATTCACCCGGATGTCTGGTGGATCGATGCCGGATGGTATCCCTGCCGTAACGCGGAGGGAGACCGGCGATGGCCTTTGACCGGAACCTGGGAACCAGATCCCGAACGATTTCCCAACGGATTGAAGCCGATCTCCGACTGCGCCGCCCGAAACGGCGCGGACCTGCTGCTCTGGTTTGAGCCGGAACGGGTGACCCCGGGTTCAAAACTGGATCGAGAGCATCCGGACTGGTTGTTGCGAGTGGGTGACGAGAGTAATCGCCTCCTGAATCTGGGCCATCCGAAATGCCGCCAATGGCTGACGGATCATGTGTGCAAATTGATCCGTGACAACGGCATCAAGATCTATCGTCAGGATTTCAATTTCGCACCCCTGGCTTACTGGCGCCAAAATGAGGCCGGCGATCGACAAGGGCTGAACGAAAACTTTCATGTGCAGGGATATTTGCGTTACTGGGATGACCTGCTGGCGCGCAATCCCGGCCTGTGGATTGACTCGTGCGCCTCCGGGGGGCGCCGCAACGATCTGGAAACCATGCGCCGCTCCGTGCCGTTGCATTACACCGACTATGGCTACGGCGACCACCCCGTGAAACTCGCGTTCCACCATACGCTATATGAGTGGATCCCTTACTTCAAGGAATTCACGAGTTCCTGGGATCTCGGAGAACCCCAGGGTTATCAATGGGACCGGCGGGTGGACAGCTATTCTTTCCACTGCGGCCTGGCGCCCATGCTGTTTACGACGCTGGACATTCGACGGGAGGATTACGACTTTGCGCTGGCGCAAAAAATGATCGCCCTTTGGCGGCGGGCGGCCGACCTGTTGCTCACCGGTGACTACTACCCGCTCACACCCTATCACCGTTCGCCGGACCAGTGGGTGGCGCGGCAGTTCGACCGTCCGGAGGAAGGGCGGGGTCTCCTCCAGGCCATCCGGCTTCCAAAGGCGTCGGCAACCCAACTCATCGTCTATCCTCACGCGCTTGACCCC
Organism: uncultured Verrucomicrobiota bacterium; assembly: GCA_964497135.1. GTDB lineage: Bacteria > Verrucomicrobiota > Kiritimatiellia > CAIKKV01 > CAIJXV01 > CAIJXV01. The sequence goes on from CAZCDO010000010.1 coordinate 6,537, forward strand.
GAGACGGTGTATCGCTTCGAAAACCCGGAAACCGGCGAGACCCGGGAACTGACCGGAGCGGTCGTGCAGCAGGACGGATTCATCTTCGCGCTCCCGAAACGCGAGGGCACCATCTGGTTTTATCAGGCCCAGAAAACGAACCCCAGGCCATCATGAACGATCACCCACAACCTCCGCATCCCTGCCGGATACCCAATCACCTGCCGCAGAAGCTCAGCATCTCCTTCTGATCGTTTTCAGCTGGGGCACATTTGTGCTAAATAAGGGCACACTAAAGGGTTCGCATCGATCCGTCTGTTTGCCTATAGTGAGAAATTGACGTTTTAACCAAAAAAGGAGATACGCGATGATCCCTCGATTTCGTGAACTTTGCCTGATGGGGGTGCTGGTTTCATGGGCGGCGTGGGGACAGGCCGCGGAACCCGCCTTGGTTGTGGCGGAAAAGGGAACCACCAAGGCGGTGGTCGTCGTATCGCCGGAGGCGGGCCTGCCGGAAACGAAGGCCAAGGACGGCACCGTGACGCGCGGCATGGATGCCAAAGGGACGCGCAACAACGAATGGCTGGCTGCGGCCGATCTCGTCAAATATATTGAACTGATGACCGGCGCCAAGCCACGGCTGGCCGCCACTCGCGAGGACATTGACGCCGCGCTCAAGGGGAAGGATCCGGTCTTCCTGGTGGGTGAGGAGGCGCTGAAAGCCAAACCCAAGCTGGCCAAACGCATTCAAGCGGCAGCCAAACCGAAACCCGTCTTGATCGCCGACGCGATCGGGCTGTTGCGCGAGGGCAACCGGGTCTATGTGGCCGGCAACAATGATGAAGCGCACTATTTTGCCGTTGCCGAACTCCTCTGGCGCTGGGGCTGCCGCTGGTACATTCCCACCGATTTCGGCGAGTGCATCCCCGAAGTGGCAACACTCACCGTGGGCGATCTCGATTACACCTATGGCTCGCCCTTCGAGATTCGCGGCTACTGGATTTCCTGGGTGGGAGACAATGCCGGCCGGGTCGAGTTCCAGCGGCGGAATATGATGGCCGCCGGCCGGCGCGGCTTCCCGAGTACCGGCCATGCCATCGGCAAATATACCAGCACGGTCCCCGGTGCCAAGGGCACTTTTAATTTCCCGATCACTGCACCGGAAACCGCCGCGCACGTCGCCCAACAGATCGAGGCGGCCTATTCCAGTGGACAGGGAATCTCTATTGGCATGGAGGACGGTAATTACGATTCGGTTTATCCGAAAGACGTGGAGCTGATGAAACTCCAATGGGACAAGTACATGATGCGTTGGTCGGTAACCGATCCCATGTTGGAGTTATACAACAACATTGCCGCCATCCTGCAGAAGAAATATCCCGCCAGCCAGGCCAAACTGGGCTTTTTGGCCTACGCCAACATGACCATCCCGCCGGTTCGCGAAATGACGGCGGAGCGTTCGCTCTTCTGCGAACTCGCGCCGATCGATATCGATCCCATTCACGGCATGGACGACCCGCAGTCGCCACCCCGCCAGGAATACCGGGATATGATGTACAAGTGGTCCCGGATCATGAATGGGCGCCTGGCCATTTACGACTATGACCAGGGCATGTTGGTCTGGCGCGATATCCCCAATCCCAGCCACCAGGGTTTGAAGCAGGACTTCGCCCACTACGCCAAGGCCGGCATTCTGGGCGTCAACACCGAAAGCCGCAATGCCATCGGCACCACCTTCCTCAACCTCTTTTTTCGCGGGCGGCTGATGTGGAATCCCAATGAGGATATCGACGCGCTGCTGAAGGAGTTTTATCCCAAGTTCTACGGCCCGGCCGCAGAGCCGATGGAAACCTACTGGAGCGCCATATACAAGGCATGGGCCGATACGATTGTCACCGAGCACGAGTATTTTGTCGCCCCGGCCATCTACACCCCGGACGTGATTGAAACCTGCCGAAAGAGCCTGGCTGCGGCTGAAAAGCTGGTGGCGCCCCTCAAGAGCAAGGCCACCCCCACCTCCCGCGAACGACAGGTGCTGGACCGCATGAAGTTTACCCGCATGAGCTTTGAAATCATGGACGGGTATCTGGGCATGGTGCGACAGTCCGCCTCGGAGTGCAATTATGCGGAAGCCGTGAAAATCGGCCAAAAGGCGCTTGCGGTCCGTGAGAACATGACGGAGATGAACGGCATCTTCACCACTTACCGCCGGATGGGCGAGAGCGGTCCGGCCTGGTGGCCGGGTGAAGTTCAGCAATATGCCCGGTTGGCCTCCTTCGTGTCCGGCACCAACGGCACGGTGATCCAGAAACTCCCCCTGGAATGGGCCTTTCATCGGGATAAAACCCGCGTGGGCGTGAAGAAGCAATACGCGACACAAGCCGTGGATCTGAGCTATTGGAATACCAACAAGAACAGGATGACCCTTCAGAGCCGCAAGGATTATCCCGATGAATGGGAGATGCTCCGCGCCGACCTCTACGCCCAGGCCCAGGGAGTTCGCGACCCGGATTGCCAGAGTTTCACGGGCGATATGTGGTATCGAACAGATATTGAACTGACGGCCGACCAAATCAAAAGCAAAGTCCACCTTCTGTTCCCCGGCCTGTTCAATGAGTGCTGGCTCTACATCAACGGCGTGGAAGTCGGCTATCGCAAGCAGGGCAAACTCTGGTGGCTCAATGATTATGCGTTTGAATGGGATGTGGATCTCTCCGGCAAGCTCAAAGCCGGAAAAAACACAGTTGCCCTGCGCGCGAATTGCGAGCACCATTTCGGCGGCCTGTTCCGACGTCCGTTTTTATACACGGCAAAATGAGGGATTAAGATGAGAGCCATCAGCAAAGTTGCCCCTGAATGGTGGGATTACACCACGTTGGATGTGAACATTCTGAATGAAGCCGCGACCCTGACGCTCGATACGCTCAAGGGTTTCGAGCGGCCGGGATTCAAGATCAATATTTACGACACGGTGCAGGAATTTTATTGCGCGGAAGCCCTCGAATATATCGGTGCCTGGACTCAGGCCACGAAGGATTCACCCGCCGGCATCTGTGGTCCCATTGGCCCCACCGAACAACTTCCGCTGGTGGCTCAGATGGTTAATGCGATGAACCTCAATCTGAAGCATTGCCACTTTTGGGGGATGGATGAATGGGTGGTTCAGGGCAAGGCGGCTGGATTGGATTTCCCCCTGGGGTTTGCCAAGGCCGATTTGGATTTGTGTTTTAACCGCATTCGCCCCGAATTGCGGATGCCCCGGGAGAACCTGCATTTCCCGTCCGAACAGCCCGATGATTATATCCAATCCTGGGATCAGGCCCGATGCGTGGTGATGCAGGGGGGGCAGGGCGAAGTCAAGCACTGGGCGTTCAACGATCCGGTCAAACGGGCGGGACCGTATAAAGATCAGCCTCCCCGTCCGGAGGAATACCGTCGCCTCTCCACCCGTGTCGTGGAGTTGCACCCAATCACATTGATCCAGAACGCCCGCACATCCGGTGGCGGGACGGTTCAGAATGTTCCGGCCACCGCTGTCACGGTCGGTCCCCTTCAGACCTGGAAGGCTGAAAAAGTTTCCATCTGGCATCCGGGACACCATGACAACCCGTTTGGGATGCGCCTGACGACCTTTATGATTTCGCAAAAAATTCCTGACAGCGCGGTGCCGATGTCGTTGTTGGCGGATCATCCCCAAGTGGTGTTTAATTTCCTGCGCGGGGGATTCGGGGTTTGTGACATCGAGATGCACTGATCCGGAATCATGCGGTCGTTGCACTACGGCCCGATATTAACGGACGTCGGCGCGCCGGGTGCCGGGGTTTCCGGCGGGGGATTCGGGGGCGGATTAGTGGGGCTGAACAGCAGGGGGGCGAGGTCGTCGGGAGTTCCTGCCAAGCCGTCGGGACCGGCGCTGAAGAGGGTGTACGACCGGTTTGAATAGACGTAGCGATAGGGGGTTTTCCAGGGATCGGGCAGAAGCCGGATGATGTACGGACCCCGCCATTGGCGGTAACCCGGCTGACGTTCCAGAGCCAGCAAGCCTTCTTCTGTGGTGGGGTATCGACCGCAATGCTCCTTGAATAATTCCAAGGCGACCTGAAGATTTTGCAGATCCTCGATCGTTCGTTCTTCAGGGGGCTGGCGCCCCGGACCGGCGGCGAAGTGCAGCGTCGTTCGGGTCGCTTGCCGGATCAGCAGATAGCCCAATAGCAGGAAGGCGAAAATCACCCAGATCATGATTCGGGTGCGTTGGCGGGATACTAAAAAATGGCTGACTTTGGATCCCATCCCCGATCCCGAGAAGTTCCCGCTTAACTTGCGGCGTTCCGATAAACTCAATTTCTTGTGATGCCGGGGTTCGGAACGGAACGTGGACGGGATGGTCATGACCCGTTTGCAGTGCGGGCACGAGGCGCCGGTGTGGGGCTCAAAAATATGGGCGCAATAGGGACAGCGCAATTTGATCGGCTTGTGTGACCCTTCGGCGGGGTTTGATTCGGCCGAAGGCTCGAACGGTTTGTCGTCAGTCATGGTCGATCCCTGGGTCGGCGGATTCGGCATATACAAAAAGCGTCGGATGAGTGGGCTGGATGGCCTGAGCCCACGTCCGGACGACATGATAGGGGGTGTCGGGCGGCAAGTAAATAAAAACCACCCGCGTGCCCCCCTCGCGTTCGAGCCGATCAGCGACCTCGGCGGGACGAGTCACCGGGAAATCCCGGATCGTCAGGGCAAAGTCGTTTTTGGCGTCCTGCCACTCCTCTTCAATTCGGGTTAAGGTGCCGGTGGCATTTCCCAGGGTTCGGGAGGGCCAGTGGAATTCCCACGGTTGGGTGGGCCGTTTTGTGCGCCGGCGGAGCGACTCTTGCGAGATCAGCGCCCGGTAATAAAAATCGCCCGGCGGAGGGGCATCGATCCGGATCCCGTTTTCCCCCTCAATGGAAGCCAATACGTGCGCCATGGCTTGGGCATCGCTGAGGATCAGGTCATCGGCGAATTTCAAGGTGACATAGGGATCCTGTCCGGCATTGGTGATCCGGCCGAACGCGGCCAGCAGGCCGGTCAAAGGAGCGTTGGTCAATTCGTTGGCCGGGTCTCCGGTTAGATCGAATACGGGCTTGGCGGGATCGGTGGCGGGCGGGGGGCGAACGGTCAAGGTCAAGGGTTGAACCCTGTGGCGGCCTTCCGGATATTCCGGGGTGAAGGTGATGAAGAGGGGTTGTCCCGCCCAGAGGGGGAAATCGGGATGCGGAACGAGTTGGCTGTAAACTTCACCTTGCGCGACTTGCCGGGGAACATCCAGCACCACATCCGGATGGTTGAAATTGGCGGCCAGGGCTTGGGGTTCGACCTCGTCTGCGGCATAGCCCGACTGGTCGGTGCCGGGCAGGCGGACGATGCGGGAACCGGTAAAGACCAGGCCTTTAGCGGGAAGCGCCTGCCCGGTGCGTTGGTCCAGAATCAACTGCTCCGCCAGTGCCCGGTGGGTGCCATTGGAGTCGGACCATGAAAATTCGGCCCGAACCCGTTCGCCCCGGGGCCAGTACCGGCGGGCGGTGGAATCGATCGGCCGGCCGGCGGGGAGTCCGATGAATTCGAGCGCTGAATGCAGATCGCGGCCGGAGGCGAAGGAGACGGCGAGGGCCTCGTAATCATGGCCACTGCGGGTGGTGATCAGGAAGAATTCAGTCGGGGTGGGGGTCTTGTGCCCACAGGCTTCCGCTTCGATCCGAACCCAGCGACCCGTGCGATCGGCGAGCAGGCCGGGCCTGATCAGAATGTTTGAATCCGAGCCGAACCGTTCGTTATTTTCGCGAAACCGGGTTGCGACCTGGCTGAGGTTCGCCGGCCGATTCGTGGGGGGATTTTGTCCGGGGCTGGTTTCACAGAGACCGGCCAGAAGCCCGAAGGCCAGAAACAGGCGCCGCGCGATTTTCAAATGTCCTTGCAAAACGCTCATAATCTGTTTGACTCTTAAAGATTTTTTGACTGGAAGCATCGATGAGATAATAGAAGATCCCGGGGAGTTGGGCAACCCCGATTAAAACCGGAGTACGGAATGAACTTGATTGGAATCGATGTCGGGGGGACCAAAACCTCGATTTGTCTGGGCACGGAAACAGGCGAACTGATCGGATCCGAACGATTTCCCTCGACGGAAGCGGCCACGCAGGAAGCGTATTTTGCGCGGTTAAAAGCGGGGGTTTTGAGCGTTCTTCGGAATGGGGGGGTGGCGCTGGAGAATATCGATGGCGTGGGGATTTCCGCGCCGGGTCCCCTCGATGTGAAACGCGGAATCCTGATTGACCCTCCCAATAATCCGGGCTGGCACAACGTGCCGTTTGTGGCGAATGTCAAAAGCTGGCTGGCCGCTCCGGTGTGGATGAACCATGATGGCAAGGCCAGTGTTTTGGCGGAATGGCATTTTGGACGGTTCAAAGGCGCCCGGCATTTGATTTATTTGACCTTCAGCACGGGGATGGGCGCCGGCATTATTTTAAATGGGCAACTGGTTCAGGGTGAAACGGATTCGGCCGGTGAGGTGGGGCACCATATTCTCGATCCCCAGGGGCCCCTTTGCGGGTGCGGAATGCGGGGCTGTTGGGAGGCGTATGTGGGAGGGCGTAATGTGGCGCTCCGCCTTCAGGACCGGATTCGCACGGAGAACATTCAGACCATTCTGACGGATCTCGTCGGGGGAGAGATCGACAAAATTTCGATGGTTGAATTCGAAAAGGCCGCCCGCCAGGGGGATGTCTTTGCAGTGGCGGAATGGGACGCGTTTACCAGTCGGGTTGCCCAGGGAATCGGAAATCTGATTATGATTTTTAATCCGGATGCGATTGTGCTGGGCACGATTGCGATCCATGCGGGGGATTTTGTGATGGATCCGATCCGTCAAAAAATTCCCCGCTACACCTGGGATTTGCCGCGGCAACATTGTCAGGTGGCGCCCAGTATTCTGGGCCGACGGATCGGGGATTTGGGTGCGCTGGCGGTGGCCATCAGCGGGCTCGCGGGACGGTAATCTGCAAAATATGGGCTTCACCGGTGGCAGATCCGGCGCGGAGATGCAACCGATCCATTCCCGCCGGGATCAACCAGGAAGAACCCCGCGCGGCCGGCGTCTCATCATCGCCTTCCCCCAGAATGAGGGATCCGGTCTCCACAAATAGAATTTGAAATCCATCCGGATGCCGGGTCAATTCCGTAGCCGCTTGTATTCCGAGCTTTTCCGCCCGGAACCAGGGGCACTCGAAAAGAAGGGTGGGTTGGATCGTCTTCAGGGGGGGGAGCCGGATCAGCCCCGATTCAGTGTCGTTCCAATCGATGACCTTCAGGGCTTGGTCCAGATGCAAGGCGCGAGGGCGACCATCGGGTCCGACCCGGTCCCAGTCATGAACCCGAAAAGTGGTATTTGAGTTTTGTTGGATTTCGAGGAGCAGACAGCCTTCCCCAATGGCATGGACCCGTCCGCCGGGGATGAAAAGAGCGTCTCCGGGTCGGACGGAAACCCGATGCAGAAGGTCGGGGAGTTTTCGGGCGGTTAAGGCGTTCCGGAACTGATCGACGGTTAAGGGTTTTTTGAATCCGGCATAGACGTAGGCGTCCGGGGTGGCACTGAGGACGATCCACATTTCCGACTTGGGTTCACCTCCGACGGTCTCGGCTGAGACGTCATTGGGGTGGACTTGGAGACTGAGCTTCTGAGCCGCATCGATCAACTTGATCAGCAGGGGGAACCGAAGGGAAGCGGAATGGGGGCCGAGGATTTCAAGGGGATGTGCGCCGATTAAATCCGTGAGCGAACGCCCTTGCCACGGGCCGTTCAGTGCCCGGCTCAGCCCTTCAGGTCGGTCGGAAATTTCCCAGGACTCCGCACAGACCGGCGGAGTATCGGGTCGGTTGAAGATTTCCGCGATGCGCTGTCCGCCCCAGAGATAGGACTGGTAAACCGGTTGAAAGGTCAGGGGATAGAGCGGGGTGGCATTCATGTTTGTGAACTCGGCGTTCTCCGCATGCGTTTCAGCTTTGGGATGATGACCATGCCCGTAGTATATCGAAGCGGGACTGGAAGGAAAAGCAGGAAAGCGATTTCCCGTCGTGCCTCAATTCACTCGACCGTCGCCGTTCTGTCGTAACCGATCTGGCTGTGCACGTTTACGTTCCGATACCATTTCTGGATATCCCAACTCAAAAATGCGGATTGCCACGGAGACGTCGCCATGGTATCCTATCGACTGCAATCTGATCCCGACTGCTTTCGCGGTCGTGGCCGTTCTGAATGGAACGGGATGGGAATCGGGCGATCTGATTCCCCTTATCTCCAGCCAATGCCGCAATTTCGGCAGGACTTTCTTGGTGGACTGTCCATTTCTCTGGGGAACAGGTCTGCTAAGAAAGAAACGCATGCATAGTCAACGTCCGCTCACGAATCATTCCCATCCTCCGGCAACGCCCGTGTCTCACGAGGCGCACGCCCATCCGAAGCACCCCGTTGTGCCAGCCGTTCCGCCGCCCGTCTCCGCCGAAAAAACCGCCGGGTCGTCCGGTGTTTTCAACACCCTTCTGCCGGCCTTGCAACGCGCGGTCGCGGAGGAAGGCTATACGCTTCCGACCTCCATCCAGGAAGGCGCCATTCCGCACGTTTTGCAGGGCCGCGATCTGCTCGGTTGCGCCCAGACCGGGACGGGCAAGACCGCCGCCTTTGTCCTGCCCCTGTTGCAATATATCACCCAAAATCCCTGTCCCCGGACACCATACCGTCCGCGGGCGCTGATTCTCGCCCCCACGCGGGAACTGGCGGCGCAGATCGGGGATAGTCTGAGCGCCTACGGTCGGCATGTGCCCTTCTCCCAAACGGTCATTTTTGGCGGGGTGGGACAGCACCCGCAAGTCCAGGCGCTTCGGAAAGGGGTGGAGATTGTTGTGGCCACGCCGGGGCGACTGCTCGACCTGATGAATCAGGGTCATGTTCGGTTGGAGGGGATTGAAGTGTTTGTATTGGATGAAGCCGACCGCATGCTCGACATGGGGTTTCTGCCGGACATTCGCCGGATTATCGCCCGCCTTCCGGCCAAACGCCAGTCGCTGTTTTTCTCGGCGACGCTGGAGCCCGCTGTCATTGAACTGGCGAAAACGCTGGTGCGGAACCCGGTGCATATCACGATTACTCCTCAGCAGCCGACCGTCGAACGGATCGCGCAAAAGGTGATGTTTATCGATCAGGCGGACAAGCCGCATCTGCTGGTCGGGCTGTTGAGTAATCCCCAAATCAATCGGGTGTTGGTTTTTACCCGCATGAAATATGGTGCCAACCGGGTGTCTGAACGGTTGGAACGGGCCGGCATCACTTCGGCCGCCATTCACGGCAACAAGAGCCAGACGGCCCGTAATAAGGCTCTGGCCGAATTCAAAGACGGCCGGGTCCGGGTGTTGGTGGCCACGGATATCGCTGCGCGCGGCATCGACGTGGACGGGATTACGCACGTGATTAACTATGACCTGCCGCTCGAGGCGGAGACCTATGTGCATCGGATCGGGCGGACGGCGCGGGCCGGCGCCGAGGGGGATGCCATTTCCTTCTGCAGTGCCGGGGAACGCGCCATGTTGTCGAGCATTGAACGGCTGATCCGCAAGCCGATCCCGGTGGACACGGCGCACGCCCATCATTCGGAGTCTGCGCGCACGGCGGTCGGGGCCGAAGCCCGGGCCGCTTCCGTCCGCGGATCCCAGCGTCGATTCGAACCCCGTTCTTCTTCTTCGCGTCCGCAACACGCCAGCCGGGGTCGGCGCGCCTGATCCTCATTCGGACGGTGGATCTGCCAAGGACCGGATGAAGGGGCGCCCTTTCAGAGATTGGTCAGCCCGGCGCCCATTTGTTTTTCCGGAAAGCAAACCTGGAGTTTGCCGGAATTGGGGCGGACCCGAATTCCCAGATCGCGCGGATAGAGCAATTTCCAGGCGATGCCGTCCGGGTTGGGGAGGGATACGGTGTGGTCGCCCTCCAGACGCCAGACCGCCAGGAACTGCGCTTTGGGAGATTTAAGCCCCACCGCAACGGGCTGGTCGGGATTGGTGAAGTCCGGTGTTCCTTCTTATTCGATGGTAAAGAGAGTGATTTCCCGGCCGGGGCCGAGGCGGATGGGGGGGCCCCAACTGCCGGTGCCCCGGCTGACGTAGAATTGGGCGCGCCCGCCGGCCATCGGGAACAAACCTTGCAGGTAGGGATAGACGGCCTTGACGACCCAGTTGAAGGGAATGATCTGGCCCCCGTGCGTATGTCCGGATAATTGCAGGTCGTAATGCGAGCCTAACTTCGGAGACGGGACGGGCAGGTGCTTCAGGAGGATCTGATATCTGCCGGGTCGACGGGGTTCGGTGATCGGATCGTTGATCTCGGCATGGCGCCCCCAAACCCCTTCGGCCGGAAAATCGATTCCAGCGAGGACCAATGACCACCCGTTGGTTTCCAAGGTCCGGGTTTCCCCTCGCAGGAGGGTAAAACCGGCCGCTTTATGAAAACGCAGGCTCTCGGTGAGTCCCGCATAAAATTCATGATTTCCGAGGACGGCGAATTTTCCCCATGGGGCTTCGAGTCGCGCAAGCCGCGCGGCCACTTCAGGCATCTGATCGCCGCGTCCATCGAAGAGATCGCCCGCGGACAGGATCAGATCCGGACGGGTTTCGGCCACCGCGCGTTCGATATCGCGCAGATAGAGTTCGGTTTGTAACAGGCCGAGATGGACATCGGAAATGAGCAGAATGCGCAAAGGGGGGTGGGGGGGCACCTCGGCCGCGAGGGGGAGGGTCACCGGACGGAGGGTGATCCGGTTGTTTTCCAGCAACCCGGCGATCAGGAGAATGGCGGTCAGGGTGAGGTTAAGGACGACGGCGGTGAAGGGGGACAGGCGGAAGCCCGGGAGGCCGAATGTCAGGTCCAGGAGTTTACCGAAACCGTTGCCCAGATCGAAAATCAGTCCCAGCGAAAAAAACCAGAGCGCCACAGTCATCCATGAAAAACCGATCCAACCGGTGTACCGGGCGAGGGCCAGGGCGTGCTGGTGTTCGAAGCGCCGGATCAAAAACGGAAGCAGGACCAAGCCGATCAGGGCGACGGCCAGCAGGGCGGATCCGAGGGGTCCAAGCCGGAAGGCCAGTCTGATTTTCCAGAAGAAATAGACGTTCATTCCGCCATAGACGAAAAAATAGAGAGAGAGGAAGATGGCCATGGCCTGTCTCAGTCAACCGTTGAAACCTGATAGCGCCGTGAGCCGGCTCCGAGCCGTTCCAGGGCGAGGACCTGGCGATAGGGATTGCGGGAATGGATTTTTTCGAAGAGATGCTTGCCGGTTCCCAGCGTGAAGGGGGGGGTGAGGGACCCGGGGATATAGTTTTCGACTTTGATGGCCCGGAGCGAGGCGTCCTCGACAGCGACGATATCCTCGCCGCCGAAAATTCCGATATCCGGGACAAGGGCGGGGGTGGTGAGTCCCCAGCAGTCGCAAAAAATTGTGATATGGGTGAGGACATTGATGTGGAACACCCGGCCGGGTTCGAATTCGGCAATGACCTGTTTGGCGACCCGGGCAAGGCCCTCCTGGAAAAGGTCGAATTGACGGCTCCGGATCCGGATGGCTTTCCGGGGACAAATCAGGGCGCAGTGCTGGCACATTTTGCAATGGTGCCAGAAGATTTCAAATTCGCCCTGGGCATTGAATTTTGCGGCATGGGTGGGGCATTCCTCGATACACTTATTGCAATGGATACATCGCTTGGAATCCCATTTCAATTCGCCTTCCAACGCATGAATGGCCCGGCGGGTTTCAGCGGGGACACAGCCCATGCCCAGATTTTTACAGGCCCCGCCAAACCCGCAATCGCCATGGCCCTTAACGTGGGAGAAATTGATCAGGACATCGGCGTCGATCAGGGGCTTGCCGAGTTTTATTTCGGGAAGGGGTTTCCATCCGGTTTTACGGGACACCAGCGATTTTCCGCGGGACCCCAAGGCGGCCACGAGCGGCGCGCCGATCGTTTCCTCGGTGTATCCGCGAACGGCACAGCCTTCGACACTGCTGTCGCTGACAATAATCCGGCGGGGTTTGCCGGCTTTGAGGTGGTCAACCAGAAGTTTGACGAAGAAGGGATGGATCGTGGAATAACCCAGACCGCCGCCGAGATGCATCTTGATGACGACCGAGCGGCCCCGGATGCGATTCTGAATCGGCATTTTTTCCAGCAGGCGCATAAAGCGGGCAGGCAGAGTCAGATTGCGATCCATGCGCTCGGGTATGGCGGAAGCAAAATAGACCGGATTTTGTGATGGCGTCTTCATGGTTGATTCCTTTATGGTCGCAGAAGGCTAACAAATAGCCGACGGATATTGCAATCGGTCTTTTTAAAAGGGGGCGGGGGTGCGAGGTTGGACGTGAAGAGGATCAATCCTGTGGAGGGCGAAGTCGTCCCGAGCCACCTTTAGCCCGAAACCTGATTCGATGAGCCCAGAGCGCTCTCCGAACTCGCCAGAACGGCTTGGAGAGTGGCCAATCGTTTGGGATCGGGCGCGTTGGCCGGCCGGATGGCGAGTTCCGCGGACCGGGCGCGGGCCAGTGCCGGGGTATCCGGTCCACCCGCCGCCTGCCAGGAGGCGAAGGGTCCGCGCACGCTCAAGTCCGGTGTGACATATTCATCTGAACGTAAAAAATGGAGGGTGTGGTCCTGGGTGAGATAGGACTCGCCTTGGGGACCGATCTTCTGGATGAGCGAAGTGGCGAGGGTTTCAGGGGTGACGGCTACCCCGGCGGCGAAGCGGTGACACAACGTCGCGATTTCGGCGTCGATGAGAAGCTGTTCGTCACTGCAGGTCAGGCCGGTGGCGAACATCCCGCAGTTGACAATCAGATCGTGGCCGGCCCCGACAGAGGCCATGAGGCTGAAAGTTTTTTCCCAGGCATTTTGTTCGTCGTGGGCATGGTTATCGGAATTGGGGGCGGTCGTATGGGACGGGGTGTGATAGAAATGCGCGAGTTGCGCGGCGGCCACGCGGCAGACACTGGTTTCGATGGAGCCGACCAGCGCGGCGCCGGTGCGCATGTCGGTCGTCGTCCAGGAGTTGGCGTAAAGGACGGGATGGCCGGATTTGAGCAACTGGATCATGACGAGGCCGGAGAGGCATTCGGCGTTATTCATGAGAAGCAAACCGGCGAGGGTGAAGGGGGCCGAGACGCCGGCGTTGGGCTCGGGAAGGATCGCCAGGGGGACGGATGTGGTCAGGGTGTCGAGAATCGCCTCGCCGACATTGTCCTCCCAGAAGAGCGGACTGGTGGGCGAGAGTTGGCTGATGCCATAGACCTGACGATCAAGATTCCCCGAAAAAACAGCGCGGAGAAGTTCGATGCAGCCGCGGTTGACGGCGGCACTGTCGGTTGAAAAAAAGATGGGTTTTGCGCTATTCCGGACCGTGGCGGCGACCGCCTGGAGAAGTGTGGCCCGGGGAATCTGAACATCCTGCGGCATGACCGGCATGCCGATCATGTCAATAGCGGGGAGTTGTTCACAAAGCCGGGCAAAGCGCGCGACATCCTCGACGCGGGAGGGACGCGTCCGCCCGGTTTGGGAATCGAGCCAGAAGACGGCATTGTGTCCGCCGGCGATGGCCGGGCGGCCTCCGCCGAGAACAAAGGCCGGTTTGCCTTCGCGGTTGAACACTTCAATCCGCGGGGGAATTGCAGCGAGCTCGGTTTCGATGGCCGTTCGGGTAAAGCGCACTCGGGGTGAGGCGGGGTCCACCGCCAAACCGCGGATTTTAAGGGCATCCCGCAGGCGCGGACTCAAGACATTGACCCCGGTGTTGATCAGAAGATCGAGCGTGGCCTCGTGGATCTGTTTGATTTCGGAGTTGGACAGCACTTCGAATGGGGCGAGGTTCATAGTCCAATCTCCAAGGGGTCCAAAATAGAGCTCCGGTCGTTCGATATACGGAACCATACGGGGCGGGCTCGGATTTGTCAATCGCTGGCGATTCGCTCAGCGCCCGCCCGGGAGCGCATTTTAACATGACATTTTAAAATCAAATCCGTATGATTCACAGAGCGCAGATTGCCTATGGATAAAAGGAGGGTTTATGTTGTTTTCGATAATTCTGATCAGCGTATTTCTGGCGGGGATGGTGGGGATCGGCGTTTGGGGTATGAAGAAGACCACGACATTGGGGGATTTCTTCCTGGGGGGGCGGACGATCGGGCCGTGGGTTTCCGCGTTCGCCTATGGGACCACCTATTTCTCCGCCGTCCTGTTCATCGGATTCGCGGGCAAACTGGGTTGGGGGTACGGCTGGAATGTTCTCTGGATCGCGGCGGGGAATACGCTGATTGGCACCCTGGCCGCCTGGTTGGTGCTGGGGCGCCGGACTCGTCGCATGACCCATAATCTGGATGCCCTGACGATGCCCGAGTTTTTCTTCGAACGGTTCCAGGCGAAAGGCCTGAAAATCCTGTCCGCCCTGATCATTTTCGTTTTTTTGATTCCGTATTCCGCCTCGGTTTTCAAGGGGCTGGGGCATATGTTCCAGATCAATTTCAATATTTCCTACGATGTGGCGTTGTTGATCATGACCGTGATCACGGGCATTTACCTGATCTTGGGCGGCTATTTTGCCATCACTCTGACGGATTTCATCCAGGGCTTGATCATGATTGTCGGCGCTCTCGTTTTGGTGGCGGTCATGACGATGAAAGGCGGCGGAACCGAAGGGGTTTTCCAGGCCATGGCACAGAACTATCCGGCGCATGTTCCGCCGGACAAGCAACCCAGCCTGTTCATGTTGGGCGCGCTGGTTTTCATGACCTCATTCGGCGTTTGGGGCATGCCCCAGATGGTGCAAAAGTTTTATGCCATCAAGGATGAAAAAATGATTTTCCGGGCGGCGATCGTGACGACGATTTTTTCCTTCATCATCGCCGGGGCGGCTTATTACAACGGGGCCTTGACCCATCTGTTTTTTAATTCGCCGATCATGGGCGCCAAAGGGCCGGCGTTTGACCAGATGATTCCCGAAATGCTTAAAGCCAACCTCCCGCCGGTTTTGATGGGGGTCATCCTGCTCCTGGTTTTGTCCGCCTCCATGTCCACGCTGTCGTCGCTGGTGCTGGTCTCTTCCTCATCGGTGGCGATCGATTTATACAAGGGCCATGTGAATCCCGGCGTATCCAAGGAGACTTCATTGATCATGATGCGGTTCCTGAGTGCCGTGTTTGTGGGCTTTTCGTTTTTTATCGCCAAGTATGAACTCGCGATCATTGTCACGCTCATGTCTCTCTCCTGGGGCGCGATCGCCGGCGCGTTCATGGCCCCGTTTCTGTATGGGTTGTACTGGAAACGCGCGACCGCCGCCGGGATCTATGCCGGGATGATTGCCGGGTTGTCGGTGTCGGTCGGCTTATTCTATTTCTGGGGGGCGGCGAAATCGCCCCTGGCCGCGTCCGTCGGCATGATCGTGCCGTTCCTGATCGTCCCGTTGGTCAGTTGGTTCACTTCCCCGCCGCCGCGTGAAACCGTGGATAAGGCTTTTGTTGGGATTTAGTTTTTCGAGTGGTATCCGTTGAAGGCGGGCTTCGCCCGCAACCCAACAGGTAGGGCGGCCTCGCCGTAGGCCGCCGTTCTTCTCATTATCCGGACGGCCCGGCGGTCCGTCCCTACCCAATATGCGACGCATTTGCGTCGCATCTCCTGACGGAACGATCAATAAACGGAAAAACGTGCATTTATTGGCCCAATCCATTAATGTGCCGGGATGTCAGAGACCTCGGAGTTAATGTCGCCATCCCCTGAGCCGCCCGGTTTTGTGGCCGCCGCCCGGCGGACCACGATCCTGTTGGCCCTGTTTTTTCTTGTGGTGTACCTGCCGATCCTGCCCCAGGTGAGTCTCTGGCGCGGGGATGAACGCTATTATACCGATGCGGCGGTCCAGATGGTCCATTCGGGCGATTATATCACACCGCGATTTTTTGATGGCTCGGAACGGTTCCGCAAGCCGGGCTTGCTCTATTGGGTCCTGGCCGGTTCCTATCGCTTGTTCGGAATTAATTATCTGACCACCCGCCTGCCGTTCCTGCTGGCCGGAGCGTTGATTATCCTGCTGACCCATGCCTGCGCGCGGATTCTGTTCCGTTCGGCGGAGGTGGCGGTTTGCGCCGCGGCGATTCTGGCGTCGAACCCCACACTGTTTCATCTTTCGGTCCGCTCCACCCCCGATGTGCTTATGGGTTTTTTCATAACCCTGAGTTTTTACGGATTCTTGAAAATCCTGTTCGAGGGGGATCGGCGGGCGCGCTTTTATTTCATCGCCTACGGGGCGGCGGGCCTGGCGGTGTCGACCAAGGGGCTGTTGGGTGTTCTGCCGGTTCTATTTGCCTTTGCCTATGGCGCCTGGGCCCGGCCGCGCAATCTGAAACTGCGGGAGTTGGTTCATGGACCGGCCCTGGGGGTGGGGGTGGGGTTGGCCTTGCTCTGGTTCATCCTGGTGTATTTCAAACACGGCACCGATTTTTTGCGCGTTTTCTTCAATGATCAGGTGGGCAACCGGGTCAAGGGCGGAAAGGGGTACATCCTCGACAATCTGGTGATGTACCCCAAGGACCTGGTGATTCAATTTTTGCCGTGGTCGCTTTTGTTGGTTCTGATTCTGTTTTGGAATCGTCAGGCTTTGCGCCGGGTGTGGGGCCGACACCGCGCCGCGCTTCAATTTGTCGCGCTGTGGACGGGACTTTTATTTCTGATTTTCGTCAGTGCCAACATTCAACGAACGCGCTATTTTCTGCCGGCCCTGCCGCTCTTGGCGGCCGGGATGGGCGCCCTGTTGGTCGATGCAAAAAACGGCGAACGGACCTGGACGGTGCTGGTCAAGTTCGACCGTACGCTGACCCTGATGGTGGGGGTGGCCGGGATTGCGGTCGTGCTGATCGGTCGGCATTTCGAGACCTTCCGGCTGGCCGGCTTGGTCCTGATGGTGTATGCCTTGGCGCGTCGGCTGACCGACCGCAAGTCGCGCTCGGTCCTGCGCCTGGCGGCGTTGGCGGCGGGGATCCTCGTGTTATTTTCAGTGACGGACGGACTGTTGCGACCGGTCTTGATGGTTTCTCCGGCGCCCGAGCTGGCCCGCCGGCTGGCGGTTGAAAAGGCGGGACGGGACCAGGTGGCGTCGTGGGACGTGAAGACGAATTATGTCACCCAGTTGCGCGTGACATCGGGCGGGTCGGTCTATCCCGTCTTTCTAACCGGACCGAAGGCGGAAGAGCAGTTGGCCGACTACCCGTTCGTGATCTGTGACGACCGTCGGCGCGAGGCGGTTTTGCGCCAGGGTTACGTTTTGCATCCGTGTGGGTTCGTCTATCGGAAATGGACCTGGCGCCGATTGGTCGCCCTGTTTTCGGCAGCCGACCCGGACCCTGTTTTGAGTGAACAACGCCAGGATTTCTATTTGGGAATACGGCGCAAGCCCGAGCCCCTCCCCGACGGGCCGGTTCTGAAAACGGACGGTTCGACATGAAAATCATGGGAGCGATCATTTTTGCCTTGTTGGTGGGTCTGGTCTTGGGCGGCTGGGGTCCCCGCCGGGATTTGAAGGCGGCCCAACGGGAGATCGAGGAACTCAAGACCCAGCTCTCAAAAAAAGGCGGCAGAACAGCGGGATTGGAAGGCATCGCCGCCCTGTTGCAGGTGCCGGATCGGGCTGAACGCCCGGCGCGTCAGGGCCGTGGAGAGGGTGCCGTTCCACAGACGTCGGCGGGAATGAATACCGTGTCAGGATCCGATCGGCCGGGCCCGTTTTCAGGCGCGAACGGAACGAATGGTCCGGCCCGGGTGGATTTCCGGGAGCGAATCAAAACGGCGGCCGACCTTTGGAAAGTGCGACGGGATCTGGCGCGCAGTGGTTTTATAAGCCGCGTGAAGTTGACCCCGGCCGAGGCGACACAAGTGGATGTGATCATGCAGGCGATGAATGTCAGGCTGGAAGAGAGCGTGGCCCGCTGGGTGGATTACCTCAAGGAAGCCGAAGAGATTTCCCCGGAGGACGGAATCCGCATGATGAACGAGTTGAGCGGCGTCGTCGTCACGACCTATGACGATCTGGACCGGACTTTGGCGGAGGATTGGCGGGACCAGGCGGGCGAAAAATTCCAGGTCTTCGATTTTATCAATCCGGAGGTGGCGTTGCCCCTGGCGGAAGTGGAAGGGATTATGGACCGGCCGGGCGGAGGAGCTTTCCGGCGCCCGCCGGGACCGCCGTCCCCGCGCTGAGGCTGATCAGAAATGACGTATCAATAACCATGAGCGATCAAACGATTCAATCCCTTGTTCAGAGCTGGGAAACGGTCCGGTTCGAGCTGTTGAACACCCGGATTTCGGGACTTAACCTCGTCATCGAAGGCTCCCCGGTTGAGCGCTTTGTCAAACAGCTTTACCGGGAGATGGAAGCCCGGCGATTTCGCTTCAAACCCACGGTTTACCTGTCCGATGGATGGGGATGTCCGGATCGGACCCCGGTTATCGGCATACCCTTTTATCTGGCGGACCGGCGACTGGCCCGTTTGGAAAATGAGCAGAACGGCGAGATCGAAGACCCGCGGACGATTATGATGCTCCTGCGTCATGAGGCCGGCCACGCGGTGAACTACGCTTACCGCCTCTGGCGGAGGCCGAGCTGGACCGAAATTTTCGGCGCCTTTACCAATCCGTATCGGGATTCGTTCCGGCCGGATCGAATGAGCCGTCAATACGTCCGCCATATCATGGCGCATCCCTATGGCCGGACCTACGCCCAAAAACACCCGGACGAGGATTTTGCCGAAACATTCGCTGTCTGGCTGTCGCCCCGGTCCGGATGGCGGCAACACTATCGGAACTGGCCGGCCATTCAAAAGCTCCTTTATGTGGATAGTCTCATGAAGGACATTCGACCGAACCCGCCTGAGAATCATCGGGCCCGCCGTCTTCGACCGGTCGAGCGGATGACCCTGACGCTCGCCGAGCATTACGGCAAGAAGCCCGAGCGGTTTCGAAGGGATGCCCGCGGTTATGTGGACGACAAGCTTCGAGAGGCCTTTCCCCTGGTGCGCGGGCAGGTTCTGAAGCCGGCTTCCGGACTTTTTAAGCGATATCACGACCGCTTGGTTGATCGGATGGTCTTGTGGTCCGTACTGGCGCCCCAGGAAGCAGGGGCCCTTCTGCACAAGCTCGAAACCCGGTCCGACGCTCTCACTTTGAGTTATCCGCCGGGCGCGGAAGGGGACCGCCTGCTGAACATGGTCTCCCTGGTCATCGCGCTCTCGCTCGATTACGCGTACACGGGACGACTGACGGATTGATGGATTCCGGACGCCAGCGTTGGACGTAGGTGACGCCTTCCCCGGGCAGCAACTTGCGGGTGGGTCCGTACAAGTCGAGGGCCATCACCTGCCAGTTCCGGTTATAAGTGGCCAACACCTGTTCGGTTGAATCGGATGGAAATGCCATCACCAACCGCCGGTTCCCCCGGACCCAGGCCCATTGGCCGGCCGGTTTGTCGGGTCCCGCGAAAACGCGACTGCCACTATTGTTCTTGGATTCCGTCCATTCCGTCCATTCCGTGCAGGATCCATCGGGGTTGAATAGTTGAAGGCGGGCCTGGTTCCAATCGCCGGCTTCCAATTCAAGATGCAGGCGCAGGCAGATCGAGGCGGTCTCGAATCCCTGGTTTTTCAGAATCGTCACCAATTGGCAGGCGGGCCCCTGGGCGGTGCGCTCGATCGACATCGTCCGTTCGAAAACCAGTCCCCCTCCATACAGATCCCGGGTGGCCAACCCTGACAGGAACCAGCCGCTTTTTTGGGGATGGGCGACAAAGGGGGTCTGCCATCCGGAGGAGCGCCAGTGCCGTTCCGTATATTCCTCGTATCCGCCGGCGATCGGGAAACCGGGTTCTTCCGAACGGGCCTCATGGAGCCAATTGAAGCCCTTGCGGGGATCCTTAAGGACCAGCACCCGCCCTCCGAACTGGGGACAGACGATGGCGTTTAAGCCCCGGCCCTTGACGGTAACCGTGGGTGCACCATCCAGGGCGAGGATGTTTTCCCGGATGGGCCAGCGTTCGGATTCCGAGAGGCCTTCACAGCCGGTGGACAGGGCTTTGAACATGAAGCGTTTGGCTTTTTTCAACAAGGCGGGCGAAGTGGATTCATAACGGTTCCGCGCGATGCGGAACGCGATTTTCGAGCGCCACTCGATGAAGTCGAGCGGCAGGCGGGCGGCTTCAATCCGGGCGCGCAGGCCGGCATCCACGCCGGCGCGGCGGAGGGCGCCGGCAAAGAGGGCCCGGGCTTGCTTGAGAATCGCCGGTGCCAGGAAGGGCACGTCGGAAGCGGGCGGCATGTAGGGGGTGATATGCGCGCCTTTGCGGCAGGGGTCATGGAGGAGATCGAGGTATTTCCGGATGGAGCCGGCGGCCGGGCCGTAATAGAGGCGCAGGAATTCCCCGATGACTTCCGATCCATTCAGATCGGGCCGCCACAACAACCGGGCGCACAACCAGGCCCGCAATTCCGCCATGTCGCCGGACCCTTTCATGGGCTGGGCGTCGCCCTGACAGAAGATGCCGGTTACGCCGCTCCGGGCATACAGGGCGATATCGGCGCACACGGCATCGAGATTGGGATAGGGCATGAAATAGTAGGCGAAATCGTTGAAATAATCCCAAACGAAGACTTCGGATGAAATAGCGGTCCACTGCCGGATTTGTTCTCGATAGTCACGATTCATCGCACAGGATTCAATCGGATGGGCATCGCACGGGCCGTTCAGGTGGCAGAGCCGGATGATGACGTTTTTCCGGGGGCGGATGGTTTTGGGCGGGACGATGCCATAGGCATAGGCCAGGGTGTCGAAGAGGATGTGGGGAAACTCCTTTTCGAGCCGTTCGGCGACGGCATTGACAAAGGTCACGATCGATGCGGCCGGGGTGCCTTCCGCCTCATCGAGTTTCCGGCAGGAGGGACAGGTACAGTACCCGTTGCAATCATTTTGGGAGATCGAAACGATGCGGGCATCCGGATCTTCGGCCAATTGTTGGCGGACCGAGCGCAGGGTGATCTCCAAAACATCCGGGTGGCTCAGGCAAAGTTGGAGGGGAACACGTTTTCCGTCAACCTCCGAAAAATACTCCGGTTTCTTTTCGAAATATGTTTTGGGCGGGACCAGGGTGGAATAAGTATGAACAAATCCGGCATATTTCATCCGCCCCCCATCGCTTTCGGTGAGGGGGAAAAAGTGACCATTGACGCGGTTGCGCTGAGCCCACTGGGGGTCGAAGGCACAGGAAAAAAACGGCTCGCGATACCGAAACACCGGTCGATAAAGGATATCCAACCCGGCGACATCGATTGTTTTCCGGCGGGGCAGATGCGTAACTCCGCGGGGCAGCCAGCGGCATCCCAGATGCCGGTCCAGGAATTCGTAGACGGCATACAGGGTTCCGCGTTCATTCGCGCCGGCCAGAATCAGGGCTCCCGGAACGGACCGGACCAGGACCCCATCCGTCTCCAAAGCGGCCCAATCGACCGGGCCGAGCAGTCGGTCGGCGTCGGGTGAGCGGCCGAGATGGATGGTGATTTCAGCCGGCGACCTCGGTTCGCCCCGGACAACGGGGAGCTCCGCACCGCTCATCAGTCGCAGATGGGATTGGAGTTCGGTGGCGGCGGTTTCGAGAACCGGGGAAGGAGTTGCAGGAAGGCGAATGATGGCGCAAGGTTTGCCGGCGTCGATGATTTTTTGTGGGATCATCAGGTTCTCCTTTTATGATGAATCGGGCAGGAGCGTAACAAAAGAAGCCAGCCCTGGCAATGCGGGGATGCGTCCCCAAATCCTCGCCTAAGCTCAGAGAAGCGGCGGTTCCCCA
>CAZCDO010000010.1:28549-35404 GCA_964497135.1 uncultured Verrucomicrobiota bacterium
TGCGGGGATGCGTCCCCAAATCCTCGCCTAAGCTCAGAGAAGCGGCGGTTCCCCACTTGTTCGGGCCGCAGGCGAACGGCTCGCCAGAGTTTCGCCCTCCAAACATCAATCCATATATGATGGATAGATCTCTTCTGGAGGGCGAGACTCTGGCGAGCCGCGGGGGCAAGGGGTGACACATGGGGTCGCCATTCGCCGATGCGTTCTTAGGCGAGTGGATCCGGTGAAGTCGTGCTGGAGTTTGGGCCGATGTTATGGTAATCTCTTACTCTGAATGCGCGTCTTAGCATCCGGATATGCCACTCGATTGGACCGTTAGTGTCAGGTGGGATCATCAAATGAAATTCGCGAACTTAACCGATGAACGGGCCGATTTCGAGAGCGAGTTAGAGGCCTACTATGGCGCTCCGCCTTTGGATATCGGGCCTTGGGAGAAGGATTTGCATGCCCAGTGCACCGCGAATCCCCGGAAATCGCCCTTCCAGCACAAGATTACCGGCTATGGGTTCATGGCGGAACATTGTCCGGTCCATATTTTTCGCCACTGCCCGTTCTTTTTTGAACTTAATACGGGACGAAACCGTACCGACTTGGGTACCGGCGGATTGGGCGGTTGGTTTAAACGGGAGCCCTTCGGCCTGGCGCTGTCGGCCTCCAGTGCCCAATGGTGGGGACCGTGCGGGGAGAGCGGGTTATCCGGTAGTTGGCTGGTTCTCGATGACAATCATCATACGGTCAGTTACGAAATGGTTTTGCGACAGGGGCTACGCGGACGGATGGCGGAAGCCGAGAAGGAATTGGTCCATGTGGGATCGGATTCGGAGCGGGACTTCCTGCAGGCCGCCATCGCCGGAAATCAGGCGCTGATCCGCATCGCCGAACGGTTTGCCGCGGAGGCGGACCGGCTTCTGGCAGAGGAAGCCGACCCCCTCATTCGCCGGCGGTTGCAACGGATCGCCGCCACGGCGCGGCGTGTTCCCGCCGAACCGGCCGAATCCTTCTACGAGGCGCTTTGCGTCCTTCTGTTCATCTTCCATGTGTCGCAGTCGGTGGAAGGCAATGGGGTCAGCGTCTTTGGCCATGTCGATCGGCTTCTGATTCCCTATTATCGGCGCGACATCGAAATCGGGCGGCTCACGCCGGACGAGGCCCGGGAACTGGTGTCGTTCTTTCTGGCCATCTGCGATGCCCGCTATGGCTTGCGCACCCAGGCAGCCCCCTGGCATGTCGGCACCAACAGCACCATCACTCTGGGCGGTTGTGAGCGGGATGGGACGCCAATCTTCAACGAGGTCACCCGTCTGATGATCGAAACCCATCGCGATCTGAATTTGATCGACCCCAAAATCAATGCGCGAATTTCGGCACAGCATCCGCCGGAGTACTTTGAACTCCTGGCGGACAGTGTTGTCGGCGGCGGTAATGCTTTGGCGATCTTCAATGATGATGTTGTCATTCCCGCCAACGTGAAGATGGGCAAGGCGCTGGAAGATTCCCGCCTGTATGTGGGTGGCGGCTGCCAGGAAAATGTGCTGGAAAACTGCGAAATCAACAGCCGAGCCACCATTTATCTCAATTTGCTGCATGTTTTCCTGATGGGTTTCTTCCCGGATCGGTGGGCTTTCTTTTTCGATCGGGCGGGCGTCTCCCCGGCCCGCTATGAAGAGTGTGCCACCTTTGACGAACTGCGCCATGCTTTCCTGGAAAACCTAAAGGCGGTGGTGGGCGCTCATGTCGCCGAACGCAACCGGACTGAACGGGAAGGACTCCGTTTCAATCCCTGCCCCTTGCATTCCTCCTTGCTGGACGACTGTCTGACCCGGCATCGGGATATGATGGAGGGCGGGTGCCGTTACAGCAATGGCAGTATTTCCCTCACCGGTGTCGGCACGCTGGTGGATTCCCTGTTTGCGGTCAAGACCGCGGTCTTTGACCGGCGCATGGTGTCACTGGACGATCTCCGGCGCATGCTGGAAACCGATTTTCAAGGCGAGGAGGTGTTTCGGAATCTTCTGGCGCACCGAATCGCCAAGTTCGGGCACGAGGAGGACGATATCCGGGCCTTTTCCGCCCAGGTCTTCGCCGAGATTGCGCGGGTCTCTTCCGGCCTTCCGAACACGCGCGGGGGACGATATGAGGCCAGTCTTTTCTCGTTCCGGTCATTTGCGGATTTTGGGGCCAAGACCGGCGCAACGCCCGATGGGCGGCGGGCGGGTGAGCCGCTTTCGCCCGGCATGAGTCCCAGCCTGGTGGCGATCGGGCACAAGTCCAGTGTGGGGCAGATTCTATCAGCGTTGGAACCGCTCGACCTGACGCTTTATCCGGTGGTGGCCGTATTGGATATTAAATTGCCCGCGGCGCGGGGCGGCTTATCGCCGAACGCCGTTGTGCCGATCATCCGGCGGTTCCTTGTGGCCGGAGGTTCGGTTTTGCAGATCAACTGCGTCGATCAGGAACTGCTGAAGGACGCCCGCATTCACCCGGAACGGCATTCCAACCTCGTGGTGCGAGTCAGCGGCTACAGTTCTGTTTTTGTGCGGCTCGGAGAGTCGATCCAGGACGAGATCATCTCCCGGACGATGGTCGGCACATGACCGTGGGACGGCGAGAGATGAAAGGCCGGATCTTTGAGATTCAGCGTTTTTCGCTTCACGACGGACCTGGAATCCGGACCACGGTCTTTCTTCAAGGGTGTCCACTATCCTGCCGGTGGTGCCACAATCCCGAGGGCCTGATCGGAAAGCCGATCCTCTCTTTTCAAGCGGATCGGTGTATCGGTTGCGGATCCTGTTTCCTGGTCTGCCCGCATGGGGTTCTTCAGCGGGTGGCGGGCCGACATGTGATCGATCGGACGCTCTGCCAGGGTTGTGGCAGATGTGTGCGCGAATGCCATGCCCTGGCCTTGGAGATGGTGGGGCGCGAAATGACGGTTAAGGACGTTATTGCCACGGTATTGCGCGATGAATCGTTTTATCGTACGTCGGGCGGTGGGATGACGCTCTCAGGTGGAGAGCCGCTGGCCCAGGTAGACTTCAGCGAGGCCCTGCTCAAGACCGCCAAAGCGTCGGCTCTAAACTGTTGTATCGAAACCTCCGGGCAGGCCGATTTTTCGTGCTTCGAACGGGTTCTTCCGCTGGTGGATCTTTTCCTCTTTGACCTCAAGGAGACCGATGCCGCCCGTCATGAGCAGTTTACGGGTGTCCCCAACACGTTGATTCTCGAAAACCTACGGACCCTGCACCGCCGCGGGGCGAAAATCCGGTTGAGGTTGCCGATCATACCCGGGTTCAACGACCGGGAGGATCATTTTTCAGCGGTGGCGGCGCTGGCGGGTTCGCTTCCGGGGTTGGAGGGCGTCGAGATCGTGCCCTACCACCCGTTAGGTCTCTCGAAACTGGAGTCCTTGGGACTCGAACGCAGAGACGAAACCGAATCCTCGCTGCCTGAAACCGCGACGATCCAACGGTGGGTCCAACAGTTTGCGGACAACGGCCTCGCGGTCAAGGTGTCGTAATTGGCTGGACCTTGTCTAGCAAGACGGGGGATGTTGTTTGTTGCTTGTTGTTAGGTTGGTGGTTGGGGGGAAGCAGAGGGCAAAGAGCAGAGCCCAGAGGCAACCGCTGGCAGGGATGGCGGGATGAGTTATTCATAAATTCCCAAAGGTCGCATTGACTCTGCGATATGATCGGCTGGACAACTTCTGGTTTACATTAGCGCATGAACTGGCGCATGTGGCTTCGCATCTCGCCGGGGAATCTGAGGCGTTTTTTGATGACCTGGAGGCGGTGGGGTCTTCCCCGCAGGAGACCGAGGCCGACGGTATGGCCTCCGAAGCGTTGATCCCGACAACTGTCTGGCAATCCGCGGGTTTGACCAAGCGCTCAACCCTGGAGCAGATCAAGGCCTTTGCGTCAGGGCTGCGGATTTCGCCGTCTATTCCTGCCGGACGAATCCGGCATGATGCCAAAGATCACCGACTTTTTTGGCAT
Organism: uncultured Verrucomicrobiota bacterium; assembly: GCA_964497135.1. Taxonomy (GTDB): domain Bacteria; phylum Verrucomicrobiota; class Kiritimatiellia; order CAIKKV01; family CAIJXV01; genus CAIJXV01. The sequence goes on from CAZCDO010000010.1 coordinate 32,539, forward strand.
CTGATCGGGAATGGAAAGGTTCGTCCTGTTTTTGAGGGATTGGGGAAAAGGATGAAGGATGAGGGATGAATTGGATCGGGCCACCGGGAGAGACGAAGGGGAGCGGAGCAAGAGGAGAGCTGAGTCCGCCGCAGGGACGCGTCGGGCCACCTCCTCATGCCATTAAAAGAGGGCGTGGCCTGGTCAAGGCGGTCGCACATCCTTGCCCAAAATTTCGAACACTTCGTACACCACGAAATCCCTGCGACCGATCGTCGTCAGCCGGTGATAGGGAATTCCGTTCTGGTCAAGGAGGCGAAAGAACACGGGGCGCGCCAGACACTGAACCTCTTCATGCGGCGGATAGCAGACCACCAGTGTCCGACGGCTGTTTCGCAGTTTATCGACCAATCGCTCGGCCTCCTTTGGGTTTTTGTGCTGGTACTTGAGTTGCAGCCAAAGGTCATCCAGACGAGTGCGCAGAACCGGTGTTCCGAGCGCCAGCAACTGGTTGTGGATGCCCCAGTCCACACTGATCACCCAATCCACATCGGACGCTGATTCATTGAGTTGGCGGGCCAATTCGTAAATCCGGGTCGACCAGCGCAGGTCGACCCGTTCCTCCCGGTCAAGGTAGTTCAGGGTGGATATCGTGTTGGTCAGGTTGGACACCAGCACCCAGCCCACCACCCCGCAGAAAAAAAACAGGGATATCCATCCCGCGCGGGAAGGCAGCAGGCTCAACAGCCCTTGAAAAGCCAGGGCCACCAGGAGGATATGAAAAGGATGCAGAATCATCATGTGGTGCGACTGGTGCATGTGGCCTGAATCCGGCGTAAGGACGATCATGAAAAAGGAGACGGCGATCAGTACGAGGAAAAAAACTGCTACGCGCAATCGATCGGGCGCGGGGGCGGGCGTCTGGCGTCGGATCCCCCGTACTCCGATCAGCACCACAGGAATCAGAGCGAGGAGGATGGCCAACGGCAACGAACTGAATGTCAGGGGATTCGCTTTGAGAATCTCCTCCGCAGAGTTCGCGCCGCTGAAGGCGGGGAACCCCAGGGGATGGTTCATCAGGAACGAGGTTAACAGGGTGCCGCTAAAGGTGTGCAGGGTGTTGACCCACACCTGCTGGATCCGGTCCAAGGACAGGTCCAATGCGGAGAGATTCCAGTGCCGGACCCCAATCCGCGTCAAGATCAGCGCCACGACCAGGCCGGTCGCCAGGGCCCAAAACCGGTATGTTGGACGGGCCTTTCGGATAAACGATATCCACAAGCCCGGATAACAGACGGCCGCGGCCACGAACACGCCGGCCAGAAACCACACAAAATTGAGTTTGTCCCACATGCCCAGAACCGAAAAGAAGGCCGTTGCCGCGGCGAGTTTCCAGCCGGGCTTGCGAACAAAACCGAGTACGCATCCCAGGACGGCGATCTTAAGCAGAGTAGACAGCACCACCGGTCCCCAATCCAGACGGCTGTGGAAGATAAACGCCGTATCGAGAGCCGTCAGCCAGATCGCCAGACCGGCTGCGCCCGGACCGGCTTCCCGGCGCAGCAGGCGGTAGATCAGAACGAGCGTGAGAGCGGAAATCAGAATGGCGGGCAACCGGATGGTGATGGGCGAAACGCCGAACAGAAAGAATATCGGCGCGTAGATCCAGACTTTGAGCGCGCCCAGGTATGACATCGTCATCACCGGGATGCCTGCGAGCACCTGGTACACGAATAAACCGTTGGGGGCGCCGATCGCAGCCGGCACGAACAGCACTTCGTCATACTGCAGTCCGGGCAGGCTCACGTTCCAGGCGGCCAGGACCACGAAGGCAACGATCGCGAGTGCGGCCGAGACAACGGATATGAGATCGCGATGAGAGAAATGGCCTTCCGCTCCACAAAAAAACCTTTGTAGAAACGCTTTCACAGCGGGAAAAGTGCCAGAGGAGGCCTTGAAATACAAGCGTGATTATTGTCCATGTCGCCCGGCAGTGCGGGTGTGAAGGAGATCCGGATCTCCGAAAGTGTGGAGGAATCGAACAGAGGCACGCTTCGTCGTGTCCGGCAATTATTGTAGGAGCCGTTCACGGGGACAATTTACGGGGTACGGCCTTGCGGTCGGGTGTCGTGAATTACTGGATCTCTGTAGGACAGTCAGAGTGAAAAGTTCTGTTGTTCTTCACATCGATTTTGCATCCTTCTCTTTCGCAAGCCCGAGAGCCTGTTCAAGAATTGCACGTTCAGTGGACGTTAAATCGAGCAGGATGCCCGGATCCGTTCCGCCAGCTTTGACAAAGTTGATACCTGTTCGAAGCAGTCGGACGGAAAGGCGAAACCCGGGTACACTTGCAGCCGCTTGCTCCCAGGCAGAAGCCCATCCCTCAAGGTTGTCGGTCGACGGGAAAGGTTCCCCAGTGCGGAAGATCTGGCCAATATGCTGCACGACAGCTTCGCCCAGCACGGGAAGCGCCTGATGTTTATCATAAATACGAAGGATGTCGGTCACCTTATCGCGTCGGCCCTCCAGGCTCAGCCCTGCGCTGAAGACCACATCGATCAAATCGGTCGCAGTTTCATAATACGGAGGTTGCACTTTCGCGCCGGATTCCAATCCCGCTTCGAGCTCCTTGAAGCCTTCACTCCATTTCCCCTCGCTAAAGTGGAGTTCAGCGAGGGCTTGATGCGAATCCACAACCTGCTCGATCGGAGCACCGGAGAGGCCGATAACCGCTGTGAAGTCGTCGATGGCACACTGTGTTTCACCCGCCTGATGATAGGTTATGCCGCGATAGACGAGCGCTTTGGCGACCAACTCGACCGGAGCGCCGGGGAGGCCGATCACCGCCGTGTAGTCATCGATTTCGCGCTGCGTCTCACCCGCCTTG
>CAZCDO010000010.1:35504-40933 GCA_964497135.1 uncultured Verrucomicrobiota bacterium
TCGATTTCGCGCTGCGTCTCACCCGCCTTGCCATGAGCGATCCCGCGATTGAAGAATGCCTCGGCGAGTTGCTCGACTGGAGCATCGGAGAGGCCGATTACCACCGTGTAATCTTTGATGGCACACTGCATCTCACCCGCCTTGCCATGAGCGATGCCGCGACTGACAAGAGCCATGGCGACCAGCTCGACCGGCGGGCCGGAGAGGCCGATCACCGCCGTGAAGTCGTCGATGGCACGCTGCATCTCGCCCTCCTGGCCATAGACAAAGCCGCGATTGTAGAGCGCTTTGGCGACCTGTTCGACCGGAGCGCCGGAGAGCCCGATCAGCGTCGTGTAATCTTCGATTTCGCGCTGCGTCTCACCCGCCTTGCCATGAGCGATCCCGCGATTGAAGAATGCCTCGGCGAGTTGCTCAACGGGTGCGCCGGAAAGTCCAATCTCCGTTGTGTAATCGGCGATAGCACGCTGCATCTCGCCCGTTAGGCCATAGGCGAAGCCGCGATTATAGAGTGCTAAGGCGACCTGCGCGACTGGAGCGCCGGAGAGGCCGATCGCCGTCGTTAAGTCTTCGAGGGCACGCTGGATCTCACCCGCCTGTCCATAGGTAACGCCGCGACTGATGAGTGCCTCAGCGACCAGCGCGACCGGAGCGCCGGAGAGGCCGATCAGCGTCGTGTAATCGTCGATTTCGCGCTGCGTCTCACCCGCCTTGCCATGGGTGATGCCGCGATAGAAGAGCGCTTTGGCGACCTGCGCGATTGGAGCGCCTGGGAGGCCGATCACCGCCGTGTAGTCGTCGATTTCGCTCTGCGTCTCACCCGCCTGGCCGTGGGTTATGCCGCGATTGACGAGCGCTTTGGCGACTTGCTCAACCGGAGCGCCGGAGAGGCCGATCACCGATGTGTAGTCTTCGATTTCCTTCCCAAGATCGCTCAATTCTGAGTGAAGTTCCGCCCGAGAAAGGAGAAGATTTAATTTGCCGGTTGGGGTGGATTCCCGGGCAATAGCTTCATCAAGACAACTGATCGCCTCGACATGGTTGCCTTCGGTCCAGTTTTTCATCGCCAGAAGAACGGTTTCAGGCTGATTTATTAATTCCCGAAGTAACCCACTCCGTTCAAATGGCTTCATCTTTTCAGGCAAGAACGATTGGAGTTCTTCAAGAATGATCAGCTTCCTTAGATTGCCTTCCGCACGGTTTCTCTGGAGGGCAGATTCCAGATAGGGACAGGATGCGGAGGAAGGTTCTATCTTTCCCAGGCGGAATTTCAGCTCCTGATCGTCATACCAGACGCGGAGGAAATCCACGAGCAACCGGAGGGGTTGATGATTCTGGTTATCCTTAACCTCGACGCAAATGCGCATGAGGGGTTCGCTTATTTCGTAGAGAGACTCGCGTCCGCGCTGATTGGCCTCGACATAGCCTTTCTCCCGAAGGTCCTGGAGTTGGCTGGAAATGGTTTGCGGAGTGGCAAAGAGTCTTTTGGCGATCTCCTTTACCGGCACGGTGCCTTCGCACCCGCACAGATACTCGACGATTTTTCGCTGGAGTGGCGGTAGCCAGCGGATCCGTTCCTGATAATAGGGCGTGAGTTCATCCACCATCTTTATGAACAATTCCAGAAGCGCATCAATGCTGTCACGGGAGATGAACTGAGATAGAACGATATAGATGCGGTGATTGCCACCCGACAAGTGATGAAGGGCCCGGACTCTGGAGCGTCCACGGTTGGTGGAAAGGAACTCCACGACGTTGCTTTTCTCATGGAGTCGGGCGATATTCTGGAGCAATTCGGTCGCCTCTTCGACATTGAGTGGCTTGAGATGCTCGGTCTGGAAGAAGCCGAAAAAGGGACTGGCCCGATTGGAAAGATCTTCCACCAACCGTTGCGCAGTGGCGACGATGGAGAGCTTCGGATTTTCCTGGATGAACGCTCGGAGCTGTTTCTGGCCAGCATCACCAAGCCCGTCGAAGATGGCATCAAGATTCTCGGCCACCACCAGGAGCGTCCGGGAACCGAGAGCGGAGAGCAGGTGCTTACTGATGAACTCCAGAGCGGCATCTGCCTTCATATCATACGCCGCACTGAGCATGTCCTTGCAATACTCGTCCGGATAACGCTTTTCCAAGGCGGAATGGACTTTAAAGAATAGTTCGAGCAACGATGTACAGGTCTCGTCCTCGTTAATCCAGGCTATTCGCAAACGGTCTGTGAGTTCAGCGTCCCCACTCAGGCGGCTGACGATCAACGTAATAAGGTGGGTTTTTCCGCACCCACGAGGACCGACAAAAAGCAGGTGATGCTTGTGTTCGGTGAGGGCGCTTTCACGCACCCGCTCCACGGCGTCCTGTAAAAGTTTCTGCCGTTGAACGAGGATGAACTCCAGGTCTTTTGGATCGGTTCGGCTGGGAGTGAAAACCCAAATGATTTTACGGCCGTTCTTTTTTTCGTCGTTGTTTGAGGGTTCCGTTTTCATAAGCCTCGATTGAGTTTCCACCAGCGGCGGATGAGTGGGAATCGAAAGTGGTAGCGTCCGGTTTCATTCCGTTTCAGATAGTGGTCGCGCTCCATCAAGGAAAGAATGCGCAGCAAGCGCTCCCGATCATCGAAGCTGCTCCCGCCTTTGAGCCTGGCTAGTAATTCGCTGACTGAAGCAGTACCCGGCTGGCCGGCTAACTCATCGAGTATCATGAATACGGCCTTTGGGTCATCGCGGTAATAAATCGGAATGCGTTCCCGGTAATGTAGAAGCTCCCAAGGATCGTTCGAATCGACCATTTGCGAGACTACTACCTGAGCAACGGTTTCGGATGTCGCTTCCAGACTGCGGATTTTCAAAGCTCTGACAATGTGGTGGATGTAGAAGGGGAAGCAGTCCGCCTCGCGGGCAATCGCAGTGGCTGCAGCCCCTTTGTCTGGTGATGATAGGTTCTCGCCTTCAATGAGCAGTCGCGCTAGCTTGATGGCGTCCGTTTCCTCCAACGGCGGCACATCAATCGCGACCATGTCGTTTACCGGTGAGTTACCGTAATTTTTGTCCTTTAGTGAGGAGAGGACATGGTGGAGGCCAATGGAGCCGGTAATAACCATTCGAAGGCCGTCATGCGTCTGGCGCAACGCCCGGAGGAGATCGAGCACTTCCATCGCCGTTTGTTCACCTTCGCGGTCTCGGATGTTCGCCAGCATGAAGGGCATCTCGTCCCATAGAAATAGCAATTTTGAGTCAGAAGCGTCGTTTTCATGAATGAGATCCTCGACGGCTTGAGTGATCACATCCTTCCAGTGAACGCCGGCTTTTTCAGGGAGTTTGAATAAGCCGCCGACCTCGGTCCCGCCTATCGCCGCAATCAACTCCTTCGCCCTTCGGGCGACTTTTCCTTTCCGGCTCAGGAACTGGTGGATCTCCTTATATACGGCCATCGCAAACTCTTCAGCAGAATGGCACCGCTCCAAGTCCTGAAAGACTGGCACCCAGCCCACTGCAGGCTCGTCCCGCATTTTTTTGATTACGGTAGTTTTTCCAATACGTCGCTCGGCCGTAATGACCAAGCTCTGCTGTTCGACGGATTCCCATAGAGTCTGGATCAGTCGTTCGCGCCCAATTACCGCTTTAATATCAATTTGACCACCTGGATTTGCTTTCATGTGGTCAATAATACGTTATTTCTAACGTACGTCAATAATAATGTACGTTTAATTGAGATTAATATTAAAGCAACAATTATTTAATAAAATGCCTAACTAACCATTTTAGCAAGAATATTTTGCAGGGACTGGTAGTCTGTTTTACCGGTGCCCAGGACGGGAATGGTTGGCTGGGTGCGAACCTGGCGGATGTTATAGAGTGGGGCGAGACCTCCATCGCGGAGCCATTGATTGACCGTCTCGCGCTCGACGGGACGGGTGGTGAACAGCACGATTTCCGGCTGGGACTCGTGGGCGGTGGCGATGACCGCCAGGCCTGGCCCTTCATCGTCCGGCCGGGTGAGATGGGGTTGTAGTACTTCTTCGATCGCCGGCAGGGAGATCATTTCTCCACCGATTTTCACGAAGCGCTTGAGCCGTCCAGCGAAAAACAGGGTGCCATCCGGTTCTTCCCGGACCAGATCGCCGGTTCGATACCAGGTGCGGCCTTCGAATTCCAGAAAGGGCGAAGCACCGTCGAAATTCAAATACCCGCCAAAAATGGAGGGACCCCGAACTAGGAGGAGGCCCGGTGTTCCGGCCGGTACCCGGCGGGAGGCGGTTTCGGGATCGACCAGAACATGGTCCAGCGAGGGCATGAATTTTCCGATGGAACCCCGGCGGGGCGCGTTTTCGTCGTTCAACGAAATGATGGGCGAGCATTCGGTGATGCCGTAGCCTTCAACCATGACCGCAACGGGGAGGCGCCGTGCGATTTCGTCGTGGAGACTGTCGGGGCATTTTTCGGCGCCGGTGATCAGGCGGCGCAACGTGATGAGTTGGCGGTCGTTGGCCGCCCGCAGGATGCCGGCGGCAAAGGTTGGCGTTCCGGCGAGGATGGATACCCGGTAAGCCTCGATCAGGCGGGCCAGGTGTCCGCCTTCGGTTGGATTGGGGTGGTAAACGGCGCGGATTCCGGTCAGGAGCGGCAGGAATAGCGTACAGACCAGGCCGAAAGAGTGGAACGGCGGAAGCATTCCAAGAACGCGGTCCTGGGGTTGGAGTTTAAAAACCCGCATGGCGTCGCGCAGATTGGCGAGCAAGTTGGCATGGGTGAGCGGAACCGCCTTGGGCAGGCTTTCGGATCCGCTAGTGAAGAGCACTGCGGCGGTGTCGGAGACGGGAACTCGGTCCAGGCCCCAGCAACCGGATCGGGCCCGCATCCAGGCGGACAGCTTGGCGCTACGCGGGATCCGGGCGGGCAGATCCTCGAGGGCCAGGATGCGGTTGCCGAATGTCGTGACGGAAATTCCCTGGGCTTCGAGGCGCTGGAGGAGCCGGCGTGAGGTCAGGATGGTTTGGACTTGAAGTTGATCCAAGCCATGGAGGATATTGCGCGATCCGGTGGTCCAATTGATCAACACGGGAATTTTTCCGGCGAATTGAACCGCGAGGATGACGGCGGTCGTGCCGGCTGCGGCTGGCAGGAGAACGCCGACGTAGGGACCTTCGATCCGTTCGATCTGGGGTTTGAGAACGAGGATGGAGAGGATCAGGTCGCGATACGAGAGGGCCCCCCGCAATTGATCGGCGACGATGATGCGATCGGGATCGCGCCGGGCCTGGGCGAGGAAGACCGTGGGGATGGTTGTTCCTTCCGGGATTTCGGGAGAGCGGGTTTGAGTTTGGAACCAGGCGGCAGGGATGGGCTTGAGTTCCTCCACGCCGGTGGTGACGATTTGGCCGCAGGCGGCGAGGAGGAGATCCCCGACGGTCTGAAGGGCATCATCGGCGGTCGAGG
>CAZCDO010000011.1:0-9313 GCA_964497135.1 uncultured Verrucomicrobiota bacterium
ACACACTCTACGAAATATTCGAAATGTTCGCGGGGGCAGGGGGGGACGGAATGATCGATCGACGGGATAAAGCCGCCTTGCTCCCATAATTTCGGAACCTTCTCCATCACTTCCCGGCGGATGGCTTCCCGCGATTGGAGAAGAACCCGTTTGTCCATGGCACCCAGGACGACGAAATGGGGATGTTTTTCCCGGAAGGCCAGGGCATTGGAGCCGGCGGCGACCTCGAAAGGATACAAGCCATTGATCCCCAAATCCACAAAACATTCCAGCACCTCTTTATTGTCGCCATCGGAATCCACCGCCAGCCGATGTTGGCCCCGTGAACGCAGGTGCTGGAGTAGTTCCTGATAATAGGGGTTCATGAATTCACGGAACATGTCGGGGCCGATCAGCGGTCCGCCTTTGCAGGCCATATCCTCATGGAACAGAGTCCAGTCACAGGGAATGGCGGACAAGACGCGCCCGACATTGGTGGCGTGCATGGCGAGCCAGGTGCGGGCCATATCGTGCAGGGTTTCGGGAAAGTCGTAGAAGGCATAGGCGAGTTTTTCCTCGCCCCACCAGTTGCGCCAGAAGGCATAGAGCCCCAGAAGATAGAGCCCCACCGGGATATCGCCAAGTGCCTTGGCGGACGCCACTTCGTTTTCCAGGCCAACAAAGCCATGTTCCTGCGGACGATAGCGGGGCTTGATTTTTTGTTCCCAGTCCTTAGGGGATTCCACGGCAAAGCGGATGAATTGGGGCATGCTCACGCCGCCATCGCTCCGGTGGCGGATGATTTCGCCCAGATCGCTTTCGTGAATGGCGGAGTCGGCTTCCTGTTTGACCACCCGCCATTGGTTGGGAGGGCCCTGTAACGTGAGGCTCGTTAACCCCAATCCGCCGGACACGCTGATCCAGGGTTCCATCCCATAATGGATTCGGGCGGATTCGGAGTCGCGGACGGATTCGGGCAGACCGCCTTTCATCCGCCATTCGTCGATCGTTTCCTGCCAGAACGCGATCGTTTCCCATCGGGGTGGTCGGTCCGCTTTTTGAAAGTCATAGACGCGGCAAAATCTTTCGCGTTGTGACAGCATCTTCAACTCCTTTGAGGGTTAATATTAAAGCCAGACTTTTTGATCAGGGGCGGCCACTGGTCCAGGAGATCGGTGATCCGGGTGGCGCCGCCTGCGCGGAAACCCGCGATGACCTGGTTCAACTCTTCGGTGAAAAGCTTGCGGGCTTGGTTCAGGTGAATGGCATTCGTCTCCACCCAGTTCTCGAAATCACAAATTCCGTGTGCGCCTTCAAGGTCGCAGACAATCAGAATATTCATGGTTGGATCCTTGGTGGGGTATGATCAAAGACGGAATTGGAGGGTCGGGTTCCACCCCGACCAAGAGCCGGAGCAGAGGACGGGGTGGAACCCGTCCCTCCAGCGAGCAGTTTGGCGGGAGCAGAGGACGGGGTGGAACCCGTCCATCCAAGATAGGCATTAATCATGCCACTCGAGGACATTCAATTCTCCTTGATATGGCCACTCGTCGGCTGATTTCACAAGTTCTGCGCGAACCGGGTTGTTGCGCACGTATTCCCATTTGGCCGAATAGTTCTCGTCCCGCCGCAATTGCGTGTCCAAGCAGTCGCGTTGCCAAAAGGAATCTGTTTTTTTGGAGGGTCGGGTGACACCCCGACCAAGAACCGGAACAGAGGACGGGGTGGAACCCGTCCCTCCAGCGAGCAGATTGGCGGGGGCCGAGGACGGGGTGGAACCCGTCCCTCCAGTAGCCAGCGGGCCGAATCCATTGACGGCGCGTGCGACCAATCCCTTCCAATATTCGGTCCAGGTTCTCACGCTTATCATCGGATAGGACCCAGGCGAGCAGAAAAGATGGAGATGGCCGGGCATGATGACATATCGACCGACCGACCAGCGATCTGCCATACGCCAGGCGTTCCGAAGCAGACTAGCCACTCGTTCATTCGCGAGATACGGTTCCTTGTCCTTGACGCATACGGTTAAAAATACAATAACCGAACGGTTTGGGCATTCAACAATCGGCCTATGTGCCGGATGGCCTCTGGAGGGTCGGGTGACACCCCGACCAAGAGCCGGAGCAGAGGACGGGGTGGAACCCGTCCCTCCAGCGAGAGAGATGTTGGAATTGGAGGGTCGGGTGACACCCCGACCGGAATCAATTGGCGTCATTTTTATGTTTTCATCCTACAGATCATGGCCTTCTATTCTCCATGAATTTACCCGGGTCGGAGGAATCGATGCACGATCCGGATCAGGTTGGCCGGATATTCGCAATAGTGGTTAAAATGGTACTTGGCGAGGTCGCCGGTCCGTTCCGAATAATACCGTTCCCACCAAGACCAATCGTTTGCCCTTCCGACTTCCGCCACTCGCTGTATCGAACGGCGGATTCCCACCAGGTCGCCCATCCGCGAACGGGCCCAGCATTCCAGGTACCATACCCGTCCCATGGCGGCGAGATCATGGCGGTCAATGTCTTGCATCTCCCAATCCTCATACGTTTCGGGGCGTGTGGAGATCCCCGTTGGGATTCCGTTGTAAATGAAATCCGGATTATCCTTGAGTTGTGGCCAGAGGATGGCGATTTGATCCGGACTGATAATGCCTGTCGCCACGGCCGCCCAGTCGACATCGGTCAACCCATGATGACTGATGGGGCCGCGTTCGGGATGGATGTACTCGACGCAGTGATCCGTGGCCCAGAAATGCCGGCGGAATGCCGCGGTCAACCGGGTCGCAGCCTCCCGGCAGGATATTTCCAGCGCAGTTTCCCCGGCGACACTGAACAGATGTGCGGCCCGCGACAGGGCATGGGTGGAATAGCATTGGTTTATCCCATCGAACTCCAGACGTGCCGGCCGTTCGACGTAGAAACCGCCTCCCCGCATCAGGCCCTCCTCAGTGATCTGGGTCTGTAACCATTCCATCGCCCGTCGCAACCAGGGGATTTGCGCCAGGAGCCAGTCGTGATCCGCTGTCTGTGTGAAGATTGCATCGGCGAGCAACAGGAAAGTCACGTTGGCCAACGTACGCAACGGATTTCCGGGAACCCAATGGGTAAAGACCGCGCCATTGGCCGCGGCGCTCAGCACGTGCTGCGTTCCATTCATTTTAACGCTCTTGTTCGCCAGGTCGGGCAGAATGGCAAATGGAACCAGTCCATCCTCGCGCTGGGATCCCTTCACATACTCCCAACTGGCTAGCACTTCCGCTTTGCGCCCGAGCCAGAGCAGGGCCTCGGCGGACTGGCCCCAGTCGAGGCCGGGGAAGGTGGTATTCCCGCCGTGTCCCTGTCCGTCGGCGCAGACGGAGAAATAACCGAAGAAGATCTTTGGATTCAGGGCGGCCAGCACATTCTTTTCCGCGGCTGCCCGGTAGGCGTCCGCGATATCCGGAGACAAATCATCGGGTATCTGCAGGGTCGGCTCCTTCATGCTCGTATTCCTTTCGCAAAAGGTGGGTCCCGTTCGTCGGGTTAAAAAACTGGCAAAGACGCCTATTTCGCCTGAAGCCGCATCGCCTGGCGTTTGAACCGGAGGATTAAATCGTCAATTTTGAACTCCGGATACCCGCGTAAATAGGTCCGAACCCGGTTATGAAACGGCTGGTACCAATGCGCGGGGATCTTCTTCCGTCCGATCACCGCCCCCACGATACTGGCGGCGGTCGCCGCATTACAATCATTGTCCAGCCCCATGGCGACAGTCTCCCCGATCACCCGGGTGAAATCGGTCCGCCCGATATGAATCCCGAACACCACCAGGCAGGCATTGTTGATTGTATGCACGGGATGCATGCCGGGAAACCGGGCGTCCACCGCCGCTCGAGCCTGGCGATAATTTTTGAGGCGGGGGGCGACCTCAAGCGCCCAGCGCAAATGCCGGGCCAACTGGCAATCCGCGGGGATTTCGGTCAACCCGATCCACAAGGCTTCGCGGGGATTCTTCACCGCAAAAGCGGCGGCGATGGCGGCGGCAAAATACATCGCTCCATAAACCCCCTGCCGGCGATGGCTGAGCCAGGAATCCCGATAAGCCATCTCCGCGGCGCGTTCCGGCCAACCCGCCGCCAGATATCCCCACGGATCCGCCCGGATATCCGCCCCAATCCATTCGCAATAGGGATTGTCCACCTCACCGACCCGGTCGATGGGCAACCCTTTGTTGAGGTTGGCCAAGGCCACTTCTTCCGCCGTACAGGCGATCGGCAGGATCTTTCGCCAAAGCCGCCCGATTTCTGTGGTGGTGAAATCGAATCCAAATTTTTCCACCGTCAATAATCCGAGAATAGTATAAGTGATGTCATCATCCACCGGCGCCCCGTTCATATAGGGTTTGGTGTATTTGCGATGAATGTCCCGCCCATACCGCAAATAAAAAGGCTGGGGGGCATATTTCCAGTAATCGCGGGGCGGAAAAGGTTCCTCGTTCTCGCAGGCGATCAGTTCCAGCCGTTCCACCGGTTGACCCTCAATCGGCGCCCCCAGTGTACAGGCCGCAATCCGCCCGATAAACGCCCCCCCCAACTGCTCTTCAAGTCGTTTCGGCTCCAAGTCCATCAACATCCGCCGGGGACCGGCGGGGCGCAGCTTTTGAATGGCCTTTAAATCATCAGGCTCCCGCAGGTCTTGCCCCCGGTTCCGCGGCAAGCCCTGTATCGCCTTCAACCCCCGCGCGAGATCCTTTTCCAGTCGGCGAATGACCGTTTCGATCCCGGCCACACCCCGTTCATGCCGAAGGTCCGCATACAAGCCAATCTGATTGAAGAGCCCACACAGGCGGGCCCGGGATGGATATCGAATGGCGTCCGTCATAAACAGTTCCTTTCGCAAAATACCCGACACCTTAAAAAATTTTCCCTGTGGTTGACAATCCGAACCGCTTGGGCGGAGGTAACGACGGGTTTCATTATACCTATCATTGGCGAGATCTGTCAGCATTTTGAAGTTGCGAATGATTGTCTAGAATTGCGTGGGGTCAGGATTGTTGGGGAAGGGGCTGGATCGAACACCCCGCTTTGTTCCTGCCATTCGTACGGAAATCGGGTTTTATGGAAATCTGCTTGCGGCGCGATTCGGGTCGAATGTACTGGGATCACTTTAATCGCTGACTCCGGCGGAGAACTGACGCCGGATCAGGCCGACACCGCTCGGCGTGCATTGGATTCAATCCGGAACCGATGAACCGGCGCTCTTTCAAAGGTTTCCTTGGAGGGCGAACCTGCGGTGAGCCGCGGATCGGGGGAAACAAACGGCTCGGCACAGCCTCGCCCTTCAGGGAAAAACCCGGGGGACGGCTCGCCGGAGTCTCGCCCTTCAGGGGAGAAGTCCGTTAGGCATCATCGCAAAATAATCACATCGACCGGTTCGTAGGGCGGCACTTCGATCTCGATCCGGTCGCCGACCTTTTCCCAGTGTAACCGGCCGTGCCGGGTCGAAACCACCTGCTTTACCGGGCGGGTCGGTTTCACGGAAAGGTGGGCGGGTCGGTTGGTAAACGAGAAATCGTTCAGCAAAACGGCCATGCCGTCGGGATGATCGAACACGGTCACTTCCGCCGCGGGCTCCGATAGTTCGGCGGTGGCGCGGCCGATGGCGGTGCGCACCGGCCAGGCGACCAGTTCGACCGGCAGTCGGTTGGTGGCGTGATAGCCGCCGGAAACCGCGAAAGCCGCGCCGATCTGAAACCCGGTGGCCAATACCTGGCCGCGTCCCACCTTGTTGAGCACCGCGCAGGGCACCCCGTTCGTATAGGTTCCCACCACCTGGGCGGAGGTCGGCTCATACCGGGTGCGCAGATTGCCGCCCGGAACGAATGCGCCTTGCGGAGTGAGATCAGAGGGGGTCAGGTTGAATGCTTGCACCGTGGGATCCGTTTCTACCACGCCCACGGGGCGTGCCCCGATCAATTTTTCCAGCTCCGGCTGGGGTTCGTCATACCAGGTCCGCGTGGCCGCGCCGGCTTCCGTCACCAGCAGGCCCCCGGCCTCCACCCAGCGCCGGATATGGGCCAGGTGTTTGGGATGCACATTGATACCGTTCAGATATAACACGCGGTAACGGTTCAACTGTTCTGGCACCAGATCTTCTTCGATAATGATATCCACCGGGTAACCCGCCGCCCGGAGGGCGACGAAATTCCAGAGCCGCGATTTGCCCGCCCAGGTCCAGTCCCCTTGGACAATCTCTTCGCTCCGGTTATAGAGCAACGCCACCTGTGCCGGCTCCCGTTTTCCATCGGCGATCAGCGCATCCGCCGGACCGAGCGCCTTGGCCGCCAGGGCGATATCGCGATATCCGTAATCTTTTTCGCTCCAGGCATTGGACGCTTCGGCCCAGCGGTCGAGCGCGCCCCAGTCGTAGAGGTGCAGCCAGGTCACACCCTGTCCGAGGCAACTGAAAATTTTACGGGCGGCATCGCCCATGGAAACGATGATGTAAAAACCCGACGGCAGGTTGCGCGGCCGGGCACCGCAGGCGACCAGGGCGGCATAGTAGCTGACGCACATGAGCGTGCCGTTGTGCCAGCGGTTCCGGCTGGCCCAATCCTCGGCCCAGGCGAGGGTCTGGCCTCCCGCGCGGGGTACGACGAACCAATCGGCGAAATTCATGGAGCCGCCCCGATCCACGATCAGCTTGTGCGGCGTGTAATTGCAGTAGGTCATGGCGTTGGGGAAGATGCCGGTGGTCGTGGCCGTCTGCATCGCATACATCAGGGCCGTGCGGTGATGGGCGAAGCGTTGGGCGTGATAATAAATCCGGCGCTGGGGCACGGTGGCCTTGGCCCAGTCGAAGGGCGAGGGGATTGCGATCTGCCCTTCATCGGCGACGCCGGTGAAAGTTTTAAAATCCAGGCCGTCAAATACGGCCTGTTCCTTGAGATAGGCCACGAAGGCGGCATTGGAGCCGTTCATATCGGTGATGCCGGAGAAGGTGGGAATCTCGTCGCCGAGTTTGATGATCTTAACAGAGTCGATGGCGTCTTTGGACCACCGCGAAACCATGGAGGCCATGTGGGGCGGCCGCACGTTGAAAACGAAACGGCGGACGGGCACGCCGACCCGCGCGGCCATTTCGGGCTCGACGTCGGGGAACCAGGTGAGGCCGAGTTTTCGGAGCAGGATCAGCATCCGTTCCCGGTAGTCAGGAGTCATGGTGACCCCGGTGAAGAGATTCAGGCGGCGGGGCCGCGGATCGGAGTCCGCCAGTCCAGCTTCCCCTACCGCCTCATCGACCATGCGGGTGTAGTTGGCGAACAACTGGTCTTCGCCAAGAAGGCCGCCCTCGAAGCCGGGCACCCATATGGACCACCGGGCGCCAGGCGGTTGAGGAGACTGTTCCGCCGGCAGATTGTGCATGAAACGAAACAGGGCCTGGTTTCCCTTGATGCGGAAAATTTTGGATGCTTGCACAGCGGCCGCATTGGTGGCCGGGGCGAATTGAAGTTCGGCGGCCAGATTGGATACGCCGTCGAAGGTGAAGTACCAGGAGGACCACGGGGCGGCGGTTCCGGGCCGGATGAAGCCGGCGATATCGACAAACGGGGTCCACTGACCGACGGGCTGTCGATTCCAGGCCGGAAGCCCGGTTTGCCAGCCGGCGGGATGGGGCCAATGGTGGCGGATGCTGACGCCCAGATTATAGAGCGGCGCATTGGTGTTATCCGGTGCGAGGGCGCGGCCGTTGAGTTCGGTCACTCGGAGTCGCATAAAAACGGCACCCCGGGCATCCGGGCCGAGCGAGACGATCAGTCCCAACACTACTGCACTGACAACCCCTGAGGATTTAGTCATATCGGATCTCCTGTGAGGCCCAGGCCGTCGCCGTATGGGACCGTCGTGGGTGTATAAAGCATACCGTGTTCAGGCCTTTTCGTCTTGCATTTCATATTGCTTTTTATTGCCGGGGATTGCGGGGGGGAGAGGGGACTGGGGACCCACCCCCCGCTGCGCGGACCCCTCCCCAGGAGGGGATCGAGAACGAGAAACCCACCCCCCGCTCCAAAAGGTCCCCTCCGTTGGAGGGGTGGCCGAAGGCCGGGGTGGGTTGATTCCAAAGGCGGAAACAGACGGCTCGCCGGAGTCTCGCCCTCCAGGGGGAAGCATCCGTTGAACTGAGAGGCCAACCCGGGTTTCTTTGATTGTTTTGAATGAATTAGTCTCCTATACTCACACGGTCTTTGTAGCAGGAGATTGCGCATATGATGAGCCGGGGTTTAAGGCTGATTGGCGCCGGACATAATTTTACCCACCATCACTGGCGGATTTCGCATGCCCATCCCGCGCATGAGCTGGTAATTGTCACAGATGGTTGCGAACGGGTTAGTGTGGAGGGTCAATCGTTTGACGCCAAGGCCGGAACGGTGATTTATTTCCCGGCGGAGATGCCCCATGTCGAGGAGAGCGTCGGACCCAAGCCCGCCGAAAATCTGGTGCTGCAATTCGAATGCGACCGGGACACGAGCGCCTGGCCGCGCCGAAGCCAGGATGTCCGGGGCCGGCTCCGCCTGTTGGCCACCTGGCTCTTCGAAGGCCGCGATGGACGGAGTCCGGAAGAGACCGCCGCCAATCGATCGTTGATGCTGGCGGTGCTCCATGAGTATATCCGTCTCATCTATCACCAGGAGGATGAACGGGTTCACGCCATCCAACGGCACATTGAGGACAACCTGGCCCGTCCCCTTTCCGTCGGGGAACTGGCGCGAAAAATCGGCATGAGCAAATATCACTTTATCCGTCTCTATAAAAAACTGACCGGTCTGACTCCCATGGCGGAGGTGCGGACGATCCGCGCCGCGAAAGCCCGTGATCTGATTCTGGAGGATCGCCTGCCGCTCAAGGAAATTGCCCTGGCGGTCGGGGTCGGCAATGTCATGGCGCTCAGCCGCCTGTGTCGCCGTCAATTTCAAATATCGCCCGCCCAGTTCCGGAAAAGCGCCCACGCCCACAACGAATGTTGTGAGCCCTGAGGCGCGCTCCGCCGCGCGCCTCCCACTTTCGAGCGGGCGAGACGTTTCAGATCGATGTCGGCCCGGCCTCCGTGGCGGGCGTCTCAAGTAGCGCAAGCTTCCAGCTTGCTCTCCGCCCGGAAAAACAGGCTGGAAGTTTGTACCTCTTTCTTGAAACTCCATTTTTATTGGGGGGAAATGTATCGGTGCGATCCCCTCCTGCGGAGGGGTGGCCGAAGGCCGGGGTGGGTTGATTCCGAAGGCGGAAGGAGACGGCTCGCCGGAGTCTCGCCCTCCAGGGGAAAAAAGAGGGAGACGGCTCGCCGGAGTCTCGCCCTCCAGG
>CAZCDO010000011.1:9413-22491 GCA_964497135.1 uncultured Verrucomicrobiota bacterium
TCGCCCTCCAGGGGAAAAAAGAGGGAGACGGCTCGCCGGAGTCTCGCCCTCCAGGGGAAAAAAGAGGGAGACGGCTCGCCGGAGTCTCGCCCTCCAGGAGAAAAAGAGGGAGACGGCTCGACACCGTCCCGCCCTCCCAGCGTCGCGCAATATTCATCAATAAAAAGCAATAAATGTCGGGTGACGCGATGACGGGGTGTTGTTAGTATATGAGAGCTTTTTTCGTTGTGTCGCTTGTCTTGATGGAACAATCTGACCCGAGGATCTTTTCCAATGGCTTCATTAGGCATCAAACGGTCCGACCTGACGGCTGACTTTTTCGAGATGATCCCCCGGGAGGCGGTGCAGAGCTCCTTTTTCCCGGCCGGCATTCCCCAAAACGCCATCTGGGATTTTTTTCGGACCCGGGGTGATCGCTATTTCGTCAGCCTGTGTGCGGAGGGACGCGTGTCGGCCAGTGGCGCCCTCTACGAGTTTCTGCCTTCCACGCTTGAATTCAAATGGGTCTTCGACCTCGCCACGGTGTGCCAGGTGGGGCCCCGGGCCATTCCCCCCAGCAAGATCCACACCTCGATGGATGAATTGGCGGATGGTCGCCTGATCATGCTGACCCATACCACGGCCCCCGCGCCGGGGCACCCCGCCTGGATGCTCGACGCCTACTATAATCACACCTGGGAAGGCTTTGCCGGATCCCATCTGCTGATTTACGATCCCCGTACCGGCGCGTTGGTTAACCGGGGCATCCCCGTGCCGCGCGAAACCCTGTATGGCGGGATCTATGACGAATCCCACGATGCCTATTACATGATCGGCTTTCTCCGCGGCCATGTCTACCGCTATGCCGTTGCCACGGCTCAACTCGACGATCTGGGCCAGGTGGCGGAATGGGCCTCCTTTCGTCTCGCCCGCGGACCGGATCGGAATCTCTACGGGGCGACTCGCACCGGATGGTTGTTTAAAATCGATGTGGATCGGGTGCGGGTGGTGGATTTAAACTACCGTTTGCCCGGCGCTCCAGGGCTGTTGTCCCGTCGTCAATTTGCCTTTGCCGCTACGGGTCCGGATCAGCGGCTATACATCGCGCATCACTGTTCGGATCGGTTGGTGGCGCTGGATCCCAAAACTCTCCGGGCCGAGGATGTGGGCTCCATCGACCCCGCCCCGCGCATGGCCAAAAATAGTCCGCGCTGTGTGGCCGGCTTGGGCTGGGATGGAGGAGGCCGCTTATGGTATGGATTAGCCAGCCACGTCGGAGGGGGGCCCGGCTTCTGGACCCATTTGGCGAGTTGGGATGTGACGCGGGGCGGCCAGCCCGAAATCCGGGGGCTGATCGGCACCGCCGAACGCTCCGCCTATTATATCAGCGAAATGATCCATTCGGACGGCCAACTGCTGGCAACCGACACCAATCACGGCATGGATGCGCCCGGTATTCGGATCATCGATCTGGCCCGGCTCGATCAACACCGGAACCGCGCGCGCGAGATTTGCCGCGATCCTTTTGCCTATGCTTACCTGGATGACCGCCTGACCGCCGCGCCCGAGGGCGTTTCCGAGGCGCAGATGGCGCCCTATGTCAAATTATTGGAAGAGGATGAGGCCGGAGGCCGATTCATGGCGCAAAACCCCTTCACCTTGCGGGCTGAGCGGGTGGAGGTGATCCCGCTCTGGCGGTCGATCGCGGCCGAGGAGTCGGGCGTGCGTTCCTTGGTCTGGGAGGATGAGGAGGTCCTGCATGGCGTCTGTGGCGCCGATGTGCCGCAACGCTTCACGATCCGGCAAGGACGGCTGGACTGCGCGTTTTCGCCGGTGGAACAACCGCTTTCCGCGCCGGAACGCCCCGCGGGTCTGCCGGACTTCGCACTGCCGGCGCGGCCGGGCCGACAATACCTGGCCCAGGCCTGCTGTTGGCTGGAATGGAGCGGAGGACGCTGGCTGGTCGGAACCCGCGATGGGTTGCTGGCCCTGATCGATCCCGTGCGCAAGACCGTGTTCAACCTCGGCCCCGTCTGTCCGCAGGGGCCGGTTCGGGCTCTCTGCTCCGATGTCGGGCGGACGGTGGCGTTCGGCACGGCCGGCGACGAATGGGATTTGGGGAGCTGTTTTTATTACGATGATCGCATCGGGGTCCGGGAGTTGGGACGGACGTTTACGGGGGACACCGATCCATGGGGTTCCGCCAACAGTTGCATTTTAACCGCCGTGGCGCTTTCGCCCTCGGGAAACAAGCTGGCCATTGGCGCGGCTGACCGTCTGGGCACCGTCTATGTCTACCATCGGCCGCAAATCCCGGGCTAGGTCAGGAGTTGTGTTTTTATTCATGACGACATATGTCCACTGGTCGCTCTTTCTAGGTGGTGGCTTTTCGCTCCTCCCTCCCCCCGGGGCGGGGGAGGGCCCGGGGTGAGGGGGATCCTTCGAAACGAGACCCGGGTTTCCAAAGAGCCCCCTCTCCCTACCCTCCCCCTCGCCGGGGGGAGGGAAAAACCTGCACTTCTTGCGAAACCGGATGAAGTTACAGGGGTGAGGAGCACACCCCGGCTCCATTTGGAAAAGACGATCTTTCCCTGGCCAGGTGTTTTTAGTTTGTGGGCGAAGCCCCATTTTGTAAGGGATAAATAATGAAGAAAACATACATTCGCTGGTTGGTCATAATCGGGTTGATTACGGGGGGCGTCGGCCTTGCGCAAGCTCAAGCGGTCCATCCGGGTGCCATCGTTGCGCTTTCTGAGCAATTCACCGTGGGCGGTACCAATGGCTGGCGCATGACGCCCCAGGATCTCTCCTATGCCAGTCATACCTATGGGGGCATGTGGGTCACTCACGGCGGATTGCTGGGTGCTCCGGCGGAGGCCGTCGGCGCCGTGGCGCGGCAGACCGTCCTCATTCCGACGGCGGGCGCCTATCGGGTTTGGAGCAAATACCAGGCGCCGCCCTATTTCAATTATCCGCACCGGGTCGAAATCCATCAGAGCAACCGCAAAATATTTACGCATCTCTACGGACTCCGCGGGTCGAAAAAAATATGGTCGTTTACCAGTGGGGAAGGAAAAAAGCCCGACTTCAATCCCGAATTCGCCCAATGCTGGTGGCCTTGGGGGATGGACCACGATGCGGCCGAGGCTCCGCTGGAACCCGTCCCCCTGGCGGCCGGTCCTGCGGAGATCCGCTTGATTGCGGAAAAAGGGCCGGATCCGGTCGCCGATCGGTTTGTGGATTTTATCCTGCTAACGACCAACCTGGCCAGTCGCTTTGAAGGCTATGTCTGGGGCACGGTGAAATCGCCGTTTACGGTGGAAGCCGTGCAATCCTTTCCCCTCTATATGCGGTTCAAAAACACTTCCGCGGCGCCCGCGCTGGTGACCCTGAATTCCCAGTTCGGTCATTACACCGTAGCCTGCGGTTGGCGGACGGGCACTTTCCCGTCTGCGCCCGTTGCCGCGGGTGACTGGAGCCCCTGGTTCGATGTGGCCCGGGACATCGTTCATCTCGTGACCGAGGAGGGAATTTCCG
This sequence comes from uncultured Verrucomicrobiota bacterium, assembly GCA_964497135.1. Lineage (GTDB taxonomy): Bacteria > Verrucomicrobiota > Kiritimatiellia > CAIKKV01 > CAIJXV01 > CAIJXV01. The sequence continues at coordinate 12,930 of CAZCDO010000011.1, forward strand.
TCACGCTGGCTGGCGCGACCGAAATTCCCGTGCAGATCGCATTGGATGCCGATGGGGAAAAGATCGTGGGCGATCTGAAGGTTCCCAACGGCGAATCGGTCTATTTCCCGCTGGACCTGACCTGGGCCCCGGGCCGTCGGGTTCGGTTGTCCCGGGATGTGGCGCAGGATCTGATCCGATTGAGCCGGACGGAATGGCGGACCGCCTCGAAGAGCAAGCCGAACCATATTTTATTCTACGGCGCATTTCGCGCCACGGAACGGCCCTGGGTCAACTCACTCAAGGATGCCCTGGGTTATAATACCGTGCTCCCCGAACCGTATGCGCATGCGAAAATCGACGGTTATCATCAACATGCGGCGTCACCCGGGGCCATTGTCAAACTGGCTGAAGCCTTGGAGAAAGAAGGCCGACGCAACCAATTCCGGGTGTGCAGTTTTGGCGATGAGATTCACATCGGCGAGATCAACTACCAGGATCCCCAATATCTTCCGCTGTTCCGCGCCTGGCTGAAACAGAAAAAGATTTCCGCCGCCGATCTGGGCGGCGTGGAGCCGGGAGCGGCCACGCTGATGGCCAATCCCCGGGTCGCCTGGTATTCGCGCCTCTTCGGCAACGAGCAGCGCTTTGCGCATTACCGGCAGATGACCGAGACGGCGGTGCGCGAAATCGGACCCCAGGTGCTGGCCGGCGCCAATTATTCCCCGCATTCGATCCCCCAGTATTACGGCGCGTTGCCGCAATGGGTCGATATTTTCAAGCATAACGGGATGAGCCTGTTCTGGACGGAAGATTATCTCTTCAGCGTGCCGGAGCCGCCGCAGATGATCTCCTGGATGTTTGCCCAGATCCATTGCGCCGTAAAATACAATCATCAGCCCATCCATTTCTACGTCATGCCGCATGCGCCCGGTCAAACGGCCGGGAGTTTCCGCCGGAACCTGCTGTTTGCCGTTGGCGCGGGCGCCCGGCATATCGATAATTTCTGGATCGCTCCCATGGAGAACTGGTCTGAAAACTATATCAGTTGGTACGCGACCAATACCTGGCGGGTGTTGCACGAATCCATTTACGACACGGCCGCCGCCGAATCGCTGTTGATCGACGCCCAGCCGCGGCCGGCCCGCGTCGCGTTGGTTCTTAGCCGGGCGACGGATGTGAACGAAGGGCAGACGATGATTCCCAAGGCGCAGGACCCCTTTGTGGCGGTGGCGGACAATGCTCCGACGCAGATTCAGCAGATCATTTGCCGCAAGGACCAGCAGGCCCTCTATCTGGCCCTCCGCCAGGCAGGGTATACGGTGGATCTGATCACGGAGGATGATATCGTCGAAGACGGCATCCTGCGGAACTACCGCGTGGTCTATTTCGCCGGGGAATGGATCGATCACCGCGTGCCGGCTTTGCTGGATCGCTGGATTCAAGACGGCGGTATTTTCTATGCGACGGCCGGGTTGGGACACCTCAACGAGTTCAATGAGGAGAGCGACGCCCTGTGGAAACTGCTCGGCCTTCAGACGGCCACCCTGGCGAAAAATCTCTATCATCCCCGTCCCAAAATGGAACTGGTCCTGGCCCAGCCGATCGATACCCTTAAGCTTGGAGAACAGTCCATCGCCGCCATCGGGATGAAGCAACAGCTTCAGCCGCTGAAAGACGGTGTGTCCGTGTTGGGGACCTGGTCCGATGGTTCGCCGGCGGTGACCGTGCGCGAATGGGGGCGTGGCAAAGCTTTTGCCGTGGGAACCTTGCCGGGGCAGACCTGGTTAAAAACGGGTCTCTTGCCGGTACCCTGGACCCGGGGTGGTTCAAAATATCCCGAAAATCCCGTCGCCTTTGATCCGGCCGCCGCCGAGTTGGCACTGCTCGGGGTGAGCGCCACCGGGATCGATCACGAAGTCGAGGTGTCGGTCTCCTCGGTCGAGGCGCTGGTGCTGGACAATCCCAAGGGCACACTGGTGACCCTGGTCAATTGGAACAATGCCCCGGTCGGCGATCTGCGGGTCTCCGTCCGATCCGAATTCAAGCCGAAGGCGGTGCGCTCCATTCAGCAAGGACGGACTCTCGCCTTCACATATGAAAAGGGGCGGATTGTGTTTCAGATGCCCCTGGAGTGGGCCGATTACGTGATGCTGATGCGGTAAACCAGTTTCAGCCGTGCGATACGCCCGGCTGTACTGAGCGTGCCGCGGAGCCCGCACCCATACCTTGGAGTCGCCGTTTGACACTGCACCAACAACCCACCCCCCGCTACGCGGCACCCTCCGGCGGAGGGGACTTGGAAAAATCAGAAACCCACCCCGGCCTTCGGCCACCCCTCCCAAGAGGGGATTTGTTTTATTCTGGGTCCCCGCCCAAGAAAGGGATCGGCTGTATTCTAAAATCCCCTCCCGCGGAGGGGTCAGCGCAGCGGGGGGTGGGTTCTTCGCCGCTCGCTCCCCTCTCGGGAGGGGTGCCCGCCAGGGCGGGGTGGGTTTTCGCGCTCGATCTCCTCCCCTTTATTCAACCTTTATACATCCCGTTGATTGAGGTACTCTAACCCTCCCATGAAACGAAAACCCAATATCGTGGTGATCACCACGCATGACAGTGGCTGTCATTTCGGCTGCTACGGCGTGCCGACGGTCCAGACCCCGAATATCGATGGTTTGGCGGCGGACGGCGTGCGTCTCACGCAAATGTTCGCCACCAGCTCGATTTGCAGTCCCAGCCGGGCCTCGCTCCTGAGCGGGCAGTGGCCGCAACGGAACGGAGTGGTCGGCCTGGCCAGCGAACCCTACAACTGGGATTTTGTCGATCCTTGCCGGCACCTCTCCCATGTGCTCCGGGACGCGGGCTATCGCACGGCGATGTTCGGGATGCACCACGATATGCTGGACGGGACCCGGATGGGCTTCGACCTGCACGATCCCGGCGCTCCGTCGGCGGGCGAGGGGAGTCCCCAATTCGCGATTCGCACCGCCGAGACCTTTCGGAATTTTTTAGCCCAGGGGGGGGCGGGGGACCCGCAACCCTTCTATGCGCAAATCGGTTTTTTCGAAACCCATACTCCCTTCAACCACGGGGGGGTGGCGCCGGATGATTCCCAAGGGGTATGGATCCCGCCCTACGTGGACGAGCCGGCCGGCAAGCATCTGTTCAAACGCCATTCCGGGCAACCGGTGGATCCGTTCGATCCCGATTCCCTTCACCGCTTTGTGGCCGCGTTGCAGGGGTCCGTCCGGTGCGCGGACGAGGGGGTGGGAATTGTTCTGCAGGCCTTGAAAAAGCACGGTCTGGAATCGGATACGCTGGTTCTCTTCAATACCGATCACGGCGTGGAATTGCCCCGAGCCAAATGGACGATGTACGACGCCGGGATCCGCGTCGCTTTCATCGTCCGTTGGCCCGCGGGCGGCGTGAGCGGGGGCCGGGTGTGTTCGGGATTGCAGAGCAATATCGATTTTCTGCCGACCCTGGTCGAATTGACGGGGTTGCCGGTCCGCCATGCGCTTGACGGCGTGAGTTTTGCGGCCGGCCTGCGTGGCGAACCCGCGCCGCAATCCGGACGGGACGCGATTTTTGCGCTATTTGCGAACGAGGAGCTTTATGCCGCCCGGACCGATCGGTATAAATTGATCCGATTTTTTCAGGAGGGTTTCGAGTTCAATGCGGAAGGGCAGGGGATGCTCCGGCGGCCGGTTCAATTATATGACCTGGCGAACGACCCCCTGGAGTTAAAGGATGTGTCCGCTGATCCGGCCTATGCCGCCGCGCTGGCCGATATGAATCGACGCCTGTGGACCTGGATGGAGGAATTGGATGATCCCGTTTTGCGCGGACCGATTCCGACGCCCTTTTACCGGAAGGCGATCGCTGATTACCACCGCTTTGTGAGCCGGCGACAGACCTCTACCGAATGACCGCCATCGCATAGTGCGTGGTATCATTGAACGCCGAGTAACTGCTGAACAGATTGCCGCGCCCGGCCAGATATCCTTGCGCCTGATGAGTGCCAACCTGGATCTCGAACAGAAACCGGGTGCAACCGGGACTGACCGCCATGAGATGAAGCGGCACGGCCGCCGTGAGAATATAGCCGCCCTCACACAATTCCGAAGCAACCCGGATCTCCGGTTTGGGAATCTGGCTGTTGTCCTTCTCGATCAGACCTCGCGCCGGTTGTCCGGCGAAAGCCGGGAGCAGGTAGACCTGGCCGATAGGAATGTTCCCGAACACATGCCCGATGCGTTCGCGATCCGGACTGCACGCGTAAATTTCAAGGCACGATCCGTCCCACATCATCGGGGTTACCTGGGGGTGGGGATCGCGGATCTGGGCCCGCAGAACGAATTCCTCCCCGGCAAGGCCGATTTGAATGTCGCCATAGTCGCCCGGCAGGGTGTTCTTGGCGCGGCCCCGGATGGGGTAAACGGGAGCGTCGGTGAGCAGGGCGGTGAGGTCGCCGATATTTTTCAGGGGCGAAAAATGCATCAGGGGATACTCGGCCATCAGCGGCAGGCGGGCCGGTTTGATCCCGAGCGCGCGCGATTCCACCAACACCCGGGAAATGAGAGGGCCTTCCCCCGGAACGCACTGGAGCGCGAATTCCTGTTCGATCGCTTCGCCGTTCGCCAGTTCCGCGTGGAATGTATTCGGCCCCACCCAGGTGACGCCCTCCGGAGGAACGGCCGCGAGTTCAACCGTCTGGTCAACCGGCCCGGCACCCACATTCCGGATCTTCAGCTTGATCCGCGCGGGCGGGGCATCGGCGCGGACGATCAGCGGCTCCACCAACTCCAGCGTGCTGTCCAATACATAGGCGATCGGCGTCGAGGTCCAGTACGGGCGCAGGTCGTGTTCCCCGCGACTGCACATGAATAACTCGTATTGCCCCTGGATCAGGTCCGGGGCAAGTGCCACTTCAAACTCGAACGCGCCGGTCTGACCGGGTGCCACCCGGTAGGGCACCCTTACAAAAGAGACCCCGGGGCCATGTCGCCGGGTCTTAAACTCGATGATTTCTTCGCCGGCGACATCGACGTCTCCGATGTTGCGGATTATCAGGCGGCCGCGGCCGGGTTCCCCCTTGCCGCCCAGGGGCTTCACCGTTTCCAGCCGGACCCGGGTGTCGACCAAGTGGGTGCGGTATTCATCCCGCAGGAGGCCAATCGATTCAAAGGGAATCTTTGCGATCCCGATTTTTTGGTAAGCGGGCGCATTCTCCTGGAGCGCAAAATTATCGAAGTCGGCGTCCTTGAAGCCGGGGTCTTCGCCCACCCAATTATCATGGAACTCGAAATGCGGGGGATAGGTGGTCCAGTAGGTCGCCAGCCATTCTCCGCGGCTGCCGAAGACGATGTTTCGGAAAACGCCCCCGCCCCAGGTGTAAACGCCCAGATGCTCCCGGAAGGCGCGGGTCAGTTTATCCAGGTTGGGATATTTCGCGTACGGTCCCGGTTGGAGCGCGGAAACATGGTCGACATTCTGGCGCATGGTGTCGTGGACCATCGAACCCGGCCCGTCGGCCCCCGCGGAAGCGCCCCGTTCGTCAAACCAGATCGCCGGATTGCAGTAAACGAAAATGTTGTCATGGATGCGGATATTGATGCCGCCGCCCGCCAGCACGGCCTTGTCGATATAGTGAAAGAGGTTGCCGTAGATGTCCGTCCCGCCACCGCAATCGTCCATATAGACGCCAAACGATCCCCAGTCGTTGCGGCCGGAATCGCCGACATGGTGGATGTAATTATGCCGCACGACATTTCCCTGCATGGCAAAGTCGCGGCCCGTGTAAATGGATCCGCAATCGTCGCCTTCGAGCGTCATATTGTAGAGATCGTTTTTCTCGATCAGGTGGTCGTTGCCCTTGTAGTGGATCAGGGCGTGCCGGTGCTCATGCATGCGATTATTGGAGAGAATCACGCCGCAGCCGAGGTCCAGGTTGTGTTGCAGGCGGACGGCGTTGAAATAGGTCCACCCTTCGCGGGCGATGTGGTGTAAATGACAGTTGTGGACCCGGTGCCGACAGGGCGTCAGGGTCTTGCGATCTCCGGCCAGGATATCGATCCCGCATTCCCCGGTCTCAAAGATGTCGCAGCTCAGCACCTGATGGTCAAAGCCCTCGTGGATGGACACGCCATGCCGGCCGATGTTTCGCAGCACGCAGCCGGCGATGAGGTTGTGCGCCCCCCCCTCAATCGCAATTCCATCCCCGCGCATGGCCTCGATCGTCAGGCGTTCGAAGCGGACCTGATCCACCGCGGTCAGGTTGATCAACGGGGCGTCCAAAATCGACACGATCGCCTCGCCCTGCCGGAGCGGCGAAGGGGGCCAGAAATAGAGCAGGCCGGTCTTTCGGTCCAAAAACCATTCGCCCGGCTCACCGAGTTCGTCGAGCACGTTGAAGAAGAAAAAACGGCCGCCTTTACGCGCGCCGTAAGCGCTCACTTCCGGCGGAATACAACTGACTGTGCGGGCCACCGGGTCCATTTCTTTTGCGCGGACGATCGATGAGGCCCAATCGCAGGAGAAATAGCCGTGCAGGTGGACCTCCTCGAAAGAGGCCCAACGGCGGGGACGTTCGTCGTCGTAAAAGAGACGGCCCTCCTTGAAATCGGTAATATCGATAAAGCCGCGGTTGGGCAACGGCGGCTGCTTGGGCCAGCGCGCTACGGTCATGACCTGGCCGTTATAGAAAAGCTCCAAGGCGGCATGGGCCGAACCGCCGCTATGCCCGCGGGGCTGATAGCTCCCGTAATCGGTGATGCCCTCGGCCTTCAAGTCGCATTGCCGGACCTGGCGCCGCGCGGCAGGGGGCAGTCGATTCAAGATGGCCGGGTCGGTGACGGGGACGAAATTCCGGATCCTTTTTCCGCCGATCAGCCGCACCGTCTCGCCGGGATAGGCCGCATACGTGATCGGCGCGGCGGCGGTTCCCGAATCCGGCGACGTCAATTCGAACGTCCGGGATAAAAAATAACTCCCGGCGCGCAAGAGGATTCGGAACCCGCCGGCGGGAAATGGGCCCCGGGCTTTGCATTCCCGAACGGCATCGCGGGCGCGTTCGAGGGTGGCAAAAGGACCATCGGTCCGGGAGCGGCTGGGGCGGGGGTGTTGCCCGCTCCATTGATCATTACCATGGGGCGCCACATAAAAACAAACGCCGTTTTCGGTCCTCTCTTGGGTTGCATTTCGCTTCATGGAATCGTCCTATTTTCCGGGGGAGTTAGCCGACGGCCCCGTCCGACCGGTATCCAGGTGGACCTGATGGAGAACATCCGGAGCCTGCTCCGGTCACGCGGGATAGACTAGCATTGGGCATCAGAGCTGTAAACCGTGGACAATGGAACCGTGTGGAATGAACCGCCAGACTCCCGGCTTGAATGACCCCGTTAGACCTGTCATGATTTCCCCTTTAACCCGCGAATAGAGCGCGTCACCGGTTGCCGATGGCTGGCGCCGGCAAAGTCTGCGGTTGGATCAGGAATGGACCTTGGAGGACTTGTGACCATGAATGAAATCGCCTCGCTCTCGACGCCCCTCCCGCTGGCGCCGGAACGGCTGGAAGACTTATTGAACCGGATTTCCCGGACCCGAGTGGCGGTGATCGGCGACTTTTGTCTGGATATCTATTGGATGATCGATCCGGCTAGGAGCGAGCCGTCCCTCGAAACCGGACGGATGACCCAGCCGGTCCGGGAACAGCGCTTCTCCCTGGGGGGCGCCGGGAATGTGATCGCCAATCTGGCGGCCCTGGGGTGTCGGCACATTCACGCCCTGGGCGTGGTGGGCGACGATCCCTGGGGGCGGGAACAACGCCGCCTGTTGGAAACCTTGGGCGTCGAGGTGTCCGGACTCCAGGTGCAGGCGGAGGGTTGGTCCACTCTGGCGTACAACAAGCCCTACGTGGGGGATGAAGAGCAACCCCGGTTTGATTTCGGCGGATTCCAAACCCTGCCCGAAACGGCGGCGGCGAAGTTGCTGGCCGATTGCCGAAGATGCGCGGGCGCGGTCGAGGTGGTGATCGTCAATCAACAGGTTGCGGCGGGGATTCACTCCCCGTCGGTTCGCGCCGGGCTGGCTGCGCTGATCCGAGATTTTCCCCAAACGTTATTTATCGCCGACAGCCGTCATTTCACCGACGCGTATGCCGGGGCCCTGTTGAAAATCAACGAACATGAGGCGGCCCGCATCTGCTGTCTGGCGCGGGGGGCGGACGAGTTGATTTTGCGCGAGGAGGCCTGCGGCGCCGCCGAAGAGCTCTACCGGCGCCAACGCAAGCCGCTGGTGTTGACCCGCGGGCGGCGGGGCTTATTGGTCCGGGATGACGGCGGGTTGCAGGAGATTCCCGGGATTCAGATTCTCGGGCCGGTGGACACCGTCGGCGCGGGGGACAGTCTGTTGGCGGGGCTGGCCCTGGGGTTGGCCGCCGGGGGATCGTTGGTGGAGGCCGCCCAACTGGGGAATTTCACGGCCGGCGTCACCGTCCAGAAATTGCGGCAGACCGGGACGGCCACGCCCGACGAGATCCGCGCCATCGGCCGGGATTGCGATTACATTTACCGGCCGGAACTGGCCGAGGATCCCCGGCGAATCCGCCGCGTCGAAGGGACCGAATTCGAGGTGGTCACGCGGCTCCCGGCGGGGCGGGGAATCACGGGCGCCATTTTCGACCACGACGGTACGTTGTCGACTCTTCGTCAGGGTTGGGAAGCGGTGATGGAACCGATGATGGTGCGGGCGGTATTGGGGCCCGCTTATGCCACGGCCGACGAATCCCGCTATCACCGGGTGGTTGCCCGGGTGCGTCGGTTCATCGACGAAACCTGCGGCATTCAAACCCTGGTCCAGATGCAGGGCTTGGTCGCGATGGTGCGGGAATTCGGGCATGTACCGGAGTCGGAGATCCAGGATGCACCCGCCTATAAACAGATTTATAACGAAGCGCTGATGATCATGGTGCGGGAGCGGCTGGCGAAATTCAAGCGGGGCGAACTCGCGGCCGCGGATTTCATGATCAAAAATGCGGCGCCTTTCCTGGAACGGCTGGCGGGAGCCGGGGTGCGCTTATATCTGGCCAGCGGGACCGATCAGGAGGATGTCGAAGCGGAGGCGCGTGCCCTGGGATATGCGGACTTTTTTACGGGGGGCATTCACGGGGCGACCGGGGATGTGACGCGCGAGGCAAAGCGGATTGTCCTGGAACGCCTGTTGGGCGAAATTGGCTCGGCGGGCATGTCCGGCGTGGTGGTCTTTGGAGACGGTCCGGTGGAATTGCGCGAAAGTTGCAAACGGGGCGGATATGCCATCGGCCTGGCGACGGATGAGGTGCGGCGCTATGGCTTGAATCCCGCGAAGCGAACCCGCCTGATCAAGGCCGGGGCGGATTTGATCATCCCCGATTATTCGCAGATGGAGGCCCTGTTAAAGTTGTTGGGATGACCCGCCTTTGAGTAGAGCGGCCATTCCTGGCCGACTCTGGTCCGACTCCGGTCAGGCAGGACCCACCCCGGCCTGCGGCCACCCCTCCAAGGAGGGGACCTCAATGGGAAGGACCCACCCCGGCCTGCGGCCACCCCTC
>CAZCDO010000011.1:22591-30254 GCA_964497135.1 uncultured Verrucomicrobiota bacterium
CTCCAAGGAGGGGACCTCAATGGGAAGGACCCACCCCGGCCTGCGGCCACCCCTCGGTGTGAAAAATTTATTTGTATCGGCGAAGATTTATGATTACATCCTGCGGCATGAATATTGAACCATTACAGTTGTACGTGGCCGTGGGGGGGGATGATCAGGCGGACGGTTCGCGAAAAAGGCCGCTGGCCACCCCGCGCGGCGCGCGGGATGCAGTGCGCCGATGGCGCAGTGCAAGGTCGGGCGTTTCGGCGGCGGTCACCGTCTGGTTCGAGAGCGGAACCTACCACCTGACCGAATCCCTGGTGTTGGAGGAACAGGATTCCGGCACGGAACAGGCGCCGGTGCTCTGGCGCGCCTGTCCCGGTGCGGAAGTCCGCTTCAGCGGGGGTTGTTCCGTCGATGGAACCGAATTTCGACCGGTCTCGGATCCGTCTATTTTATCCCGTTTCGATGCTCCGGTTCGGTCGAGATTGATTCAGTTGGATTTGAAGGCGCTGGGAATTACCGATACTCACGTGCGGATTCCCCGCGGCTTTGGCTTTGGCTTGGTGGTCTCTCCGTCCGATCTGGATGTCTATTTTCAGGATCGGCCCCTGCCCATGGCCCGGTGGCCTCGCACGGGCTATGCGTTGACCGGAACCGTGCTCGACACGGGCACCTGTTTGAATACCCCCGGCCCCATCCCGGAACAAGCCGCAGCCCCGGATGAGGTCGTAAAGGGCGGAACCTTTACGAGCGATTCCGGAAAAATCCGGCGATGGTCGCGCCCCCGGGATTTGGAGTGCTTTGGAATGTGGGCGATGGATTGGGCTCCGGCGACCCTGCCGGTTAAATCGACCGATCCGGAGTGCGGCACGATCACCTTGGATGCGCCCAGCTATCGGGGGGTGCTCGCGGGTCGGCGGTATTATGTTCGGAATGCCTTGGAGGAGATTGCCCAACCCGGCTATTGGGCGGTGGACCGCGATTCCGGGATCTTATATCTCGATCCGCCGGTTCTGCCGAAAGACGTGCGCCTGACGTTGTCCGTTTTGAAGGACCCCCTGGTCATTTTGAAAAAAGCCCGATGGATCCACTTTCGCCAGCTCATCTTCGAAGGCGGACGATTTCATGGGATGACGGTGGAGGGTGACCATAATGAGGTGGCGGGCTGTATTCTGCGAAATCTGGGAGGACGCGGGATTACGGTTGAAGGACGGGATAACCGGGTTCAATCCTGCCATATTTACCAGACGGGCCAAGGGGGGATTTATCTGAATGGGGGTGACCGGCGCACTCTGGAGCCCGGGAGGAACATCGCGGACAATTGCGAGATTCATGATTTTAACCGGGTCTGCAAAGCGTATAACCCGGCGGTTTGGTTCGCCGGCTGCGGGAACGTGATGCGGCATAACCGGATTTATGACGGGCCGCACAATGCGATTCTCCTCTGGGGGAACGACCATCTCATCGAAGCCAACGACATCGGGTATGTCGGGCTCGAGATCGATGATGCCGCCGCCTTTTACATGGGTCGTAATCCCAGTGAACAAGGCAATATTCTCCGGCACAATTATTTCCATCATGTCGGCTGCCCGACCGGGTGGGGGACGAGCGCGATTTATCCCGATGACGGATCCTGCGGGTTGACGGTGGTCGGAAATGTCTTTTACCGCTGCGGGCATGCCGGCCAGGTGTGTATGGGGGCCATCTTCAATAACGGGGGCAAGGATCACCGGATTGACAATAATATTTTCGTGGATTGCGGGATCGCCTTCGGCAACATGCAGATGGGGGCAGAGCAATGGCTCCATTTTGTCCGCGGCGACACCCCGGCCACCCAATCTATGCGTAAACCTTTATATGAAGAGGTGGATATCCGGTCCGAGGTTTATTTGCGCCGGTACCCCTGGCTCAAGGATCTGGAGTCGAATCCCGGCGCCAATATCGTCCGGCGCAATCTGGCCGTCCGATGCGGGGTGATGGTGACGCCGGAGGACTGGCAAACCCTCGAATCCAACCGGATGACCCGGGAGGATCCCGGGTTTGTCGATCTGGCCCGGTTGAATTTCACTCTGAAGCCCGATAGCGCGGTTCCCGCAATGATTCCGGGATTCGAACCCATCCCCTTCGCCGAAATCGGATTGAGGCCCGATGAATATCGACCCTCCGTGCCCGGACCGGACGGCGTGGATTGTCGTCCGGAGCTGATCTCGGGACCCGAAGTTCAGCGACCCGGCGATTGGGCGGCCGGAGAACTGGCGGTGCACCTGGTCAATCTGTCGGATCGACCGGTGTCGGGAACATTGGAATTGTGGACCACCCATCCGGAGGCGATTCGATTCAAGGGGCCCGGGTCGATCGCGTATACGCTGTCCGCCCGCGAAGTGCGGTGCGAGACGGTGGCGTTTGAAGGGTGCGCCCGACCTGATTTGACGCCGATGATCGGCGCGCGGGCTGGCGAATTGGACTTTTCGTTGCCGGTTCCGGTGCGGTTTCGATATCCGGTGAAGTTCCAACGGGGTCCCGCCGTTACCGGGTTGACGGAGGTGGCCGGACGGCTCGCGGACGCGCCGGAATGGCCGTTCCTGCGCGGCGGTTCGACGGTCGGAACCCTCCGGGCCCGGGTGCTGGGCGATACCCTGGCGCTGACCGCCCGGGTCCACGACCGGCGGCCGATTTCCGCGGTGCCGGCCGAAGCGAATTGGAATGGGCCGTACGTGGGGATCCTCGTTGCGCCGGCGGATGCGACCTCTCCGGCGGCGGTTCATCAACTGGTGTGTTTGCCCCAGGGATCGGAGCCGGGCGGGACGACCTGGTTTTTCATCGGACACCGTCAGGTCGAGGCGGCGGAGACCATCCGGTGGGCCGCCACTCCCCTGGAAAGCGGGTGGGAACTATCCGCCTTGGTCCCGTTGGCAACCCTCGGTCTCACGCCTGCGACCCCGGCGTTCCGGTTCGAGGCCATGGTCAACCTGACGCTCGAAGCCGGGGCCAAGCCGGTTGTGGTGACGTTGTTCGGCAGTAAAACGGCGCGGTTGGAAATCGATACGATGGCCGAGGCTCGCCTGGCCTAGCAGCCTGTCGGACTTTGGCTCCGCCAAAGATCCGCCAGGCTGCTAACAAAGTTTGTTGTAACTCGCAATACATTAATCATCAATGACTTATGATACATAAATGTTTTCGTTATTGCAGTGGTGATGTTACGCTAACACCGCACCGTTTCGTTTTCCATAAAATACAATGGTTTGTATTACTCATTAATAATAAGCGATTTGCAACAAACTAATTAGGAGGCTGTGAACTTTGCCGAAGGCAAAGTCCGACAGACTCCTAGCCGGGCGGCGGAGTGGAAAGGATGGCTGCTATGATCAAGCCGGTGGAGATCGCGATCCGCGTCCCGGGCGCGGCGCAGGACGGATTTCAGCCCATCGAACCCGATGTCGTCGTGACCGATGGGGAACAGGGCGCGACGTGGACACTTCCCGCCTTCTGGGTCGGCGGCGATGAATTCCGGTTCCGGTTTGCCCCTCCCCGGGCGGGACGATATCCCTGGTGCGTGCGACCCGACGGCGTGGGAGCGGGCGCGGTGGCCGGCCAGTCCGGCGTGATCGATGTGCCCGCAAATGCGCCGGTGTTGCAGCGGTTTGCCCATGGCCGGTTGCGGGTTGCCCCGGATGGACGAACGTTTCAACAGGCCGACGGCACTCCCTTTCTGTGGTTGGCCGACACCTGGTGGATGGCCTTTACCCGGCGGTTGGGGTGGCCCGACGATTTTGCGCGGCTGACGGAGGATCGGGTTCGGAAGGGGTTCAACGTCATCCAGGTCGTGGCCGGGCCCCTGCCGGATTATGACGCGCCGGAGCAGGCGTTCGATCCGGCTCAAGCCGACGAGGCCGGATGGTCCTGGGAACCGGGGTGGGGGCGGATCGATCCGGCTTTTTTTGATCGGGCGGACCGGCGGATCTTCCATTTGATCGAAAACGGGTTGACGCCCTGTATCGTCGGCATGTGGGCCTATTGGGCGTTGGCGATGGGTGAACACCGGGTACGTCGGCACTGGCGCAACCTCGTGGCGCGCTATGGGGCGTGGCCGGTGGTGTGGTGCCTGGCCGGCGAAACGGCCATGCCGACCTACCACACGGTTTTTGAAAACGACGCGGAAAAATCCGCCCGGGAAGCCCGGGAGCAAATGGCCATCTGGTCCCGCATGATCGCCTATGTCCGAGATCTTGACCCCTACCATAATCCCCTCACCCTTCACCCCAAGGCGCCGGGCGGCTCGCGTCACGATGTGACGCCGGGGACAACGCTGGACTTCGAGATGGTGCAAACCACGCACATGGGCTATGCCGGATTGCACGGGCATCTGGAGACCCTGGCGCAATCGTTGGCCGCCACTCCGCGCCTGCCGGTCCTGGTCGGCGAGGCCAATTATGAGGGCATCATGGGATCGAGTTGGGCGGATATTCAGCGCTTTCTGTTTTGGACGGCGATGACCCTGGGCTGTTGCGGGCACAGCTATGGGGCGCAAGGGATTTGGGGGATGAATTCGCGCCGGGAGCCCCACCGGGGATTCACCGGCGATTGGGGGCGCGGATTTTGGGAAGACGCCATGCACTATTCGGGGGCCACGCAGCTGGGAGTTGGGGCGGCCATACTGGCCCGATATCCCTGGGAACAATGCCGGCCCTTCGAAGAACCGGCGGCCGCCGCCGTGGGGCGGCCCTGGAGTTTCGCCACGGGAATTCCCGGACAACTGTCGATCTATTATCTGCCGGCCAACACGAGCGATCCGCGCCATCTGGGCGTGGTGGCCGAGGGGTGGATGGGGGAGTGCCTCCCCCTCCGGCTCGCCGCGGGGATTTCCTGGCGGGCGTCCTTTATCGATCCCGTCACGGGTGCGGTGCGGCCGATCGGTCCGGCGCGGCCCGGGGCCGATGGTTGCTGGATCCCGCCCCGCAAGCCGTCGTCCGAGGATTGGCTGCTCGTGATCGAGGCATGAAATTTAGGTGGCCGCACCGTGATTTGAGATTGACGCGGATGTCGAATATCAACATATTGAAAACCCTGTTTATCCAGGATGAACCCCCATAGTAAAGAATAAATGAAAACTCCGACGCTCGTTTCGATCCGATGCAAGAATCACTCCAATCGTTCGCTGAAAGATTATCATCAGACGGGGGCCGTGCCCCTGGCCCAGGGACTCTTGCGATCCATCACCGGCCTGGCCTTGCGGCAGACGGATGGCGGGTTGATTCCCGTCCAGGCTCAGGCGACGGAACGATGGGCGGACGGATCGATCAAGTGGCTGGTTCTGGATTTCATCGCCGATTTCCGGCCCAACCAGACGGTGGTTCTGGATTTGATCCGCGCCTCCCGGGTTCCGGTTCTCAAGCCAATGTCCTGGCGGAAAACGGCGGGCACCTTTGAAGTGGGCAATGGGCTTTTCACGATTCGGGGTAATGCGAAACGGTTTTCGCTTTTCGAATGTTATGAAGCGGGGGGCAAAAACCTGGTGTTGCCCGGATCCGACATCATCGTCGAGGATCTGGCCGGCAAACGGTATTTCGCCTCACTGTCGCGTCAGGTGAAGGTTCGGTTGGTCACCCGGGGGCCGATCCGGACGGTGGTGGAGGTGGAGGGTCGACACACGGCGGAGGACGATTCCCAGATGTTCGCCTTTCGCGTGCGATACACGTTGTGCGCGAAAGATTCCAGTTGCCGAATAGCCTACAAGTTTACCAATTGCGAGTCCCCCGAGACGGGCGTCAAACTGGCCTCCATCCGGCTGGTCATCCCCACGGCATTGGGCGAACGGACGACGAAATGGGTCCGGCAATGCGCGCATGGTCAGGATTGGTTTCCGCGGCCGGTGGAGATCCGCGAGACCGTTGAGTTGATCGCCGGCAAAGCGGTGAATGAGGCCGCGCGGACGCGCTATGGGGCGGCGGCCGACGGCAAGATTCTCATTCGCAACATGGATAGCCTCCAGGAATCGATGGCTTCCTATCCCTATTACTTGAGGCCGGGCAATGCGCGGACCGACATGACCGGCGGATTGCGGCAGATGTATCCCTATCTCGGGGCCAACGGAACGGGCGGATCCTTGGTCGGCTGGTTCTGCGAAATGGAGAACCATTATCCCAAGGCGATTCAAATGGATCGCCATATTCTGTCGTATGACATCTGGCCGGCTTCGTTCGGAGACTTGCAGGTCCGTCGTGGGCAATCCAAGGAGCACGATCTGTATCTCGATCTGTCGCCGGACCGCCGTTCGTTCAAAGCCCTTGAGGCGACCTATCTGGATCATGAAGTGGTGGGTTTTGGAATGGGCGCGAACGGGGCTTCGCCCGTGACGCTGACCTTGGATCCGGCCTATGTCCGGGACTGCCAGGTGTTGCGCCTGCATCAATGGCTCCCGTACGACGAGGATCGCTATGTCAAGATGGAGGCCAAGCTGGGGAGTATCGGTCCGGCCAGCCCGCCGGCGCGCGGCATGTTTGACTCCGGCGATGGGTCCAATCCCGACCGGAGCTGGTGTCATAACAACGAGAACGATCTGTTGTTATGGCATGTGAAGGAATATTTCCGGCGCGCCGAACCGAGCCAGTGGATGGCGGCCCTGGCCAAGGCCCGGCATAATGCCCATGTGGATTTTATCGCCTGCGATCCCCATCCCCTGCGGCAGGGGACCATGCCGGCGCACTGTCCGGAGCACACGGATGGGGCGACCTATCCCTCGCACATGTGGGTGGGGGGACTCTTGGCGGCGTATTGCCTGACCGGCGAATCGGATTTCCGGGACGCGGCCTTGTCGGTGGGCGCCAACATGCGACGTTGGCAGGAAGCCAAGACGATCTTTTATTGCGATAGCCGCGAATGCGGGTGGCCGATGCTGGCTTATCTCCAGTTGTTTGAGCATACCCAGGATCGCAAGTGGTTGAAATATGCCCATGAAGTTTTTGAGTTCTATCGCGATCACATGACTTCCAAGGGCGAAATTCTGTATGAGATTCCCCACGGAATGGGAACCTTCAAGCTGGGGTATGGTGAATTTATCACATGGCGGGCCTGTTATTTTTACTATGAAATAACCGGTTTGAAGGAGGTTAAAAACTTCCTGGTCCGCGCCTTGCGGCAGGTTTATCGCTATCCGGCCCAGCGGGCATTTACCGCTGGCGGGTGGGGTTGCAACGATTTCTTCCCCAGTTGGGCGCTTTACAAGTTGACCGGAGACGAGCAGGTGTTGAAGGACAACCTGCCATTTTTGGATGCCCTGATGGAAAAACCCGGGGGGTTTCCCTGGGGCGGCGATGACATGCACTTCTACCTGGCGGAGATCGAAAAGCTCGGCTGGCTGGAGCGGATTTGCAAGGTGGCGCCGGAACAGAGCGGCAAGGAACAATCCCCATAACGAGCGGATGTAGCCCCGCTTTATGTGCGGAGGAGTGGAGGAGGCGTTCATAGAACGCGGCTACAACGAGCGGATGTAGCCCCGCTCTATGAGCGGATAATGCGGCGTGGATGTAGCCCCGCTCTATGAGCGGAGGAGCGGAAGAGGCGTTCATAGAACGCGGCTACAACGAGCAGATGTAGCCCCGATCTATGAGCGGATAATGCGGCGCAGATGTAGCCCCGCTCTATGAGCGGATAATGCGGCGTGGATGTAGCCCCGCTCTAT
>CAZCDO010000011.1:30354-40787 GCA_964497135.1 uncultured Verrucomicrobiota bacterium
CGCTCTATGAGCGGAGGAGCGGAAGAGGCGTTCATAGAACGCGGCTACAACGAGCGGATGTAGCCCCGCTCTATGAGCGGATAATGCGGCGTGGATGTAGCCCCGCTCTATGAGCGGAGGAGCGGAAGAGGCGTTCATAGAACGCGGCTACAACCTTCGAAATTGGAGGTCATTGGTTTGTAAAACAAGGGATAACAGGGAGTCTTACATGCCTGATAACGAAGCGGTTAAGCAATTTGTGGGTAAGCCTCGACGGTTGGCCCATGTATTTCAGCAATATGATTCGGCTTTGTATTTCATCACGACCAATACAGCCAAGAGGCAGGCGTTATTGGCTAACGAAGGCGTTCACCAAGCTTTTCGGAATTATGCGATTCGGAATGCGACATGTGGACGGGCCATTGGGCGCTATGTGATCATGCCTGATCATCTGCATTTTTTTGTTTGCTTGGGATGCAATGGACGGTTGGTTGATTTCGTTCGCCTGCTAAAGCAACGGATCAGCCAGACATTGAAAATATTACACGGACCTATGGATCACTATTGGCAGTCCGGATTTTTCGATCATCTTTTGCGGTCCAGTGAAAGCTATCGTCAAAAATGGGAATATGTGGCGCAGAATCCGATAAGAGCGGGACTGGTTGAGCGGACGGAAGAATGGCCGTACCAAGGCGAAATTGTGCGATTGGAGAGGCGTTCATAGAACGCGGCTACAACGAGCAGATGTAGCCCCGCTCTATGAGCGGATAATGCGGCGCTAGTGTAGCCCCGCTTTATGTGCGGAGGAGTGGAGGAGGCGTTCATAGAGCGCGACGGAATCCCGTCGCCGGCGACGCATGGATTTATGTTGGATATTCCCACAGTAGCGCAAGCTTCCAGCTTGCTTCCCCTCAAAAAAACAGGCTGGAAGCCTATCCCCCTTCCAAGGGAAAATCCTTTATGGCATCGGGTCGTTATGATTACATCCTGCGAGTTGCCGCAACCTTAATGGGACAGCGGTCAGGAAAGGATTCAGGCCATGCCAATCGATCGAAGACATCTGGAAACCGGATTGGAAATTCCCAGCGAGGGCTATTGCGATGAGCCTTATGTTGTGGTGAATGAGGATGGGTCCTGGACCTGCACCATGACCACGGGGCGCGGAATCGAAGGGGAGGGCGGCCAGCATGTGGTCTGCTTTATCAGTCCGGATCGGGGCCTGACCTGGGAAGGACCTTTTGACATCGAACCCGCGTCCGGACCCGAGGCGAGTTGGGTCATGCCGCTCAAGGTGCCTGGTACCGGGCGGATTTACGCATTTTATACCTACAACCGGGATAACTTGCGCGAGGTGAAAACGGTGGACGGGGGTGTTTTTGCGCGCGTGGATTCGCTGGGCGTGTATGCCTACAAATATTCCGATGACAACGGGCGGACCTGGTCGAAGGATCGCCATGAAATTCCGATGCGCCGGTTTGAATGCGATCGACAAAACACCTATGGGGGCCAAGTATTGTTTTTCTGGGGGGTAGGCAAGCCGTTTGTCCATAAAGGGGCCGCTTATGTCGCGGCCAGCAAGGTCGGGGGATTCGGCGAAGGTTTCTTTACCCACAATGAGGGGGTGCTGTTCCGCAGTTCCAACCTGCTTACGGAATCCAATCCCGCCCGGCATGTGTGGGAAACTTTGCCGGAGGGCGAAGTCGGCTTGCGGACCCCGCCCGGCGGCGGCCCGATCGCCGGTGAATTCAATGTTACGCCGATGAACGATGGCAGTCTCTATGGCACGTATCGGACGATTGACGGGTGGTCCTGCCACGCCTACAGTCGGGATGATGGGCGGACCTGGGACCGCGAATACATGACCTATACCCCCGGCGGGCGGCGTGTAAAGAATCCGCGCGCGGCGAATTTTGTCCGACGCTTTTCCAACGGCAAATATTTGTACTGGTTTCATTTTCATGGCGGTGAGGTGCTGGCGCGCGCGCCTAATCTGAAGTCGTGGGTCGGGTATGAGCATCGCAATCCGGTCTGGCTGTGCGGCGGGGTGGAGCGGGCGGGGCGCATTCATTGGTCCCAGCCGGAAATCGCCCTCTACGACGACAATCCCGGACTGCGCATCAGTTATCCTGATTTCATTGAACAGGATGGCAGGATTTGGGTGACGGAGACCCAGAAGGCGGTGGCACGGGTTCATGAACTCGATCCGCGACTTTTGGCGGCGGTGTGGGCGGATCCGACTGAAGCCCGGATTACCCGGGATGGTTTATTGGCGGAGCATACGGGGGGCAAGGGAACTTTTGTCATGCCCGAGTTACCCACGCTGTATAACCGGGGCGGGGGTCAGGTGGATGCTTCGACGGGCGCCACGTTACCCGGTCGCGCCCGGGCCATTGAGGCCCGGGGTGGCCTGACGTTGGAACTGCGGGTGAACTTCCGAACGCTCAGGCCCTGGCAGGTGGTGCTGGATAGTCGGGATGGGGAAGGGCGGGGGATGCTGGTTCAACTGACGGATCGGGGCGCATTGAAGCTCAGCCTGACCGGTCACACGTATGGGGAACCGGGTGGGCGCTGGTCGTGCGGCCTGTGCGAATCCGCGTGGGAAACTGATCGCGGCCTGTTCAAGGCCGGCGTGGACCATCATGTGGTGTTCGTGGTGGATGGGGGGCCGAAGATCATCACCGTGTTGGTGAATGGGGTGGTTTGCGACGGGGGGAAGGAACGGCAATATGGATGGGGTCGTTTTAATCCGTATTTGCGGGATGCGAATGGAGCAGTCGCGGGGAAAGTGGCACCCGATTTGGATGGGGAGGTCTCTCTGATTAGGATTTATGGTCGGGCGCTTTTCGCCGCGGAAGCGGTTGCGAATTTCGAGGCCATAAAGCGTTGACCCCGAAGGCGCGGGATCTGGCCGTTTGTCGTGTGCCCGTAAGGGCATTGCCCCGGACCGGGTAGCACCATAATGAGACGTGCAGGTTGATCTGCCATAAATCTTTTCTGGCCAACCTGTTATCCTGTCAAAACTCTTTGAACTGCCGAATCTAGGTTAAATCACCAGGACACCGAGTCCCGGAATATTATCAAAATCCTTCCGGTTTCGCGTGAGAACCTTCAGGTTATGCTGCACGGCAATGGCGGCAATCCAGACATCCTGGATGCGGTGTGTGCTGGGGGTTCCCCGGCTGTCCAGGATGGCGGATAGGCGGCCAAAGGTGGCGGCGCTGTCCTTGTCGATGACCAGGCACGGTTTCCGACGGATTCGGTCCAGCGCACTGGCCCGGCGGGCGCGCTGATCGTCGGTTTGGGCGCGATGAACCCCGTACTCCAGTTCCGCCAGCACGGGCGGGACGACATAAACCGGTTCATCGCCGGTCAGCGCCGCCACATCGCGCGGCGCCAGGCGTCCCCGTTCGATGTCCACCCAGATGGAGGTGTCGAGGATTACGCCCATGGATCCCTCGCTTCCGCAACTCGTAAACGGTCGCCCCTCGCGATATCCTCGATCCATGCGGTTCCTTCCGCATCATCGAGCGTGGCGAAGATATCCCCGAGGGCCTCGATGGCCGTCATACGGGCGGCACCTGGAACCAGCTTGGCGACGGGATGTTTATTGCGCATCACCACGATTTCCTCGCCACCGTGTTCGAGGGAATCCAGTAAGCGGCTGAAATTTCGGGCGACTTCCGTTGCGGACAGCGCTTGCATGACGGTTCCTCCTGTATGAATATGATAATCTGATTCAATCTGATTTTTATGAAAAAGTCAACTAATTATCGGAGCGTTGCTTGATTTTTAGATAATCACTTCTGCTTCGAACCCCGGGGGGGACGGGATAGGCCTCTGAGCCAAGTCGGCAAAAAGGCGGCCGCCTGGCGGGGTATTTCGATCCCGAGACGAGTCGCCTGCCCTGCCAGATAGGGAATATCAAGTTCCGGTTCCGCTTCGAAGATAGACTGAAGATCGTCCAGATCCTTGGCGCGAAGCCGTTTGAGCGCATAAAGTTTGGAGAGAATGGCGTCCTCGATCGTAAGCGCAGGAACAGGGCCAAAGCCGAAATCCACCTGATTGACCTGTGCGCGCTTCAGGGCGGGCTCAACCCAGGGGAGGGTTGACAGAAGAATATCCACACCCTCTCCAGACGGGTTGCCCACGGGGCGCCCGACGACCATGCACGGCGGGGTGGTTCGACGACGGATGGCAAACAGCGGACCTCCCGCGAGATCGGCTTCACGCACGAGCCCGGCCCGTAGTCCCAGCGATTCGACGATGGCGATCGCCGTTTTGACATCGTCGCCTGGGGTCGGGATCGCTAAGTCAACGTCCATGGTGAGTCGGGGTTCCCGGCGGTACAGATCCATCGCAAAACCGCCTGCCACGGCAAAGGCGATGCCCCGCTGTCGCAGCGCGTCGACGGCACCTTTGAAGAGGTTCTCAAGCGTCATGGCGGCTTCTCCGCGCCGTATCCAGCATACGGGTTGCCCCCCGCATGAAGGGCAAAAGCCGTCTCGCGCGCTGGTCGAGGGTGTGACTTTCGGCACGAATTGCGGCGGCGGCCGCCGCCGCGAAGACTTCGGTCAGCAGGGAGGCCCGGGGATCGTTCCAATCCATCGCATACGACACGCGGTTCGCAATGCGCCTGCGCCTGACCAGCTTTGAGCGCACCAGAAACTTCAGTGCCAGTTCCGCCGAGCGTACGCGAAGGCCCGCAATGCGGGTCAGTTGGCGCAGGCCGGTTCCATCGGGCTGATAGTTCAACGCCCGAAGTATCTCCGTCTTCGCAGCCGAACCGAACAAGTTTCCGAGCGTTTTCATGAAAATAATGTCTAATATTTTAGGCATAAAGTCAAGGTTATGATTTTTTACTCATCAATGGAACACTCGACAAACAGAAGATTGCCAATTTTCAGATTGTCCGCAAAATCGGGATGCCCTACAATATGAGCAAATAGTAAATTTTAATGTGAGCTAATTTTTAAAACCCTCATGCCGACGATAACCTCCTGTGCCACGCTGGGCTATGCGGCCTTCGATCTGGAGACGGCGCTCCGACAGATCGCGCGCCGTGGATTCCGACATGTCGAGATCACCGAACTGGGATCCTACTGCCGCCACTTTCCGTATGGCGAGGCATCAGCTGGAGCGGTGCGTGACACCCTGGCCCGGCTCGGGCTTACGCCGGTGGCCCTGAATGTATCCGCGAGCCGGAGGGTGGATGGAAAGATTTTTCGACCCCGGCTCGCCGATCCATCGGAGGCGCCCGGCGTCGTGACTTATGCCACCTGGTTTTTGGAGCAGGCGAGCGCCCTGGGCATCAAGGTTGTAAGTTTCCCCATCGGTCCCCGGGTTGATGGGGCCACATGGAAAACGGAGATACCGGCTTCCGTCCAAGCGTACCGAATGATCGCCGACACTGCGGCGCGGTTGGGTCTCTCCCTGAATCTGGAAGTCCCGCACCTTTACCAACTCACGGATTCGGTGGACCATGTCCGGGCGATTTTTGAAGCCCTGGACCATCCCGCCGTGGGCGCCACCGTGGACACGAGCCATTGGGGTATCATCGGTTACGATCTGGCCGATTTCTTGTCATTCCTGGGACCCCGCCTCCGACACGTGCACCTGCGCGATAGCGCAGGGCGGGACACCCGCGACTTCAACCAAAACCTTGAACTGACGCCCGGCGCAGGCGTGGTGAATTTCCGGGCCTTCGGCGACGCCCTGGATCGGGTCGGTTACCACGGCGAGGTTTCGCTTGAACTGGAACACCGCCAGGCCGACCTCGTCGCCATCGAGTCTGCATTTGACCTGGGCCTCTCGCACCTGAAGGCGTGTGGGTGGGAGTTGCCGAAAGGAGTGGGATGACCGCCCGAGAGAACGCTCTACCGCCATCCCGCCTGCCAGGGTAGGGCGAGCTCTCCGAGCGAGCCGTCTCTTCTCCTTCTCGATGGCTCGCTCGGAGAGCTCGCCCTACCTACTCCATTCACTATCAATGAAATCTTTTTTATCGGCCACGTTTTCTTGTTTTTTATCGCAGTTCCGGATGGTTGAGGTACTATCCTAGGATGATCAATGCCAATCAGGAGAGCAGAGTATGACGCCCTGTGAACGTGTGCGGATAGCCATGACCCGCGGAGTGCCGGATCGGGTGCCGGTCCTTCCCCAGATCTGTCCCCCCCATGCCATCCGCGTCGCCGGCCTCCCGTTCAAGGAAACGATCGTGGACCGGCTCCGGAACCCGGAGGCCTATGACCTTTTGGTGGCGGACTGCGCCCAGGCATACGGCGTGGATGGGTTCAGAGTATGGGCGGGCGGAACACCCCAGTCCATCGAGTGGCGGGGAGAAGAGGCCATGGCCGTGGATCCGGTGACGGGCGACGCCACCGGACGGGTTGATTTCGAGGGCGGCGGCGGGGTCCTTTTACTGCCGGACCTACAGCGTGCTTTGACGGAGGCCGATATCGAACGAATCGAAGTTCCCGATGACCGGACCCTGGCGGACGGCCCCATTTTGCGGCCCTTACGGAAGGCGGTGGCCCACTCTGGAAAGACCCGGTTCGTGATAGGTGTTCCCGGCCAGTTCACCCTCGAGACCCTCTGCCATGTTCAAGGCATGGAGCGCACGCTGCTGGACATCATTGAGCGACCGGACTTCATCCGGCGTTGGACGGAAGCGAATTTAAGGCGGAGTATTCGGATTGCCCGCGCCATGGCGGAAGCCGGGGCGCAGGCCTTTTATATTGGCGAAACATTCGGTCAGTTTCTATCCGATGAAAATTTTCGGGAGTTATGTTTGCCCTATTTCCAGGAATTCGTGAACGCCTTGCGCTCATCAGGGGTCTTGATTTATCTGCACATGTGCGGGCGGATCACGCACCTACTGGGCGCCACCGCGGAGACCGGAGTTCACTGCGTCGAGCCGCTCGATGAGTTGGGCGGCACCCGGGTGGCAGAGGTGAAACAGGCGCTGGGGCGGCACATGGCGCTCATGGGGGGCGTACGGACCGACCTTCTGGCCCGAGGGAGTCTGGCCGAGGTGGAGGCTGACATCCGGCGCTGTCTGGTGGAGGCGGGGGAGGGGGGCGGGTTCATCCTGGCGGCGGGCGACATGTTGCCCACGGAAACGGCGCCGGAGAAGGTGCGCATGATGGTGCGGCTGGCCGAAACCGCGGGACGGTATCCGGGTGAAACTGGATCGCACCCCGGTCGGTGAAAGGGGCCCTGGAAAAGGCCGGCCTGGTGTCTCGCTATTCGCGAGGATGGCTGACCGTGGAGGTGGACCGGGTGCGGATTCATCAGGTCGTTCGCATTTGTCGATAAAGGGCATGCGCCTCAGGGATTAAGAAACTCCTCGGCCGCAAGGGCGAGGTTTGGAAATGCCTTTCTTACAGGTCTATCGAAGGTCACAAAGGGGACACTCAGGTGGTTGGCCAACACGATAAATTCTCCATCATAGGCGGTGACGTTGTGGTGAAAGGTCAATTCAAGCACCTCATCGGAGGGAACCGCGAATTCTCGATTGAGCCAAAGAGCCTCGGCTTTTTCCATGGTCCTTCGGGCCTGTGATAGGGACATGCCTTCATGGCGCATATAGAGGGCTAGAATGTTTCTCACTTCCGAACGGCAGATCAAAGGCACGGCCCAATCCGCATCCTTACGAAGGACTTCGTCGGCCAATGCGCTTTTGTCGCCCGGGATGAGTAAATAGGCGATGAGATTCGAATCGGCAACGATCATGGGCGACCTGCGACGTTTGCCATTTGGATCAACCGATCGTTCAATCTGCCGGGAAGCGATGCGCGATGGGTTTGGACATCGTGGAGCAATGCATGAATATCTACTCGGGCCGGGGCGACGATCATTTCCAGGCAAACCAAGGCTTCTTTATTGAGGCTTCGCCCGTGCTGCTTGGCTCGTTGCCTGAGGGCAGAGTGAACCGATTGCGGGATATTTTTCAGAGTGATGCTTTTCATGGAGTAACCATATCACAACCATAACGGTTATCAACTGAATTCGGTATGTAATGGCCCGTAAGCCCCGAATTCGGTTTGTGTGCCCAATGGGAGCGTGAACTTCGGACGGAAACGAGAACGGGGGAATGGTATTTTGAACGCGGCTACAACGCGCGGATTTTGTGCCCGTGAGGGCATTGAAGCGACGGACGTATACTTAATCCCCCCGCCGACTTGCGGCCGGCCTCATGTGCGCTCGAGCACCAGTACCCAGTCTTCCGAGGATGGTTTGCGTGGCGGCGTCCAGTTGCCCGCGGCATCGGGCGTAACCGTTCCGACCGCAACCGGGTTGCCGGTGATGGGATCAATAAAGGATGCCCGGAAGGCGGTGCCGGTGCCGGTCTTCAGTGGCAGACAGTCCCCCCTCCACCCCCCCGATACGCATCCGAGATGACGGGGATCATGGGTGTTGGCCGGCAGATAGTAAATGGCCAGCTTGCCGGGTATCCCCATGGCAAAACTCCACGGGCGTCCCTGCGCGACAGCCGCCGGCTCATCGAACGGTTGACACTGGCGCCAGGGATACCGCGCCAGGATGCGAGCCCCCATTCCGACTTGCGCCGAGCCGGGATAATGCATGGCATCCTCCCAGAAGCCGTGTCCCCAGTCGCCGGTGAAGCCGCGATGGGGATTCTGTTTCGAGTTCATTCCCCAGACGCCTTGCGCACCATAGGTATGCCCGCAACACCCCATCGTCATCGCCGTCCAGAACAGGAAACGCTGGATGTCCGCCCAGCTCGATCCCATGATGCCCTCGTAGTTCGCCTCGGCAACGAATACCGGCAGGCGCGGCGAATCATGCAACGCCGTGCTCAGCGTCTCCAGGTGACCCTGCAAACCGGAATACCCCATGTGGGTGGTTTGCACCATTTCCAGATCGAGCGGCGCGCCCGGCGTCATGTCGCGCCGTGAGGCACCCGGCGCCCGCGGATGCAGCGTGATCGGGTTGTGCCACGGATCCAGATCGTGCACATAGACCGCCATCCGCGACCAGAGTTCGATCTGGCGGGCCGTCTCCGCGTCGGACACCGCCGCATCCTCGCGAAATATCGTGTGGTAGGTCGGCATCCCCGTCTCGCCGGCCACGCACCAGACCACCGGCCAGGCGGCGTAGCGCGCGATCAGGTTGCGCCAATGCCGCCGCACGCGCTCCTCGCCCATAACCAGCCCCCAGTATCCCCACATGCCGACAATGCACGGCACCAGCCCGTTCCGGATCAAGTGCTGGAGTCCCTGGTCCACCCGGTCATAATACGCGGCGTTGACATCCTTCCAGCCCGGTTCCCACGAACATCCGGTCTCGTTCGCCTGGCCGGGAGCATACGCCTGGTCCGGCGCATCATAATCCGGGAGGGGGCCCGCTACCACCTGGATCACGGTGAATCCCTTGCGTGCCCGGTCTTCCGTCAACCGCGCAAACTCACCCGGCCATGGCAGCCGGCTCGTGAAGGCCATCCACCAGGTGTCCGCCACCCACAGAAACGGAGTCCCATCGATATGTTCAATGGTCCGCCCATCGCCGGCTACCCGGAGCCGTCCATGCCGGAACAGATCAACCGCGGTCGGTTGGTCCGGAATATCCACCGTGCCGGACAAGTTTTGAAAAAGCCCCGTCGCCCCTTCCGTTTTCCAGGTGTATCGGCCCGGATGCGGCGCGGAAAAACGAAAACGGAAATCGCCCGCACCGGACCGGAAACAGGGAATGCCCCACGATTCGCCGGACGGTTCCGCTGCGACCCGTACCCTGACATCGAACCATTCATCGCCCCGGGTTCCCCGCACGGACAATGACACTTCAACCGGTGTGAGTCCCATAAACACCTCCCGTATGACCGGTCCAGAAGGTAACCCTGAGTGACTCGAAACGCAACGACAATTGTTCCACGACCCTTTTCCACGCCTCAGTTCCATGGCAAGCGGGTCGTCCACGTTCTCAGCGAAGCGGTTCGCTTCAGGCGTTCCCGATTCGGTGGAGATGAGCGGATAACGCGGTGCGGGTGTAGCCCCGCTCTATGAGCGGAGGAGATGGAAGAGGCGTTCATAGAACGCTGCTACAACGAATCGGCGATTTTGTGGACGAAGGAAAGCATCATGGATGGCTGATGGCATAGACGGCGCGGTCCGGAGTGCGCCCCGGGATTCGCGCCAGGGCCGGGCAGGCTCAGATGCCGGCCTTGCCGGGGCTGGCGCCCGTCGGAACCCCGACCTGGGTCCAGTCAAAGCGCGGCCAGTTCCGGCGCTGGACCTCGGCCTCGAGCTGGCGCCAGGCCAACAGCCCGCTTTGGCGCGAAGGGAGGTCAAGGTTCGCGTCGAGGGTGAAGTCCTTGGCGTTTACCTGCCAACCGATGGCCCACATGACGCCGGTACCCGCATGGCGATTGCGCAATAGCACGGTGCCATAAGGGGGAATGCCGTCCTGTTTTTCCATGAGCAACGGGAGGAGGCGGGCAA
>CAZCDO010000012.1:0-39578 GCA_964497135.1 uncultured Verrucomicrobiota bacterium
TGTCGGCGCCGTACCTCACCGGCGCCTGTGGGGCCGGCCAGGCGTATGGAAGCCGGGCCGAGCACTCTGTGACTCCTCGTGTTGCGACAAGATAGTATCCGCAACAAGTGGTTGTTGTGGAGCCGGGGTGCCCTCACCCCGCTCTTTTCCAGGGAGATTGCGGGGAGAGGGCACCCCGACTCCAGTTCCCTACGTTGCGAAACTATTTTGTCGCAACATGAGAACCCGGGCGGCTACTCATTGGCCGCCGGTGGTGCCGCTATTGAGCGAGCGGAGATAATCGGCAGATCCAGTCTGGGTCGCCTGGTCGACTGCGTTCTGATCGCCGCCGAGTTCGACCACCGCGCCGCCCATCATGGAGCGGATCCGGTCGCCGAAGAGACCATACACGGCGATGGCCGCGAGGGCCACGATCACAACGATGATGATGTATTCGACCATGCCCTGTCCCGATTGCCGACGACGCGCCGATTTCATAGGTTTTCTCCGGTTGATTTTACAGACGATCAGGGATATTCGGATGCGACCAGATCCAGAATGCGTCCGCCATTTTCCTTAAGGACATAAAGCAACAAGGCCGCGCCGGACATCAGGGCGATAATCACCCCGACGGTGACGACGTATTCGACCAGGACCTGTCCCCGGCGTCCGCAGTGGAATCGATCGGTTCTCACAGCCTTAAAATACCCTTTTCGAGGGGGGGCGTAAATGAAAAATATGGGTTTCTTTTCGGAAGAGGCCGTGATTCAATAGGGTGCACGGAAGGTGTTGGACAACCCGACGAAAAAGGAGCGGACCATGAAAACACGAATCGCGAGCCTGGCGGTGGGAGTGGCCTTGGGGGTGGGTTTGATGCTGACCGTGGGGGCCGGGATGGGCGCGAAGACGGATCCGGCGGGTTGGGATCGCTTGAAATTTGTGGCCTATCCGAACGGCGTGACCGGAATTTTTGATCCCGCGTCGGGAAAACTCTATATGTATGCGTCGAATCTGGAAAGTTGTTATGCCGTCCACCAGATACAGGCGCTCGGTAATCCGCTGGCGAAGACGAATCCGTGAAGGGGGAGGGCGGCCGATGTCCGCCCCTACAACCGCCTTGGGATGCGGTAAACAAAGGGAGTACTTATGGGGCGTCGTTTGAGTTTAAGGGGTGGGTTGCTGGGGGGTGTTCTGGCGACGCAACAAAATTGTTCCGCATCCAGAGGGTGTTGTGGAGCCGGGGAGCCCGCACCCCGCTCTTTTGGTAGGAAATTGCGGGGCGAGGGCGCCCCGACTCCATTCAATCCGGTGCGGAATATTTTTTTCGTTATCCTGGTTGCCTGGCTTTGGTGTGGCGGGGTGGGCGCTGAAACGGATGGATTTTATTTTGTCCAGATCAGTGACACCCATTGGGGGGCGCGGGATGGGGTATCTTTGACCCGTCGGGCGGTGGCGCTGATCAATGCTCTGCCGGTTCGGGTGGAATGCGTGGTGCATACCGGGGATATTTTGGCGGATAACGTCGAGAAAGAAGCGGTGGTAAGGGAGGGGCTGGCGGCCTTGGATCCGTTGAAGGTGCCGATCCATTTCGTGCCGGGCAACCACGACATTCTGGCATCAAACCCCCGCAAAACATCTGAGGCCTACCAGTCGGCCTTCGGACCGGTGGCTAGTGTGGCTGAGTATCGGGGGGTGGTTTTCATTTTTCTGTTCACCGAACCTTTGCGATCGGATTATCGTTTGCCGGGTTACGATCCGATGCCCTGGTTGACGGCGCAACTGAAGGCGGCGGCCGGGAAGCCGGTTCTTTTATTTTACCATGCGCCGCAGGTGGCGGACTTTCATCACAACCAGTTTTATCCGGGCTGGTCCGACAAAACCCGCCTGAAATGGGAAAAGCTCCTGACGGGCGGATCGGTGAAAGCGATCATTACCGGCCATTTTCATCGGGATGAACTCCATTGGGTGGGCGATATTCCGATGTACGTGGGGGAACCGATTACGCGATTTTGGGACCGGCAGCCGGCCTTCCGACTTTATGAATACCGGAAAGGGCATCTGGGTTATCGCACCATTTATTTGGACGAGGAGCGTAAGTCAAAGGGGGATGACGGGGGGATGTAGCGCTCAATACCGTCCGTAGGTCCGGGCGGTTTCGATCATGGCCTGAAGGTTGGCATCCGGAGTGTCGCGGCCACATTGGTCGCCGGTCGACAGGATGAAGCGGCCCCCGGCGGCGGCATCGTCAATCGCCTGCCGGGCGGCGGCGGCAACTGTGTCGGGCGTTCCCCGCAACATCACCTCCGTGGTATGCAGATTCCCCTTGAGGGTGATTTTGTGGCCATAGGCCTGTTTCAATTCGGCCAGGATGCAGTCGCCCATCGGCGGGATTTCGAGGGGATCGATGACGGTCAGATCGGTTTCCTCGGCCAGGATTTTGACCAGGTTCTTTTCCGGGCCGCAGGAGTGGACATGGGTGGGGATGCCGGCGGCCGTGGCCAGTTCGATACCGCGTTTGACTCCGGGAAGCGATATTTTTCGAAACATCTCCACATTTTGCCAGACCAGGGTGCCGGATGAGCCACAGCAGAAAAAGTCCGGCTTGACGGGCATGGCCATGATCTGTGCAAATCGTTTTTCGGTTTTCTCGACATGTTCCTCCGCCCATTCATCATGACGTTCAGGATGGTCATAATAATCGTAAATGCCATTCGTTCCACCCCGGGCACAGGTCCAGGTGAGCCAGGCGCCGACGAGGCCCTGGTCGCCGAGCATGGATTTAATGCGGGCCAGCCCATTCGGGGAGAGATCGACCGGTTTGACGCCGGTCAGGGGTTCAAACCAGCGGGGTTCGGCGGGGAGGTTGAGCTTGGCGGGATCGACCCAGAAAGTGGGGGAATCGGCGACGTAATACACGTCGACCCGGTTGAGCCAGCGGCGGCGTCCGTTTTCCATGAACGATTCCTGCACGATGATTTGCGCGTCATTTCGCGCGACGATAAAGCGTTCGAGGGGGGGGGACGGGTCGGTCTCATCGGGGAGGCGCAGGGGGAAATAGCCATCCATGAGGGAATCGATGTTGAAATGACGGGCGCACTGGATATAGGCCTCCCAGATGGGCGGGTCGTTGTAGAGGTAAAGATCCCAGAACGGTTTGCCGGTGAGGCGGGCGGGGATCATATTGGAAAAATCGGGGGCGACGGGAACGCAATCGGGGATGCGCCCGTGCAATACCGAGAGTAGTCTTTCGCGAGGGGTCATGGCGGTGAATCATTTCGATTTCGATCACGAAAGGCAAGCCTAATTGCACCGGGGCGCAAGGAAGTTTATGTTGCGCGCAACATAAACTTCCTTGTGCCCATGGGGGTTGAACGCCGTAGCGATTTCTTGACAGGGAGGGGAGGGGTATGCTATTCCCGCCCCTCTTTATGGAAACAGGGCCTGAACAAATCTCGGTGGATGCGCCGGCAAAAGTGAATCTCTATCTGGAGATCATTGGCAAGCGTCCGGACGGTTTTCACGATTTACGGAGCATCGTGGTTCCCCTGTCCTTTGGGGATCGGCTGACCTTTGTGCTGACGGATGAAGAGGTGACCTGCACCGTGGAACTGGAGGGACTGCCGGCGGACAGTCACGTGGCCTGCAGCCGGGAAAACCTGGCGACCCGGGCGGCCCTCCTATTAAAGGAGCATACGGGGTATGCCGGGGGAGTGCGCATTCACATTGTAAAGCGGATTCCGATCGGGGGGGGGATGGGGGGGGGGAGTGTGGATGCGGCGGCGACCCTGCGGGTGCTGAATGGGTTGTGGAAAACCGGCTTGACGACGGATACCCTGGCGGGACTGGGGGGACGGCTGGGGTGTGACATCCCGATTTTGATACACGGCCGGGCGGCGGTGATGGAAGGAGTGGGGGACCGGATTCACCCTTTAGTGGCCCCGAATGAGACCTTATCCGCCGATTGGTGGGTGGTGGTCGTCAACCCCGGATTTTCGGTCATGACCCGTGATGTTTATTTTCGTTATAAACCAGCCTTGACTTGTTCCCCGGAAATCTTTAATAATCTACGTTTTGCTTTGATGAACGGCGACGTTAACCTGGCGGCGGCGAATCTTTTCAACTCGCTGGAGCCGACGGTGTTCGCGAAATTTCCGTTATTGGCGATTTTGCGGGACCGGTTGATGGCAGAAGGCGCGGAGGGAGCTTTGTTGTCAGGCAGTGGGGCGTCGTTGTTTGCCTTGGCCCGAAACGAAGAGCACGCGCGGAGTCTGGACCGCCGGATTCGCAAGGCAATGGGACCTGGGCTGTGGAGCCGGGTGGCCCGGATATTGCCCGATGGTGTAATGGCAGCACACGGCCCTTTGGAGGCCAGAGTCTAGGTTCAAATCCTAGTCGGGCAACCAGTTTGGAAGACGGACGGATGTTAGGAGAGGATAATTGAGAGTCTTTACCGGCAACGCCAATCCTGAATTGGCTCAAAAGATCACCGATTATATGGGGATCCCGTTGGGTCGAGTGCAGATCAGCCGTTTCGATGACGGCGAGCTGTTCGTGAAGATCATTGACAATGTCCGAGGCAAGGATGTTTTCGTGGTTCAATCGATCTGCCAGAAGCCCAATGAGTATCTGATGGAGCTGTTGATCATGATCGACGCCCTGCGCCGGGCGTCGGCCGCGCGGATTACCGCGGTCCTGCCCTTTTATGGGTATGCCCGACAGGATCGCAAGGATCAGCCGCGGGTCCCGATTACGGCGAAGCTGGTGGCGAATTTACTAGTGGCGGCGGGGGCCAACCGATTGTTGACGATGGATCTGCATGCCCAACAAATTCAGGGTTTCTTTGATATTCCGGTCGATCATTTATATGCCTCTCCGGTGATCGGCAAGTTTCTGATCGGCAAAAAATTGAGCAACCTGGTGGTGGTGTCCCCGGATACGGGGGGGCTGAAGATGGCGCACGCCTATTCCCAGATGTTGGATGCCGGCCTGGCCTTGGTGGCCAAACAGCGCAAAGGGCCGACCGAGGTGGAGGCTTTGACCATGGTGGGCGATGTGCGCGGGTGCACCGCGGTCCTGGTCGATGACCTGACGACGACGGCGGGAACCTTGTGCATGGCGGCCCAGGTTCTCAAGCAGAACGGCGCCGGGGATATTTATGCCGCCGTGAGTCACGCCGTGATCGGCGACCTGGGGGTGCAACGGCTCAAGGAATCGGTGCTCAAGGAACTGGTGGTGACGGATTCCGTGCCCTTACGGGATATGCAGGGGATCCCGGTTACCGTTTTGTCGGTGGCGCCGATTCTCGGCGAGGCGATGTTGCGGATTCATGACAACCAATCGATTTCATCGTTATTCAAGATGTAAGGTAGAAAGAGGAGATCACAATGGCAAAAGAAATCCAACTCGCGGCCCAGCCGCGTACGACCTCGGGGTCGGCCAATGCGCGGCGGTTACGGCGGAGCGGCATGTTGCCCGGCAACATTTGCGACGAAAAGGGGCAGGCGAAGGCCGTGCAGGTCAACACGCATGAATTTATCACGATGTTGCACCATCACACAGGGGAGAATCTGATCGTCAATCTGACGGTTGAAGGGCAGGGCGTTCGCAAGGTGCTGATGCGGGACATCCAGCGGGATGCGGTGCGCGACGATCTGCAGCATGTCGATTTTGTCGAGATTTCGATGACCCGTAAGATGCGTGTGACCATCCCGGTGACCTTCATCGGCGAAGCGGTGGGCGTGACGCAAGGCGGCGGCATTCTGGAACACGTGTTGCGCGAACTCGAGGTGGAATGTCTGCCGGGCGACCTGGTGGATTCGATTCCCGTCGATATCTCGAGTCTGGCCCTGGGCGGCCGGCTCCTGGTACGGGACATGCAGATTCCGGCCCAACTGACCGTGCTGACGACGGGCGATCAACCGGTGGCGATCGTCTCGATTCCGAAGGCGGAAGAGGTGGTGGTCCCGGAGGCGGCGGAAGCGGCGACGACCGAGCCCGAACTCATCAAGAAGAAGAAGGAAGAGGAAGGCGAGGCGGCGGCGGAAGGCGACAAGAAGGGCGCCAAGAAGCCGGACGAAAAGAAGCCGGAAGAGAAGAAGGGCGACGACAAGAAGGCCAAGAAGTGAGTCAATTCCCGTTGCGGGGGGGGTCTTTTTGTCGCTGAAGGTTATTGTGGGATTGGGCAATCCGGGCCCCGAGTATGTGCGGACGCCGCATAATGTGGGGTTTGAGGCTCTGGATTTGTTGGCGCGGCGCTGGACCTGCGAATTGCGACCGCGGGCGCGTTTCGATGCGCACTTTGGAAAAGTGGAGGTAGCCGGCGAAGAGCGCTGGTTGGTGCGGCCGGACACCTACATGAACGACAGTGGGCGGGCGGTGGCGGGATTGGTCGGATATTACGGGTTACCCCCCGAAGGGGTGCTGGTGATATTGGACGATGCCGACCTGGAGCCGGGAGACCTGCGGATTCGGCCGTTTGGATCCAGCGGGGGGCATCGGGGGTTGGCCTCGGTGATCGCGGCCTTGGGGACCGATCGGTTCCCCCGGTTGCGGATTGGGATTGGGCGCGGTTCGACGAGCGCCCGGTTGGTGGCGCATGTTTTGGCGAAGATCTCGCCCGAGGATGAGCCGCCGCTCCGGGAGGCGATTGAACGGGCCGCGCAGGCGGTTGAAGTGATGCTTCAACGCGGCGTTGAAGCGGCGATGAACCGGTTTAATGTTCGGCGTCAGCCGGCGCCGGAAGCTGGCGATGAGAGTCGAGGAGGGGACGATTGAAAACCTACGATGCGTTGTTTATTTTTGCGGAACAGAATCTGACCGATGACGCTATGGGCGGCATCGAACAGAAAATTCGGGCCGAGATCGAAAAGGTCGGGGGAAAGGTTGCAGAGGCCACGGCATTGGGTCGGCGCGGGTTTTCCCGACGCCTGCACAAAAAAGAGGCCGGGTATTATTTGCATCTGATTTTCGACTTGAATCCGGACCAGGTGGCGCCGCTGCGGGCCCGATTTCGCCTGATGGAATTCATTTTCCGGGTGCAAATCACCGCGATTTCCGCGGAAGATCTCCGGATGTGGGCGGATCGCAAGAACCGCAAGCCGACCGAGGAGCGGATGGGAGACCGGTAAAATGGTCAGCCTGAACAAAGTCATGCTGGTCGGCAATCTGACGCGGGATCCGGAGGTTCGGTATTTGCCGTCGAACCAACCGGTGGCGGATTTGCGGCTGGCCGTGAACCGGCGCTACAAAAGCGCCTCGGGCGAGGATCGGGAAGAGACCTGTTTTGTGTCCGTGGCGGTGTGGGGCAAAATGGCGGAGGCCTGCAAGAATTACCTGGCGAAAGGCGCGCCGGTGATGGTCGAAGGCCACTTGCGGTATGAGGAATGGGAACGCGATGGCCAGAAACAAAACCGCATTTCGGTGGTGGCGGAACGGGTTCAATTCATGAATCCGCCGCGCCGCGGGGAAGTCGGTTCGGGCGGAGACAGCGGAGGCGAACCGGCGCGAGGGGCAAGACCCGAGAATCGGGAGATCCCGCGATCCCCGACCGCGGCGCCGACGCCGGAAGCGGATGAGGTTGATGAGGTTCCGGGCGCCCGGGAGGGCGACGGAAAAGACAGGGAAGATTTGCCGTTTTAAAAGACAACGCAGTTGAATGAGGATCAGGTATGAAGCCAGTTAACGACGACAAAGTGGGAGGCGGCCGCCGTCGCACGCGGTTGCTCGAGGATGTGCGGGATATCGATACCCGGGATTACGAACTCTTGCGCCGGTTCATGACCGATCATGGCAAGATCATGCCGTCCCGTTTCACGGGAACATCGCCCAAGCAACAACGGCGGATCGCCAAGGCGATCCGCCGCGCCCGGGTGATGGGTCTCCTGCGCTGAAGCGCCGGTGACACAGGGTGTTGGAATGCGAGTGAGGAGACGAGTATGACGGTTGAAATTTTATTGATGACGGATGTCAAGGATCTGGGCATACAGGGGGATGTGGTCAAGGTGGCGGAAGGGTATGCCCGCAATTACCTGATTCCCCGGAAGTTGGGCGCACCGGTGTCCGAAGGAACCCGGCGGCGGTTGGTGAAACTGCAACGGGAACGCGCCGAACAGGAGAAAGCCCAGCAGGAGTCGTCCCGGGCGATGGTCGCCGAGATCACCAAAAATTCCTACACGATTCGGGTCAAGGTGGGTGAGGAAAACAAATTATTCGGGTCGGTGACCAATGCCGACATTGCCGAGGCGTTAAAAGCCCAGGGTTTCGACATCGAGAAGAATAAGATCCTTCTGGATGATCCGATCAAGGAACTGGGGGTCTATGACGTCAAAGTCCGTCTGCACGCCCAGGTGGAAGCCGAAATCAAGGTCTGGGTTGTCGAGGAATAGGGGACATGGCCCAAGATTCCCCCAGCGCGGCGGTTGCCCGTGGCGACCGGTCGCCTCCCCATAGCGAGGAAGCCGAGCGGGGGGTTCTGGGGGCGATTTTGTTGGATGGCGCCCGGGTGGCGGATCTGTGTATCCAGTCGCGCCTGACGCCCGATGCTTTTTATGTTCCGGCCCACCGGCTGATCTTCGAGACCATCCTGGAGATGGTCACCGAGAGCAAGGTGGTCGATCTGGTTTTCGTGGGGGATCGGCTGAGAAATAAGGGGTTGCTGGAAAAAATCGGGGGGGCAATTTTTCTTGATCGCCTGATCGATTCGACCCCCACGGCAGCGCATGCCCAGTATTACATCGATCTGGTTTCCGAAAAATACATCCGGCGTTGCATCATTGAACGGGCTCGCAAGGCGGAAACCGAGACCTATACCAGTGAGTTGAGCGCCGAAGCCCTGCTGGGTGAAATCGAGCAATCTTTTTTTTCAATCACCGATTTGCAATCCGGGCTGGTTCGCCCCTGGCCACAGATGGTCAAGGGCGTGATGCAGTATATCGAGCAGATCAGCACGACACACAAAGGATTGGCCGGAATTTCGACGGGATTTAAAGACTTGGATCGCCAGTTGTTGGGGCTGCGTCCGAGCAACATGATCGTTTTGGCGGCGCGGCCCTCCATGGGCAAGACGTCGCTGGCGATGAATATTGCCGAAAATATCGCTCACGGTACGAGTGATCCCGAAGGGAAGGCACGACCGGTGGGTATTTTTAGCCTCGAAATGTCGGCCGAAGACCTGGTGATGCGATTGATTTGCAGCCGGGCGGGGGTTTCCTCGCACAGCGTTTCCGGGGGTTATATTTCGCAGGACAACCATCGGCGCCTGGTGAATGCCGCCGACCAATTGGACAAGGCGCCGATCTTTCTGGACGATGCGGCGGGGCTGACGATCAACGAACTCCGGGCGCGCGCGCGGCGCATGAAAAAACGGCACGGGGTGGAGTTTATCGTGGTTGATTATCTGCAACTCCTCAGCGCGCCCCAGGATGCCCGCAACAGCGGACGCCAGCAGGAGATCACGGCGGTTTCGGGCGGTTTGAAGGCGATGGCCAAGGAGTTGAAAATCCCGGTCCTGGTGTTGAGCCAGTTGAGTCGCCAGACCGAATCCCGGGAAACCGGCATCCCGAAGTTGTCGGATCTGCGCGAATCGGGTGCGATTGAGCAGGATGCCGATGTGGTTCTCCTGTTGCGCCGTCCGTGTAAATATCCGGGTGATGCCGAAGCTGAAGATCGCAATCTGGCGGTGGTGAATGTGGCCAAGAGCCGCAATGGTCCGGCGGGTGAGGACATTCGCCTGAATTTCATTGAAGACCTGACTCGATTTGGAGACCGACGGGTCGGGATTGATGATGAGTCATTTAGGCCTGAGGTCAATTCGGGAGAACAACCATGATGTTTCGAAAATGCAGCCCGCTGGTATCGGCCTTATTGCTGGTGGTCGGCGCGACGCTTCTCCCCGCCGCGGAAATAGTGCGCGTGATTCGGGTCGATAATCAGGGGGATGGCAATGTTTCGGCCGGCTATGTTCAGGCCCACATCTCCCAGCAGGTCGGTGAGGAATTGCAACGGGCCCTGGTGGCCCGGGATGTGAAGGCGCTATTGGGGACCGGCCGTTTTACCGATGTGTCGGCATCGGCGGTGATTCTGACCAACGGGGTGGAATTGGTTTTTCAGGTGCGCAACCGATATCGACTGGTGGAACCTCCGACGGTGATCGGGGCGAAAGGGTTGAGTGCTTCAACGGTGCGGGACTTGCTGGGTTTGGAAGGAGGCGATTACCTCGACGATCCCTTGGTGGCCGCCCGGATCACCCAGGTGCTCGAGGAATACCGTAAGAAATTGTACCCCGATATCAAGGTGGAAGGACGATTGGAAGTCCTGGATCCCGCCATCGGGACGGCCCGACTGACGCTCCGAATTGACGAGGGCGTCCGCCGCGGAGTGCGAAGTTACCGGTTTCCAGGTCGGGTGGGGGTGGACGAGGCCGCCTTGCGCAAGGCGATGGAATTGCCGGCGAGCTGGAATCCGTTCTATTGGTTCCGCCGCCAACCGGTCGATCCGGATCAGATCGACGCCGGCCGGGATCGAATGCGGGGCGTGTATGTCAACCATGGCTATCTGGATGCGAAAATTGGCGTCGCCCAAATCACCGATCAGGCCCCCGGCAAACTGCGGGTTGAAATCCCGATCGATGAGGGGTTGTTGTACCGGGTGGGGGCGATCGGGATCACCGGCGCGAAACTGTATGGAGAGGCCGAATTGCAGTCCGTTTTGAAATTAAAGCGCGATGATCGCGCTTCGGGCGAGACTCTTTTCGCCGCCGCCCAACTCATCGACGACTACTATGAAAGCCGGGGCTACATGGAAACCTATGTATCCCCCCTCCTGGAACGGGCGAAAGAACCGGGGGTGGTCGATGTGACGTTCAAAGTCCGCGAAGGGGTGCTGACGCGCATCCGGAATATCCAGATTCGCGGGAACGACCGGACCCAGGACAAGGTCATGCGTCGGGAATTGCTGATTTATCCGGATGAGGTATTTGATGGTGTCCGGGTTAAACGGAGCGAAAATCGTTTGCGGAACCTGAATTACTTCGAGGTGGTTGAGGCGTATCCCGAGCCGACGGGGCAGGAGGGGGAAAGCGATCTGATTTTTCAAATTGAGGAAAAGCGAACCGGCCAGTTCATGGTCGGGGCCGGTTTTTCAAGCGTCGACAATCTGATTGGGTTTGCCGAAGTGAGTCAGGGGAATTTCGATATCAAGGGGTGGCCCTTTGTCGGCGGCGGCCAGAAATTGAAATTCCGCACGGAAGTCGGCTCGACTCGTGAGGATTACTCCATCAGCTTCATTGAACCGTGGTTTATGGATCGCCGTTTGGCGTTGAGTCTGGACCTGTACTCGACCGAACGGGATTACGATGATTACCAGGTGAAAAAACTGGGGACGGCGGTGGGGTTGGGGATGGGGTTGGGCGGTCCCTACCGGTTGGACTTCAAATATCGACTGGAGCGCTCCGAAATCAACGACGCCTCCGATACGAACGCCTATGTGGATGCCGATGGCGACCTCTTTTATTTCAATCAGCAGGATCTGACGTTGAGTTCGTTATCGACAACCTTGAGCCGGGACACGCGGAACAATGCGTTCCTGCCTTCGAGTGGATCCCGGCAGACGTTGTCGGCGACGGGGTATGGCGGCCCGCTCGGGTTCGATGCAGACCTCTACTCTCTGGAGGGTTCGACCGCCTGGTATCTGCCGTTGCCCTTCAAGCATGTCCTGGCGTTGCGCTTGCGGGCGGAAGTGATCGATGCGTATGGGGATACCGAGGACGTCCCGCTCTCGGAGCGACTTTTCATTGGCGGGGCGCGCACCATCCGGGGGTTCAAGTATCGGGATGTGGGGCCGAAAGCCTACCGCGCAGACGGAACCCATCCCGATTCGCCCAAGCCCAGTGGCGGCAGTTCGCTGGGGTTGGCCAGCGCCGAATATTCGATTCCGATCGTATCCAAGTTGAGGCTGGCGGCATTTATCGACGCCGGCAACGTCTGGTACGATCCCTACGAGTTCGATCTGAATGAGTATGCGGCCGGGGCGGGCTTGGGCATCCGGTTCGATGTCCCGTATTTCCCAATCCGGCTGGACTACGCCTGGGATCTGAAGAAAGACGATCCGATGACCGAAACGGACCAGTGGTCCTTTTCGATCGGTTATGGGTTTTAACAACGGGATGGAGGTGACGAATGAAACGTTTTGAACGGGGACTTTTACTGGCGATCCTATTGGGCGCGAGTGGTGTGGCGGCGATGGCCGCTGAATTAAAAATTGCCACGGTGGATGCCGACCGGTTATTGAAAGGATTCCACAAGACGGAACTCATGGATGTGCATCTGGAGGACCAGGCGAAGGATTTTACCAGCGAAGGCGAAAAAATGCTGGCCCAGCACCGGCGGATGAAAAAGGAATTCGAAGCCCTGCGGGCGGAAGCCCGGAATTCAGCCTTGAGCGAAGAGGCGCGGGATAAGCGGCTCCAATCGGCCGAGGATAAATTGCTCGACGTGATGGAATATGAATCGCGAATCCGGGAAACGGCCCTGTCCCGACGTCAGCAATTGGAGGACGAGCGCAGGCAGATGCGTCGGAAGTTGACCGATGAGATTCGCGATGTCGTTCGCGAGTTTGCCCGCAACAAGGGGTATACCCTGGTCCTGGACAGTTCGCCCGGCGCGGGGGGGGGATTCCCGCCTGCGCTCTATGCCGATGGAACGCTCGATATCACGGCTGAAGTCGAGAAGCTTTTGAATCGAGATAACCCTCCGGCCAAGGAATGAAGCCCATGAATCTGACCGCAGATGAAGTGGCGCGCCGATTGGGGGGGGCGGTGGAAGGAGATGGCACCCGGGATTTGGATGGCGTGGCCGGCCTATCCGATGCGAAGCCTTCCGATCTGAGTTTCTTGACGAACGTGAAATACGTCACCCAGATGGCTCAAACCCAGGCGGGCGCGGTGCTGGTGGGGCCTCAATGGAAGGGCAGTTCGCCCGCTACGCTGATCCGGGTCAAAGATCCGGATGTCGCCCTGGCTGAGGCGGCGGGCTGGTTCGCACCGCCGCCGGTTCGATTCCCGCCGGGCCTTCATCCGACCGCCGTGATCGCTCCGGGGGTCCGGCTGGGTGCGGATGTTTATATTGGCCCACATTGCGTGATTGCCGAGGGCTGTGCCGTGGGGGATCGGACCGTGATCGAGGCCCATGGGGTGATTGCGACGGGATGCTCGATCGGGGCCGACTGTCATTTTTATCCGCTGGTCAGCCTGCGGGAGCACACGCAGGTCGGGGACCGGGTGATTCTGCATAACGGAGCGGTTCTGGGGAGCGATGGATTTGGATATACCCATGACGGCCGGGGCTGGCGGAAAATTCCGCAGACGGGCGTGGTGGAAGTGGGGGATGATGTCGAGATCGGCGCCAATACGACGGTGGACCGCGCCCGGTTCGGGGTGACCCGGATTGGAAACGGAGTCAAAATCGACAACCTCGTACAGATCGCCCATAACGTGATGATCGGAGATCACTCCGCATTGGCGGCGCAGGTGGGTATATCGGGCAGTACGAGGGTGGGTGCCCATGCGCGTTTGGCGGGCCAGGTGGGCGTGTCCGGGCATCTTCATATCGGCGATGGGGCCGTGGTCGGCGCCCAGGCGGGGGTTATAAAAGACGTTCCCCCGCGCAGTTATGTGTCCGGTTATTTTGCCAAACCGCATGATCTGAATTTGAAATTACTGGCCCTGATCGACCGCCTGCCCGACTTGCGCAATCGGTTGGTCGCCTTGGAAAAAGAGATCCAGGCCTTGAAATCGACCCGGTCGCCCGGAGGCGAGGCATGAAAATTTTCGTGACCGGCGGGGCCGGCTACATCGGCAGTGTCGCGACCGAACGGCTGCTGGACCGGGGCCACACGGTGACGGTGTTCGACTGTCTGGAGCGGGGGCATCGGGCGGCGATCGATGACCGGGCGGCCTTTATTCATGGGGATTTAAGGCAGGTGGGCGATATTCGTTCCGCGCTGGAACGGGTTCGACCGGACGCGGTGATGCACTTCGCCGCGTATGCGCTGGTGGGCGAATCGATGGAACGGCCGGATCTTTATTTCGGTAATAATGTCGGGGGGGTGGCGAATTTGGCGGAGGCCATGGCGCGGGTGGGCGTCGGAAAAGTGGTATTCTCCTCGACCTGTGCGACCTATGGCCAACCGGAACGGGTGCCGATCACGGAAGATCTGCCGCAGAAACCGACCAATCCCTACGGCGAATCCAAATTGATGTGCGAGAAGATCTTCAACTGGTATGGGGAGTGCCGGGGATTCGAACCGGTTTTTTTAAGGTATTTCAATGCGTGCGGGGCGACGGTGCGCTTTGGCGAGGATCACGATCCCGAGACGCATGCCATCCCCAATCTGTTGAAGGTGGCGCTCGGTCAGAGGCCCGATTTCAGCCTTTTCGGCGACGATTACGCGACGCCCGATGGAACCTGTATTCGGGATTACATTCATATCCTGGATTTGGCCGAAGCCCATCTGTTGGCGGTTGAAAAACCGGTGCGGGGCGCCTTCAATTTAGGAACCGGAACCGGGTTTTCGGTTCGCGACGTGCTGAACACGGCGCGGGAAGTGACGGGACATCCCATCCCCATCCAGGTGATGCCGCGCCGGCCCGGAGACCCCGCGAAACTGGTGGCGGGCGCCGACAAGGCCCACCAGGTTTTAGGGTGGAATCCACAATATTTGGATTTACGGAAGATCATTTCCAGCGCCTGGAATTGGCATAAAACCCATCCGCACGGCTATCCCGCCTGAGCCATGACCGCCTCTGTTGAACATCTGGCGCACGATCTCCGCCTTCGCGGCGAAACCCTGGCGGTTGCCGAATCCTGTACCGGAGGATTGTTGGGGGCGACTCTGACTCAAGAATCCGGCAGTTCCCAGTGGTTTCGGGGCGGGCTTATTGTTTATTCAAACGATTTAAAAATTCGACTGGCCGGTGTCTCTCCGGGACTTCTTCGCCGTTGGGGGGCGGTGAGCGCTCCGGTCGCGGCAGCGCTCGCTGCTGGTGTTCGGAAGCGGACCCGATCGGATTGGGGTATTGGCATAACCGGAATCGCCGGACCCACGGGGGGATTGCCGGGCAAGCCGGTCGGGTTGGTTTTTATCGGCGTCAACGGGCAACGGGGTAGGCGGGTGGTGCGCCGGATTTTTCATGGAACCCGGGAAGACATCCGAACCCAGGCTTGCCAGGCGGCGTTGGATTTATTGATGAGGGTTCTGCGGGCGCGCGTGACCGCGGGACCTGCCTGACATGGGAATACGAGCGTCCCACAGGAAACCGGATCATATGGATACCGAAAGGAATGTGACCGATATCACAATGGGTAGGGCGAGTTCTCCGAGTGAGCCGGCTCTTCCCGGATTTTCCCGGACACCCCATCCCCGGCTCGCTCGGAGATCTCGCCCTACCTCATTTGGACAGGCTATTTCGTATCTGCTGTTTTTATAAATGTCGGAATCGGAATCCCTATCGGGATCTTTCTGGCATTTCTGCGTTGTGGCGAAGCCCACGTTGGTCTTATGATTTGTTTTTCTTGCGAAAGGAGATTCACATGACGGAATTGAAAATTGGAATGATCGGTCTCGATACCTCGCATTGCGGCGCTTTTGTTGAAAATCTGAACAAGCCGGACACTCCTCATCATGTGCCCGGCGCCCGCGTAGTACAGGCGTTCCCCGGCGGCAGTGCGGCCTGTGCGGTCAGCCGTGACCGGTTGCAGGGATTTACGACAAATTTGCGGGATACGCAGGGCATCCGCATCTGCGGTTCGTTGGAGGAGGCCGCAAAAGGCATGGACGCCTTTCTGTTGACCAGTGTAGATGGACGACAGCATCTTGAACAGTTCGAGGCCTTGGCCCGCTTCGGTAAGCCGGTCTTTATTGACAAGCCTTTGACCTGTTCCCGGGCCGATGCCCGGGCTCTGGCCGATTTATCGATCCGGTCCGGTGTGCCCGTTTTTTCCGCGTCCAGCATCCGCTTCACCCCGGGGATCGGTCCGGACGGACTCGATCGGGCGGGGTTGCAGGGCGTGGAAACCTTTGGCCCGATGAGCCTGCTGGATGATTATCCGGCATTTTATTGGTATGGGATTCATTCGGTGGATTTGCTGTATGCCCATCTTGGCCGCAGGTGCATCGAGGTGACAACGTTTCATGAGGCGACGCAGGATTTAATCGTTGGGCGCTGGCCCGAAGGACGGCTGGGCGTGGTGCGCGGGCTTCGGTTGCCGGGCAAGAATCCTTTTGGCCGAACCTTGTTTGGCGCGGAGGGAGTCCGGACTGATTTTCAACCGACGGATGGACCGCCGGCGTTTGCGACCATGCTGATGGCGATTATTGAATTTTTCCGGACCGGCACCGGTCCAATCGAACTCGAGGAAACCGTTGAGGAGATGGTGTTTCTGGAGGCGGCCGAACAGAGTTGGCGCCAGGGTGGGTCGACGGTTCGGTTATTAGCCTGACCCCGCCGTCCATTAGTCAGGGGCGATTACCGCATCATCCATCGCATCGAGATTCATCCGGTTTCAATCTCGGGATTCTGACCGGCACCGTGGCAAAATAGGAGGGGGTATCCATGATCCGTCGTTTTGTTATTTCGATTCTTCTGATGCTGGCAGCGGGCGCGGCGTGGGCGGATGGAGTGTTTGTTCGCTTCAAAATGGAAGCCCCGGCGGGTTCCAACTATTACGTCAAGGTCGGCGGGTACATTCACCGCGAGCCCTGGTATTTGCCTTCCGCAGTCTGGCCCGAGGGCGCTGATCGCGCTGCTTCGAACCGGGTGGTCACCGGTGAATTCACGCCCTGGCTGGATGTCGAAAAATGGGCCGGTAAGCGGTTGCATGGCCGTCTGGCCCGCGCCGGGGGAATCTCTGAATTTCCCAATGTTACCGCCGATTTTATCGCTTTTCCGACAGCCGCCACCCGGCGGGTGGTCATCGAACTGGCGACCTCGCCGTCACCGAAAAGTGTCGTCAAGCGATTTAAGGAATCGTATGCGGGTTCGCTGACCAGTTTTCTGGTGTCCCCGGATTTGAAGCGGGATGCGGATGCGCTGGAGACGGCTTCCGAGATGACCGAGCGCCGGTTGGGGTGGGCGCGCAAAGCCTCCGGAGGACGGCGGGTCAGTCCGCAAAAACATCTGATCCAGACCGGATTCTGGGCTCCGCAACGAACCGAGTTGAATCTGAAAGAGGCGGAGGTTCTCTGGCTTCTGGGTTTCAATACGGTGGGACAATCGTTCCCCGGGGTGACGAATCGGTTTGCCTTCAACACGCCGGGCCATACGCATTCGG
Source organism: uncultured Verrucomicrobiota bacterium (assembly GCA_964497135.1). Lineage (GTDB taxonomy): Bacteria > Verrucomicrobiota > Kiritimatiellia > CAIKKV01 > CAIJXV01 > CAIJXV01. Next base: position 17,304 of record CAZCDO010000012.1, read on the forward strand.
TGCGGTTCGATCCGGGCGCATCGCGCGCGGACCTGGCCGACCGGCTTGGTCCGGCGCTGGCCCATGAAACCCGCCGTTTTTTGCCGGGGACGCCGTTCAATTTTTCCGATGAAGTCACGGCCGGTCAAATCGGCAACTCGGTTGCAGCCCGATCAAATTTCACCGTCTGGCTGACGGCCCGCGGGATTGGGCCGGCGGATTTAGGGGTTACCCGGCTGGATGAAGTGATGCCGATTGAGACCCCGGACGCGTATCGCGCCCGCGCGGAAAAAGAGGGGGTGTTTGCCAACCGGATTTTTTACTACACCTCCCGGTTCCGGCAGGAAGCGACCTCCCAGAGATTCCGATGGAACACAGAAATTTTGCATGCGCGGTTGGGGCCGGAGCCTTGGAGTTCGACCCTGGTGGCGGACCATCCTTATTTCAGCGGGACCGGCTTGGGAATGGGCTGGGGTCCCAATCCCGCCTGGAGTTCAACGCCGCTGGCCGCCGATTGGTTTGACCTGGCGCGGACCCGGGCGGTCGATGCCGTGGGGATAGAAGATTGGATGGGTTTGCAATACATGTACGGGCCGAACTATACTTGGGAAGGGTTTCAATTAATGGGATTCCAGTCGGCGCTGATCCGGAGCGCGGGGCGGGGTGAGGTGCCGATTATCGCCTGGATTACACCCAGCGATGAGACCAACCTGGTATTGAAAACCTCCTCGGCGCTTTGCCAGGGGGCGCGCCATTTCTTTTACTGGACCTACGGGCCGACGGCGACTAGCACCGAAAACTACTGGTCCGATTTGCCCGGCGCCCATGCCGGTATCGTCCGGATGACCCGCCAAATGGCCTTTGGCGAACCGATTACCGCTGAAGGCCGCCAACGACCGACCCGGGTGGCTCTCGTGTACAGCATCTCCTCCGATCTCTGGCAACCTTTCGGGTATGTGCACATGCTCGAACGTCGCCTGACCTATCTCGCCCTGGTTCACGAGCAATTCCAGGTCGATTTTTTGACCGAAGAGGATATCGTGGCCGGGCGGCTGGCGGATTACGATGTCGTGTATGCGACCGATCCCTGCCTGTCCGACGCCGCGGCGGATCGCCTGGCCGCCTGGGTGCGGGCGGGAGGGCATCTGACGGCCACCGGTGCGGCCGGAAGCCGCAACGAATTTAATCAAATGAGTGTCCGTTTGCAGGACGTTCTAGGGCTGGCCGAAGCACCCCGGACGGAGGCGCAAGACGGGCGTTATCACATCCGGGGGGCTTTGAATGCGATCGATTATTTGGAAGAGGTTCGGTGGCTGACCAATGCCCCGGGTGCTCCTGTTGATTTCGGAGTGATGGGCGTGCGGATCAAAGGGGTGCCCGCTACCGGTTCCGTGGTGCGGGCCGTGTTCCGCGATGGGGCGCCGGCGGCCTGGCGCAAGGAGACCGGAGCCGGGGAGACCCTTTACCTCGCCGCCTGCCCGGGGCTGGCCTACGGGAAGGAGGCGAAGTTTGTCGCTTCGGAACTCCGCGAGCGCTGGCCGATGGGGTTGCGGCAGTTGATCACGGCATCGGCCCGGGAGCGGGTGGCCCGTCCGGTGGATGTGTCCCAGGCGGTGGTGGAGGCGGGGGTTTACGATCATGCCCAGGGAACGGCGCTTTGGCTGGCAAATTTCACCTATGAACCCGTGGCGCGCCTGACCGTGCGCTTACCCGTAGCGCGGCCGGTGAAATCAGTTCGATCCTTCACCGCGGGGTCCCTTAAATTCACCATGGAACCGGCGCCGGAACCTCGACTGCCGGGGTGCGACCGGGCCGTGGTGTTCACGCTTCCGTTGGGATTAAACGACCTGGTTCGGATCGAAACGGCGGAGTAAGACTTTGAGCCTGAAACCCTTCACCCTGTTGATCAAGCCGGCCTCGGCCGATTGTAATCTTCGGTGTTCGTACTGTTTCTATCTGGATCGCGCCGCGCTGTATCCCGATTCAGAGGTCCATCGCATGACGGACGAGGTGCTCACGGCCCTGATCGGGGGGTACCAGCGGTCCGCGCAGCCCCAGTATGTGTATGGGTGGCAGGGGGGGGAGCCCCTGTTGATGGGTTTTGATTTTTTCCGGAAGGCCGTTGAACTTCAACAAAAGCTGGGGATGCCGGGAGCGGTGGTGGCCAATGGATTGCAAACCAATGGCACCCTGATCACGCCGGATCTGGCCCGGCTTTTCGCCGACTACCGGTTTTTGCTGGGGGTCAGCCTGGATGGCCCCGAGTCGATTCATGATCAGTATCGTCGCAACGGGGCGGGGGCGGGAACTTACGATGCGGTCCGGCGGGGGATCGATTGCCTGCAACGGCATGAGGTGTCCTTCAATATTCTGACCCTGGTCACGTCCCTATCGGCCCGCCGGGCAGAGGAGATTTACCGGTTTCATTGTGCCCAGGGATATCGGTTCCATCAGTATATCCCTTGTGTCGAATACGGGCTGGATGGTTCGGCGGCGCCGTGGACCGTGGCGGAGGCTGATTGGGGCCGTTTTCTGTGCGACTTGTTCGATGCCTGGTATCCGCGGGATGTCCGCCGGATTTCGATCCGGCTATTCGATTCAATTTTAGCCCGGTTGGTGGACGATGCCATTTCGGTTTGTCATTTCGGAACCGATTGCCGGCAGTATTTTGTGGTGGAGCACAATGGGGACATTTATCCCTGCGATTTTTTTGTGGAGGCGGACCGGCGTTTGGGGAATCTTCAAGCGGATTCGTGGGAAACGCTCCAGGCTTCGCCGCACTACCGGGCGTTTGGGGAACAGAAGTCGCAGTGGAATTCGCGGTGTGCGGCCTGTCGCTGGGTGGGGATTTGTGCCGGCGATTGTTTAAAACACCGGCTTTGCGGAGGGCGGACTGCGGAGACGGTGAGTCGGCTTTGCCGGGGCTGGCAGATGTTTTATGAACACACGGCGGAACGGTTTGAGCAGTTGGCCGGGGAAATCCGCAGAGCGCGGCAAACGGGGCAGGCCCCGGTGATTCGTCCGGATGGGCGAGGACCGGGGCGCAATGAGATTTGCGTCTGCGGGAGCGGCCGGAAATTCAAACATTGTTGTGGGGCCCGTGTGGCCGGGTAATCAGAGATTGCCCAGGAGACGGCGGATCACATCGGCGGCCGAATAGGTGTCGCATCCTTCGGGGATAAAGTCCTTGACCTGGCTGGCATCGTTTCCGGCGGTCAGAAGCGGGTGCTCACAGCCAATGGTGCCATCGGTATTCTTTCTAACCTGGGGCAGCCCGACGGTTGCCGGCAGGCAATTGCAGATGCATTTGCGACCATGGGTCTGCGCCTCTTCGCCCCCTTTGCGAACATACTCAGAGACCGGTTCGGAAGGGCAGCGATAGCCGACGGCGCCATCCTCACGGCGGTAGAGATGGCGGAGATACCCGAGATCGCAAACTCGCCGACGTTGTAGATAGATGGCGTTGTCCGAAAGGGTTCCCCGCAGTTCGACGACCTTAAAGGGGAACCCGGTGGGTGAAGCCAGGGGATCGGTGAAAACCCGGGTTTCGCCGGTTCGGCTGAGCCGAATGACTTCATGCTTGATGGCCGGAGTGATTCCCGACTCCTCACAAAAGGCAAAGGCCGTGCCCACCTGGACTCCGGCGGCCCCCAGACTGAGGGCTTCGCGGACCTTTTCGGGTCGTCCATAAGAGCCCGCCAGCCAGAAGGGCAGACCCAGATCGCGAATGCGTTCGATTTTAGGTTGATCGCGGGGACCATAGACCGGTTCGCCCTGATCACTCAGTTGCAACGTGCCGCGGGGGGGGGCGTTATGCCCGCCGGCGGTTTCGCCTTCAACCACGAAGCCGTCGACCCGGCCGGATGATTTTCGGGCGAGCGTGGCGGCGAGGATATCGGAGGAGACGATGCCGAGGAAAAAGGGACGCGCCATCTGGGGCGGGGGTGCCCCACAAAATTCCACCGGGTTGAAGGTGTCGGTAAACTGTTCGCCCGGCAGGGCGCCGATGACATCGATGAGTAACTGGGCGGGTTTGCCGACGGCGAAAGAGTCCAGGATTCCGGGAATGGCGCGGGGGATACCGGCGCCCATGAGGATATAGTCGACGCCCGCGAGCATGGCGCCAAAAATGGAAGGGAGCGTAGGGAGTTGGATTTTTTCGAGATAATTGATTCCCACCAAGCCGGAATGGCCCTCCTTGGCCAGATAGACTTCGGCAAAGTTGGCCGTGATGGTGAGTTCCAGGAAAGCGCGTTCGGCGTTAATGACCGGGAAAGGAATCGATTTAAAAGGGGCATCGGGCGCCTTGCCGCCGGGGATCAGGAAGGTTTTAAGGATGCGCTCGGCCATTGCGGGAAAAGGGAAATTCGACAGGGCCCGCTGAAGATGGCCACCGGGGTCACCCATTTGGAGGCGGCGAGCGAGGATGGCGGCCAGCGCGGTTCCAGACACCGTGCCCAGTTGCCCCAGACGTGCCACGGTATTGGCCAGCGACCAGCCGGAAACCGCCACGCCCATCCCCCCTTGGATAATCAACGGATGTGCCATACAATCACCTTAAATCCCTGCCTGCGGTCGATCAACCGCGCCTTAAAACTCGGACCGTACACCGGCCCATTTTATGTCCTTACAGAGTCAGGCCTTCGGACAAACATGGGAAAGAGTCTAGAGGGAGGGCGGGCAAAATGAAAGCCCAAACTTTAACAAAATGAAGACCTTTGTTTATCCTTGTCAGGGATGGAAAGGATGTGGTTAACTAATGATTCCGATATGAATGACGAAATGCTGACCTCCGGTATCCGGGATGGGAGAGTGAACTGAATGAAAATTTACCTGGACGGCAAGTTGGTGCCCGAAACCAAAGCCAAGATCTCGGTGTTCGATCACGGGTTGCTTTATGGCGATGGGGTGTTTGAAGGGATTCGGTCCTATAATGGGCGGGTCTTTATGCTGAAAGAGCACGTGGATCGATTATTCCGATCCGCCCAAGCGATCGCGTTGAAGATTCCCCTGACGCGGGAGCAGATCTGCCGGGCGGTGGTCCGGACCTGCCGGGCCAACGGGACGATGAACGGGTATATCCGCCTCGTGGTGACCCGGGGGGTGGGGACGTTGGGGTTGAATCCCTATCTCTGCTCCAAACCGAGCGTGATCATCATCGCGGCGACGATTCAACTCTACCCCAAAAAACTCTATCAGGATGGATTGTCGATCGTGACCGTGGGGACGATCCGCAACCATACCGAATCGGTCAATCCGGCGATCAAAAGCCTGAACTACCTGAATAATATTTTGGCGAAAATCGAAGCGATCAACGCCGGGTGCATGGAAGCGGTGATGCTGAATCCCCAAGGGTTCGTGGCGGAGGCGACGGGCGACAATATTTTCATCGTGCGGGGAGATCGACTGGTCACGCCGCCGCCTTCGGCCGGAACCTTGGAAGGGATTACCCGGAATGTGGTCATGGAACTGGCCCGAAAAGCGGGTCTGCGGGTCTCCGAAGAGATGCTGACCCGGTACGATTTATATACCGCCGACGAGGTTTTTCTGACGGGAACGGCCGCCGAGGTGATCGGCGTTGTGAACATCGATCGGCGGACGATCGGGTCCGGCCGTCCAGGCGACGTGACCCGCCGGCTGGCCGGGCTGTTTCATGCTTTTGCCCCGCAAAACGGGATGCCGATCTAGGGCTGGAGGGAATCCATGAAATGCCAGGCCTGCGGTGCGAATCCGGCCACGGTTCATCTCACCCAGGTGATGGATGGCAAGGTTCGTGAAATTCATCTGTGTGAATCCTGTGCCGAGCAGGGGGGGGTCAATCTTCAGAATTCCCTGTCCCTATCCGAATTGCTCCTGAAAATCGGGATGCCGGAAGAGGGGGCGGCGGCGCCTGACGGGGTGGAACGCAGTTGCCCCGGGTGTCACATGCGGCGGAGCGATTTTAAGAAAACTTCACGGTTGGGCTGTGCCGAGTGCTACACCGCTTTTGCGGCGGATTTGGCGCCGTTGATCGCGTCGATGCACAAGGGCGAACGGCATGTCGGCAAACGGCCGCCCGGGGGGGGCGCGTCACCGGCCGGGGTGCCGGCCATACCCGCTCCCGCTCCCCCTCCTGCGAGTCCGGTGGCTCCGGTCGGGCCCACGCCCGAACAACTTCAGAAACAATTGGCGGAGGCGATCGCCACGGAGAATTACGAGGAAGCCGCCCGTCTGCGTGATCAGATCCGCCTGCTGGAAGAGGTGCTGGCCCGCCTCCCGGCGAAGGACCCCCTGCCATGACCGTCGATGAACTCATCCGCCGACCCGGCGCCTGGTTGCTGACCGATGCCGGTCCGGACACCGAGATTGCCGTCAGCGCCCGGATTCGACTGGCGCGTAATCTGCAGCAGGCCGCTTTCCCCAGTTGGGCCGGGGAAGAGGAATGCGTCCGCATTTTGAGCCGGCTTCGCCCCGCGGTCGAATCCCTGCCATTTCTGGACGGGGCTTGGGGTTGGGAGATGTCAGAGCTTGATCCCGTGGACCGGGAGATTCTTTGCGAACGCCACCTGATCAGCGCCGAATTGGCTTCCCGTAACCGCGGGAGCGCGGTGGTTCTGCGGTCGGACGAGAGCCTGAGTGTGATGATCAATGAGGAGGATCACCTCCGGTTGCAGGTGATGCGACCGGGGGCCAATCTGATGGGCCTCTGGCAGGAAATCGATGCTTTTGACACGGCCTTAGGAGAGTTGGTTCCCTATGCGTTTTCACCGGAACTGGGCTATCTGACTGCCTGTCCCTCAAATGTCGGCACCGGGTTGCGCGCCAGTGTCATGGTCCATCTGCCGGCTTTACGGTTGATGCGCGAGGTTGAGCCGGTCGTCAAGGGCCTGAATAAAATCGGGCTGGCGGTTCGCGGTATCGGCGGGGAGGGAACCGAGGCGATGGGGAATATGTTCCAGGTTTCCAACCAGATGACCCTGGGTGAAGGGGAGACCGACCTGATCCGGCGGTTGGACGCCGTGGTTCAGGAATTGACGACTCATGAACGGAATGCCCGGGCCCGCCTGCTGGAAAAACATCCGGCGCGCCTGCGGGATTTTGTCGGGCGCGCCTTTGGTGTTTTGATGCAGGCCCATATCTTGAATTCCCAGGAGGCGTTGGATTTGTTGTCGGCCCTTCGATTGGGAATTGAAATGGAACTCGTCCGTTCCATCGGGGGAGGAGATTTAAACCGGCTGATGCAATCGATTCTGCCGGGTCACTTGCAACGGCAGGCGCGACGCGATTTGCCGGTCGAGGATCGCGATCAGTTGCGGGCGATGATGGTGCGGGAGCGTTTGAAGGAGACCGGCGCCGAGCCGGCGTTTTAAGGAGCAATGGCCCATGGTCTTTTTTATCCGTGATTGGCGGGGAGTGGCGGCGGCGTTTCTGCTGGTCGGGCTCGGGCTTCCCGGATTGGGGGCCGAGCCCCGGACGGTTCAACTCGACGGGGTGTGCGCCTACGTGGATGATGAGGTGATCACGATGGGCGATGTTCGCGAGACGCTGGATCCCCTAGTCGCTAAATTGCGCCAGGTGTATCGCGGTCCTGAACTGGAGACGCAACTCCGTAAAGCCTATCCCAAAGCGCTCGACGATTTGATCGAGCGGCGTCTGATCCTGAAGGCCTTTGCCAAAACCGGACAGACCATTCCCGATCGCGTGGTCGAGCGGCGCATCAACGAGATGGTTTTTGAGCGGTTCGATAATGACCGGACCGTGTTGATGGACGCCTTGCGCCGGGAACAGCAGTCCTATGACGAATGGCGCAATCAGGTCCGTGAGCACATCATCATTACCGCGATGCGAAAAATGATTCTCGATCAGAAGGTGGTTATTTCACCGGTCGCGATCCGCGAGGTGTACGACGCACAACCCGATCGGTACCGGATTCCGGGGCAGATTCATCTGGTCTTGATTCGGATCAATGCCGGCGCGAATGAAACCGAGAAGCCTGTCCGCCGCGAGTTGGCGGAATCGACCCGGCGGCGGGCGGCGGAGGGCGCCGATTTTGCCGCCCTGGCCCGCCAGGTGTCCGAAGACGGCAAGGCCGCGGAGGGGGGGGATTGGGGCTGGATGACGCCGGACGAGTTGCGGTCGGAACTGGCGGCGGCGGTGCGCGATCTGCCGGGTGGGGCCCTCTCGCCCCTGATCGAGGTGGAATCCGATTTTTACATTTTAAAAGTATTGGAGCGGCGCGAAGCGACCGTCGTTCCCTTCAGCGAAGCCCAGGTCGATATCGAGCGGGAATTGCGCCGGAAGGAATCGGCGCGCCAATACGAGGCGTGGATTGCGCGGCAGAAGCGCGAATTCAATGTCCGGATTGTCGAGGCTGAAAAGAAATGAGCGCCGTCGGCCAGGTTGTTCTGGGCCTGACCTTGGGTGATCCCGCCGGGATCGGCCCGGAAGTGATGGTCAAGGCCGCGTATGATTCCACTGTCCATCCGAGCTGGGTTCGGGTTCTGGTGGGATCGTCGGTATTGGTCCGGCATTGGTGCCGCCGGTTGCATTGCCCCGTTCCTCCCGTCTGGATACCCGGTGCCGGCCCGGCCCCCGCAGCCGTGGTTCAATGGGATCCCGGGCCCGTGTTGAAGGATCTTCCCCCTCCCGGCCTATGTCGCGCCGCCGGGGCCCGAGCCGCCGTGTCCTGGATCCAGGCGGCCGTTCGCGCGGGAATGGCTGGAGATTTGCACGGGATCGTCACGGGGCCGATCAATAAGGCCGGTCTGCATCGCGCGGGAGTCGATTATCCGGGACACACGGAAATGCTGGTCGATTTGACCGGTGCCCGGCAGGTGGCCATGCTCTTGATGGGCGGCGGCCTGCGGGTGGTATTGGCAACCCGGCATCTGCCGCTGGCGGAGGTCGCCCGGCGTTTGAATGGCAAGGCGATTGAAGAAGCGGCTACCCTTCTGGCACAAGGTTTGCGATGGATGGGCGTGCGCCAGCCGGAAATTGCAATTGCGGCGTTGAACCCCCATGGCGGGGACGAGGGCGTATTGGGACGGGAGGAGCAAACCGTGATCGCCCCCGCCATCCGCCGTCTGCAGCGGGCCGGCTTGCCGGTGGTCGGACCCATTCCCGCGGATGTTCTTTTCTACCAGGCGCGGCAGGGCCGCTACGGGGGGGTGGTGGCGATGTACCATGATCAAGGCTTGGGCCCGTTGAAAATGCTCGCCTTCGATTCCGGGATCAATGTTACGCTGGGTCTGCCCCTGATACGAACCTCGCCGGATCACGGGACGGCGTATGATATCGCCGGACGCGGGATCGCCAGTGCGCACAGTGCCTTGATGGCCCTGCGCCTGGCGGGCCGTCTGGCCCGGCGTCCCAATCCCTGGCGGGTGGATGTGCGGGGGACCGCGGGGCGTCACCCATGAATCTGACCAGTCCCCGCGAGGTGGCGGAACGAATGCGTCAACTCGGCCTGGAACCCAATCCGCTATTGGGCCAGAATTTTCTCATCGATATCAATATCCGCAATCAGATTCTGAATACTTCCCAGGCGGGGGCCGGGGATACCGTTTTGGAAATCGGACCGGGATTGGGAGTTTTGACGGAAGGCCTGCTGGAACGCGGGGCGAAGGTGGTGGCCGTCGAAAAGGATTCGGTGTTATACACTCATTTACAGGAACGCTTTGGCGCGAATCCCCGGCTGGAATTGATTCGATCTGATTTTCTGGATTTGGATCCCATGCGGTGGAGTCGGGGCGCAATCACCCAGGTGGTGTCGAATCTGCCGTATTCATCCGGGAGCCGGATGATTGTGGAACTGGCGCAACTGATCGATCCGCCGGAGGCTTTAACGCTGACGGTTCAGTTGGAAGTGGCGGAGCGACTGGCCGCGGGACCCGGCGGACGGCAACGGGGATTATTGGGGGTGTTGGTTCAGCGTTGGTATGCGGCCCGGATTGTCAAAACCATTTCCGGGGCCTGTTTTTTTCCCGCGCCGGAAGTCCGCTCGGCGATTGTTCGACTTGAGCGGATCGATCCGAATCCGGCTGAAGGGGTGCGGTTGGCGCTTTTTTGCAAAGTCGCCAAGGCGGCCTTTTCACAGCGGCGCAAGCAGATCCGGGTGATTTTGGGACGGGTCGCGGTGCCGGGTTATTTGCCGTGCGATTCAGCCGGAGTGGACCGGATTTTGACAGCGGCAGGGATTGAGCCGAAAAGCCGTCCGGAAGAACTGACGGTTGGGCAATGGGATGCCCTGGCCGGGGCGTTGATCCAGCCGGGACAATAGGTGTTGGACCGCTGTGTTTTGTTGATACGGACAAAACGGACAGAACGGTGTGGGGGACTAATAGACGGGCCGGGTGGGCGGAGATATGGATAGAACGGTGTGTGGGGGGGCTGAAGGGGGGGGGGAGACATGCAGGACGGTGAGGGGTCTGACAAACGGGACGGAAGAGCGTTGTCATCCGGGGCTGCTGGGCGGGTTTATGGGCAACACTGCGGGTATCGCAAACTTAGCCCACTAGTTGACCGAGCGCCTGATGGACCGTCAGGCCCGCGACTTCGAGAACGGTGGTGGCTTTTCTGAACGCCTTTACCATGCCCGCAAGCAAGACGGCACCCGGTCCGTTTAGTCAGTTTCGTCAGTTGGTGGGAGGTGGAAAATCTTTGGGCGGAGGCGGGGTCAGGCTGTAAAATAAAAATTACTGATATGGAAATGGCGGGAGCGACGGGACTCGAACCCGCAACAACCAGATCGACAGTCTGGGACTCTAACCAATTGAGCTACGCCCCCGAAAAAGTCCAGATAGCATATTCATCCCGCTCAAAATAGCAAGACCAATTTTTGACAAGAAATTTTTTGCATGGCCGATCCGGAAAGTCGCTGGGGGAATGTGGCGGACCTCTTCGGTCCCTAAACGGCCGTTGCCGACAAATTTTTTCTTGTTGAAACACGCCCCACCCAGTAGTGTGACGAGCTGATGAAAAGACTCATTTTGGAACAATCGACCCGGTCCGGGAGTCTGGCGCTGATGGAGGACGGTCGGGGTTTGCTCCGGCGGGAGTGGATGGAAGACCGTTTTCACACCCAGCAAATGTTCGGCGTGCTGGCCGAAATACTGGGCACGGAAAGCGCCCGGCTGGAGACCATCGACGCGTTTGGCGTGGGATTGGGGCCGGGTTCCTATTCCGGGATGCGGATGGCGTTGACGGCGGTGCGCGGGTTGGCTTTGCCGTCGGGACTCGACGTGTATGGCGTCAGCAGTGCCGAGGCCCTGGCCTGGGATGAATTCCAGCGGACGGCGGCGGACCGGGTGGTGGTGCTGGGGGATGCCCGGCGGGAGCGCTGTTGGCGGGTCTGTTACGAGCGAGGGGCCGGACTTCCCGTTCGCCAGGGAGATTGGGAATTGGTGCCCCTGTCCGATTGTTTTTCCGGAGTTCCCGCCGGCGCGCGGTGGGTGACCCCGGATTGGGCGCGGTTGGCGCCGCAGATCGGGGCGGAGGCCGCCCGGTTGGCGATCGATTGGGCGGATGAATCGCGGATTCCGACGGCCGCCGCGGTGGGCGGATTGATTGAGGCGCGGCGGCAAGGGGGGGTGGATTCCGATCCCTTGGAGCCCTTGTATCTCCATCCCGCCGTCACGGTTGCCCCGCGGTATTAACATTTGATAGGGAGGCTGGTTCATGACTTTGCGAGTGAATGGCGAACCGATCGCCGATGCGGTGATTCTGACCGAACTCCAGCGACTGATTCGATTTTACTCCGAGCACCTTCCCAAGGCGGAAATCGGCCGGCAGATGCCGGCGATTTTAAAGAAAGCCCGGGAGCAGGCGATCGGCGCCAAACTGCTATTGGATGAGGCGCGGCGGCGGGGCCTTCGGGTGCCGCCCGAAGAAGTCGACGAACGCGTCCGAAAAATGGCGGAGGAGGCCGGGGGCGAAGACCGGTTTGCGGCTCTGCTCGAAAAGCAAAAAGTGACCGTCGACCAGTTGCGGGCCGGGATTCTCCAGGGCCGGCAGATCGACCGATTGGTCGCCGAAATTACCCGGTTTGTTCCCGAACCGGAGGACGAGGAATTACAAGCCTGGTATGAGGGGCATCCGGAAGATTTCCGGAGTCCGCCCCGGGCGCAGGCCCGGCATATTTTACTCAAGCCGGCAACGGCCGCGCCCGAGGACCGGCAGGTGGCCGAGTCGCGGCTGATGGAATTGCGAGCCCAGGCGCAGGCCGGGGCGGAATTTGGCGACCTGGCGGCGGCCTTTTCGGAATGTCCGTCCGGAAAAAGCACGGGGGGCAGTCTCGGCTGGATCACGCAGGGAATTACCCTGCCGGAGTTCGACGAAGTGCTTTTCAGTATGAAACCCGGGGAGATCAGCGGGGTGGTGCAAACCCCGTTGGGCCTGCATCTCGTGCAAAAGACGGCCGATGAAGCGGGTGGCGAAACCGTCCCCTACGAGGATGTTAAAGACCAGATTCGAGACCTGATGGTTCATACCCGCCGGGGCGAAGCCCTGGCCCGCATTGTCGAGCAGTTGAAAAAACGGGCGGTGATTGAGGATGACGGTGAATTTGATCAGCGGCTGGCGGACCTGGCCGAACCGGATTCGGGTCCCTGACGCGGGTGTGTTTTTCCGGGCCTGCGATTGACGGGGATACTATTGCATGGTATCCTTTGAAGTTGATTTTTAATAGGAGAAGGGCCGGAGATGGATTCCAAGGTACCTGCGGATATGATTTTAGTGGCCGTGGAAAGCGAGAAGGCTTTTGTGCGGGTGAACGGACGGGGTTCGTTCCAGGTGAGTCCCGCCTTGAAAAAATTCGTTTCCACGCAAATTGAGAAAGGCTGTCGCCGACTGATCCTGGATTTGAAATTTTGCACGGGAATGGACAGTACGTTCATGGGGGTTTTGGCGGGTCTGGCGGTCCGGATCAAATCCGCGAATCAAGGCGAAGTGGTGGCGGTCAATCTGAGTTCCAAAAGTCTGGGTTTATTGGAGACGCTGGGCTTGACCCGGCTGATCCGGGTATATTTGCTCCATGAACCGGCGGACGCGGTGGGCGAAACCGGTTCGGCCGGGGAGACGCGCCTGGAGATGACGCCCGACACGCGACTGGCGACGGAGACGATGTTGGCGGCGCATGAAACCCTGGTGGAAATCGATCCCGCCAATCTGCCCAAGTTCCAGGATGTGCTCGCCTATCTGCGGGAGGATCTCAAAGCGCAAGGGGATCCGGACAAGAAGACATGATTGCCGAAATATCCACCGTCCTGCTTTTGATTCTGGTGATTGCCGGAATCCTGTGGATTCTGATTCGGCGCCTGCGCGCCCTGGCGCGGGAGCGGGATGCCCTGTTGCAGGAAAAAGATGTGGTCTTTAGTTTTGTGCAGGACGTGGGCGATGTTTTTTCCGGGGGTGAAAACGTCGACATTCACGAATTGCTGCGCCGGGTTCTTTTTTATGCCTTGCGCACCACGCGGGCGGGCGCGGGGGCTATCTACCTGGCCGAGGAGGATGGCGAGACCCTGCGGGCGCACGCCACCTCGGGAATTTTCCCCCCGATTGTGGCGGGTTTGGATGAAGGGGTCGAGCGGGCTTTCAGCAAAACGCGGTATATCGACGATCTGGTCAAGTCTCAAACCACACGGATTGGCCAGGGGTTGGTGGGTGAAGTGGCGGCGGCCGGGATTCCGCTGATCATTCGCGACGGGGAGCAGGACAGCCGTCTGCCCCGGTTTTCCCTCGATTTTCTGCACATCCATTCGGCGCTGTTTAGTCCCATGCGGTTTCGCAACAAGGTGTTGGGCCTTCTGGTCGTCCTCAATCGCGTCGATGAGCATCCTTTCATTCAGGCCGATCAGAACATGCTCCAGGCTTTGGCGGACCAGGCTTCGGTTTCGATTTATTACGCCAAATTCAGCGCCGCGTTGGAGGAGAAGCGGCGGATCGATTATGATCTGGGGATTGCCCACCACATTCAGGCCGCCCTTTTGCCGAAGGAGATCCCGCGGATTCCCGGCGCCGAGTTGGCCGCCTTCAGTCTCGCCGCCCAGCAGATCGGCGGCGACTATTACGATTTCGTCAAAATCGACGATCGGCATTTCGGCATTGCGATCGCCGACGTCTCCGGGAAAGGGGTGGCCGGTGCGATCGTCATGTCCCTGTGCCGGGGCGCCCTGCGCATCAAGGCTCAGAACAATCTTTCCCCGGCCGCGGTCCTGCGGGGGATGCAGGTGGTTCTGAGCCCCGATCTGGCCGAGGACATGTTCATCACCATACTCTACATGATCTACGATCTCGATACCCGTGAATTGCGCGTCGCCCGTGCCGGGCACACGCATCCGTATGTCAATCCCGGCCATCACGGCAAGCCTTGGACGATCGACTCCGCCGGCATCGGAATTGGGATTGCGGATGACGACAGTTTTTCGGCCGCCTTGGAAGAGGTCAGTGTGACCCTGGCCCCCGGCGATACCGTGGTGGTCTATACCGACGGGGTGACGGAGGCGATGGACCAACGCCAGAACGAGTGGGGAGTGCTCAATCTGGTGAAAACCATCCAACTCTCCGCACTGGATGGCGAGGGACAACCCCTGCAGGGGCTGGTTGAAATGGTTCAGCAGAAATTATTGCAATTTACGGGCGACGTGCCGCAATATGACGACATGACCTTGGTGGCCTTACGAATTTCGAAATAACCCGCTGGTACAATTATTGCCTATCATGAAAACACATCACAAACATACCGCGCACGCATCCGAACCGGTTTCCGTTGCGGCGCCGGCCCCGGACGCCGTGGAACCCAGCGAGGTTCCGACTTTTCCGGAGATGCCGCCTCCCGACCCGATGCCCGAGTTGGACGGGGAATTGCCGTTGGCGACCGTTTTGCCTCTGCCCGTTTCCGAGGAAACCCGCCTGCGGGAGCAGATGCTTCGACTCCAGGCGGATTTCGATAATTATCGCAAGCGGACGGCTCGGGAACAGGCCGACTGGAGTCGCCGCATCCGCGAAAAAGTTTTGCTCGATGTCCTGCCGGTTCTGGATAACCTCGAACGGGCCGAGCAACAGGCGCGGGAGCATCAAGCCGGGGAGGCCTTTATCGGTGGATTGACCCTGGTGATCCAGCAATTCCAGGAGATTCTTCGCAAGCAGGCGGTTCAGCCGATCGATTCGGTGGGGTGCCTGTTCGATCCGAAACTGCACGAAGCCATTTCCCAGGCGCCTTCCGACGACCAGGCGGAAGGCGTGGTGTTGATTGAAACGCGCAAGGGGTATTTTTTGGACAAGGAAACCCTGCGGCACGCACAGGTGGTGGTGAGCACCGGGAAACCGCCCAGTCCTTCAACCGGGGAGGAATGCGGATGAGCGGGACCCGTAAGGATTATTACGAAGTGCTGGGAGTTGCCCGCGGGGTAACGCCCGACGAGATTCGCAAGGCGTATCGCAAACTGGCCATGCAATATCATCCGGACCGCAATCCGGGGAACAAGGAAGCGGAGGCCAAATTCAAGGAATTGAGCGAGGCCTACGAAGTTTTGAGCGACGCAGAGAAACGCAAGCAGTACGATCAGTTCGGGCATGACGGGTTGCGCTCCTCCTTTGGTCCTGGAGGATTTGATTTTTCGCGCGACTTCACCCATTATTCGGATCTTCAGGACATCCTGGGGTCGATGTTCGGCGAAGGCGGCGGGGGTGGGGGAAGTCCTTTCGAGGAGTTGTTTGGTGGTGGTCGCCGCCGTTCCTCCCGTACCGCGGGGCCCCAGCCCGGTGCCGACCTGCGGTTCGACCTTGAAATCGAATTTGAGGAGGCCGTTTTCGGAGGCACCCGTGAAATTACCCTGCCGTTGACCGAGGAATGCGAAACCTGTAAAGGCAGTGGGGTCAAGCCCGGCACAGCGCCGCAAACCTGCAAGCAGTGTGGCGGGCGGGGTGTGGTGATTTCATCCAGCGGCTTTTTCCAGGTGCGACAGACCTGCCCGGTGTGTGGCGGAACCGGACGGATGGTGGTTCATCCCTGTCCCTCCTGCCAGGGAGGGGGTCGCACCAAGGTTCGGAAACGGATTACCCTGCGAATCCCGGCCGGCGTGGGGACCGGATCGCGTTTGCGACTTGCGGGGAAGGGCGAAAGCGGGTCTCAGGGGGGGACGGCGGGCGATCTGTACGTGGTCCTTCATGTTCGCGAGCACCCTCTTTTTCAACGGCAGGACGACGATCTCGTTTGCGAGGTTCCCGTCGCCGCCGATCTGGCGGCATTGGGCGGAGATATCGAAGTGCCGACATTGGAAGGCATGGCCCGGTTGCGGATCGATCCGGGCACGGAATCCGGGAAGATCTTCCGGATGAAGGGCAAGGGGGTTCCCAGTCTGGAGGGCTACGGACGGGGTGATCTTCATGTGCGTATTGCGATTGAAGTCCCGGTCAACTTGAACGCCCGGCAGAAAAAAATCATGAAGGAATTCCGGGACTCCGCGTCTGACGATAATTATCCTCTTTTCCAGGCGACCAAAACCCGGATTGAGGCCTTCTACCGGCGCAAAGAAGAGATCCAAAAGGGGGCTACCCCCTGATCGACCATGACCGCCCACCGTTTTTTTCTTGAACCGGATCGTTGGCTGGCGCCCGCGCCTGAACTGAATTCCGAGGAAGCCCACCATTTTTTACATGTCTTGCGCGGACGGGAAAACGCGGACGTTGAGGTTTTTGACGGCTGTGGGCGGGTTGCGGGGGCGGGAGTCGCGTCGATCAGCCGGGAACGGGTGGTTTTAAGGTTGGGCGAGCCGCGACGGGTTTCGGCCCCGGCGGTGGAAATCATCCTGTACCAGGCTCTGCCCAAGGGGGCGCGGTGGGATTGGTTGATTGAAAAAGCGACCGAAATCGGTGCCTCACGGATCGTGCCCTTGATCACCGAACGGAGCGAGGTTCGTCCTTCCGGGCGGGGCGAGGGCGATGGTGCCGCCCCAGCGCGCTGGCGACGGATCGCGTTGAGTGCCGCCAAGCAATGTGGGATTGCCCGTTTGCCGGAGATTCCGGGTGCCGTCCGGCCCCGGGATTGGGCGGCTTTGTTTGCGGACAGCGACCGGGTTCTGATGGGCGTTCTGGATCCGGCCGCCCCGCCCCTTCGGCGGGTATTGGAGACCCTGCGTTCGGCTCCTCCCTCCCGCCTCGGGATCCTGATCGGGCCGGAGGGCGACTTAACCCCGGCCGAAATATCCGCAGCAACCGAAGCGGGCGCCCTGCCGGTCAGTTTTGGCCCCAATACCCTGCGGGTGGAAACGGCGGCCCTCTTTGCCTTGAGTGTGGTGCGCAACGAATTCGGTTGACCTTGCCCCTTTGCGTGAAAACAATCCGATTCCCCGGAATTTATCCTGCGCCGCTGACCTCCGACCGCGCAAAAGGATTGTAAAACCCCCTTGAAGCCCTATACTATGGGGTTTGTGAAGAATTGTTGTTTAGGTCGTTAGACCGTAGGCATTTAGACAGAGGAACATGTCATGAACGGATCTGGAAGTAATTATACACCGCGTGCCCAGCAGGCCCTGCAATTGGCCCGGGCGGAAGCGGAGCGATTCAACCATCCCTACATCGGGACCGAGCATATTTTGTTGGGGTTAAGCGCCTTGGGACAAGGGGTGGCGGTGACGGTTTTGGAGCGGATGAATATCTCCCTCGAAACGGTGCGGATGGAAGTCGAGAAAGCGGTGGGGCAGGGTCCGGCGACCAAGACCCTGGGGAACGTGCCGTTCACCCCGCGGGCGAAAAAGGTTTTGCAATTGGCGGCGGCTGAAGCCAAAGCCTTGAATCACACCTATATCGGGACGGAGCACATCCTGCTGGGCCTGTTGCGGGAGGGGGAAGGGGTGGCCGCCCAGGTGTTGCGCAATTTGAGTGTCGATCTGGAAACGACCCGAGTGGAGGTGATGAAGGAATTGGATCCCAATTTCGAGCCGGGCGACGAAGATGCGGCGGCGGGTGAGTCGCATGCACCGGGAGCGGGGGCTCCGGCGGGGGCACCGGCGGGAACCCCCGCGGCGGGGGGGGCGGCGCCGGCCAAATCCAAAACCCCGGCGCTCAAC
Organism: uncultured Verrucomicrobiota bacterium; assembly: GCA_964497135.1. Taxonomy (GTDB): domain Bacteria; phylum Verrucomicrobiota; class Kiritimatiellia; order CAIKKV01; family CAIJXV01; genus CAIJXV01. The sequence goes on from CAZCDO010000012.1 coordinate 35,327, forward strand.
GCCTTTGGCCGGGACCTGACGGAGATGGCGCGCAAAGGGGAATTAGACCCGGTGATCGGTCGGCGGGATGAATTGGAACGGACGATCCAAATCCTCTGTCGGCGGACGAAAAACAACGCCGTATTGCTGGGGGATGCGGGTGTGGGCAAGACGGCGATCGTGGAGGGGTTGGCGGAGGCGATCATCGAGGGGCGCGTGCCCGAGCAGATGCGGACGCGCAAGGTGATCACCCTGGACCTGGCCTTGATGATTGCGGGAACGAAATACCGGGGGCAGTTCGAAGAGCGCATCAAGGCCGTCATGGACGAGATCAAGCGCTCGGGCAATATTATTTTATTTATCGACGAACTGCACACCCTGGTGGGCGCCGGTTCGGCCGAGGGCGCGATGGACGCCTCCAACATCATCAAGCCGGCGTTGGCGCGGGGTGAACTGCAGTGCATTGGGGCGACGACCGTCAACGAATTCCGCAAATTCATCGAGAAGGATTCCGCCTTGGAGCGCCGGTTCCAGACGGTCCGGGTGGAGGCGCCGAGTGTCGAGGATACGATCGAAATTTTGAAGGGCATCCGCCACAAATACGAGGAGCACCACAAAGTGGTGTTCACCGATGACGCCATCGAAGCGGCGGCTCAGTTCACCGATCGCTACTTGACGGGGCGAAATCTTCCCGACAAGGCGATTGACACGATCGACGAGGCGGGGGCGCGGGCGCGGATTGTCGCCTCAACCCGTTCGCCGGAACTGCGCAAACGGGAGTTGGAGATCGAGAAGGTCCGCCAGCGTAAGGAGGCGGCGATCCGGGACCAAAAGTTTGAGGAAGCGGCCAAACTGCGCGATCGGGAGCGCCAGTTGCGCGAGGCTTTGGCCGGGGCGGTCAAAAAGTGGGATGACGGAGTGCGCAAGCGGCGGATCAAAGTGACCGCTGAAGAGGTCAAACAGGTGATCGCCAAATGGACCGGGGTGCCGTTGAGCCGGTTGGATGGCAAGGAGTTAAGCCGGTTGCTCAAGATGGAGGAGGAGTTGTCCCGCAAGGTCATCGGCCAGGATGAGGCCGTGGGGGTCGTCTCCCGGGCCCTGCGTCGTTCGCGGGCGGATTTAAAAGATCCCCGCCGACCGATCGGATCGTTTGTGTTTTTGGGGCCGACCGGGGTTGGCAAGACGTTGTTGGCGAAGGCGCTGGCCGAGTTCATGTTCGACAATGCCGATGCGCTGATCCAACTCGACATGTCCGAGTACATGGAGAAATTCACCGTCTCGCGACTGGTGGGGTCCCCTCCGGGATATGTCGGGTACGATGAGGGTGGGCAGTTGACCGAAAAAGTCCGGCGCCGGCCCTATTCGGTGGTTTTATTTGACGAGGTGGAAAAGGCCCATCCGGATGTGATGAATATGCTGTTGCAGATTCTGGAAGAAGGACGTCTGACCGACAGTTTTGGCCGGCATATCGATTTCCGGAACACGGTGATCATTCTGACCTCGAACTTGGGGACTGATTTGTTACGGAAAGGCGGGGGGCTGGGATTCAGCGGGGAGCGAAAGGGCGCTCACGATTATGCCGCGATCAAGGGACGGATGTTGGAGGAGATCAAGCGGGTCTTCAAACCTGAATTTCTGAACCGCATGGATGAGATCGTGGTATTCAGGCCCCTGGAGCGGGCCGATGTGGTCCGGATTCTGCAGATCGAGTTACAACGGATTTACGGCCGGCTGTCGGCGCGAGGACTGACGATCGAATTGAGTGATGCCGCGCGGGACTACCTGTTGGAAAAGGGATTCGATCCGGCCTTGGGCGCGCGGCCTCTGCGCCGCGCCGTTCAGAGTCAGTTGGAGGATCCCCTGGCCGAGGAAATTTTAAGGGGCGATTTTGGCGAAGGGATGACCGTCGCCGTTGACCGGGGAGAAAACGGGCTGGTCTTCAAGGCGCTGGAGCCGGCAGTCAAGTAAGGACGGATTCCGTGTTCGATTCATTATCCAACGCCCTGGGGGGCATTTTTGACCGGTTGCGCGGGGCGGGCAAACTGAACGAATCCAATGTTCGGGATGCGCTTCGCGAGGTTCGGATGGCCTTGCTGGAGGCGGATGTCAACTTCCAGGTGGCGCGTGATTTCATCGAACAGGTGACCCAAAAATGCCTGGGCGAGGAAGTTTTGGGGAGCATTACGCCCGGGCAACAGATCGTCAAGCGAGTTCATGACGAACTGGTCGTTTTATTGGGCCGCAATGCCCAGCCTCCGGATTTGAACGGAACTCCGGCGGTGGTGATGTTGGTGGGGTTGCATGGATCGGGCAAGACCACCACGGCCGGTAAATTGGCTGCGCATTGGAAGGGACAGGGCCGAAATGTATTGTTGGCGGCGGCTGACATCCGGCGTCCGGCGGCGGTGGAGCAACTGACTGTATTGGCCCGTCAGGCGGGGGTGGATATCCTCACGCCCCAAGCCGGGGAGACGGTTCCGGCTTTAGGTGCGCGGGCCTTGAAGGCGGCCTGGGATGCGACCCGCGACATCGTGCTGTTCGACACCGGGGGGCGGTTCCAGATCGACGCCGACCTGGTGTCTGAGTTGAAAGACCTGCAGACCGCGGTCAAGGCGCGCAATGTGTTGCTGGTCGTCGATGCCGCGATCGGTCAGGAGTCGGTGCATGTCGCCGAGGTCTTTCACAAGGAAGTCGGTTTAACCGGTCTGATTCTGACTAAATTGGACGGGGATGCGCGTGGCGGCGCCGCGTTATCGATTCATGCCGTGACCGGCTGTCCGATCGTCTTTACGGGGACCGGGGAACACCAGGGCGACCTGGAGCCGTTTCATCCGGAGCGGATGGCTTCCCGGATTTTGGGGATGGGCGATGTGATCAGCCTGGTGGAAAAAGCACAACTGGCTGCCGATCCCGAAGCCGTATCCAATTTCGAGAAACGGCTGAAAAGCAATCGGTTCGATTTGCAGGATTTTCTGGAGCAAATCCAGCAGATGAAAAAGATGGGGCCGATGGAGAATTTACTCGATTTACTGCCGATGGGGGGACGAGAGCGGAACCAAATGCGATCGCACATGGCCTCGGGCGGGGCCGATCAGATGAAGGGTTTTGTCAAGCGTAACGAAGCGATCATCCGGAGCATGACGCCCGGGGAACGGCGTAATCCGGATATTATCAAGGCCAGCCGTCGGCAACGGATCGCCCGGGGTAGTGGCACCACAGTGACCGATGTGAATGACCTGCTCCGGCAGTTTGACCAGGCCCGCAAGATGGCCCGCCAATTTGGGCGAATGCAAAAAAGGTTGCAATGGATGCGGTAATCTGGCATTTTATTCGTTTTGCAACAGACAGGACCGTTTCTCCGGCGATATCGGTGGCGGTCGGTAAGGGAGGACAGGAATGGCCGTAAAGATCAGGTTGACCCGTACGGGAGCCAACAAGGACATCAGCTACCGGTGTGTGGTGGCGGATATGCGTTCACCCCGTGACGGCAAGTTCATTGAAAATGTCGGATGGTATGATCCGAAGGTCAAAGGCGAAAATTTCAGCCTTAAAATGGACCGGATCGACTATTGGCGCAAGCACGGCGCCCAGGTATCAGAAACGGTGCTCAGCCTCATCCGTCGTCGGCGCCCTGTGGCGAAATGAAACCGGATTTAAAGGCGTACACCCAATCGTTGATCGAGCCGTTGGCCGAACATCCGCAGGTTGTCCAGCTCAGCCAGGTGGCGGGGCGGCAGACCACGGTTTTGGAGATCCGGTGCGATCCGCGGGATTTGGGGCGCTTGATCGGACGAAGTGGCCGGACGATCGGGGCAATCCAGGTTTTGGTATCCAGTCTGGCTTCCCGGGAGAAACAACGGGTGGTGGTGGAGATCGTCCAATAGGCCGGGAGCAATTGTGCCGCTCAAGATTGATGTGATCACCATTTTTCCGCGGATGATCGGCGGCTTTCTTGAGGAGAGCATGTTGAAGCGTGCGGCGCTGATGGGGGCAGTGGAGTACCGAACGATCAACTTGAGGGACTTTGCGACGGATCGGCATCAGACTACGGATGATCGGGCCTTTGGCGGCGGACCCGGGATGGTGATGAAGCCGGAACCGATTTTTGCGGCGGTCGAATCGGTGCGGACCCCCGGGGCCCGGGTGATTTTGATGACGCCCCAGGGACGGCCGTTCAGCCAGGATCGGGCGGTAGCCCTGAGCGCCGAGTCGCATCTGGTGTTTGTCTGCGGCCATTATGAGGGGGTGGATGAGCGGGTGCGGACGGGGTTGG